>NZ_AP014938.1:327530-655061 GCF_001548235.1 Rothia mucilaginosa
TTGGTGGTCTGGGCTGTTTCCCTCTCGACAATGAAGCTTATCCCCCACTGTCTCACTGCTACGCTCTCACTTACCGGCATTCGGAGTTTAGCTGACGTCAGTAACCCGTGAAGGCCCATCGGCCATCCAGTAGCTCTACCTCCGGCAAGAAACACGTAACGCTGCACCTAAATGCATTTCGGGGAGAACCAGCTATCACAGAGTTTGATTGGCCTTTCACCCCTATCCACAGCTCATCCCCTCCATTTTCAACTGAAGTGGGTTCGGTCCTCCACGACGTCTTACCGTCGCTTCAACCTGGCCATGGATAGATCACTCCGCTTCGGGTCTAGGTCATGCCACTCAAACGCCCTATTCAGACTCGCTTTCGCTACGGATACCCCACACGGGTTAACCTCGCGACATAACACTAACTCGCAGGCTCATTCTTCAAAAGGCACGCTGTCACCCCAAAAGGCTCCAACGGCTTGTAAGCACACGGTTTCAGGTACTATTTCACTCCCCTCCCGGGGTACTTTTCACCATTCCCTCACGGTACTGATTCACTATCGGTCATTAAGAAGTATTTAGACTTACCAGGTGGTCCTGGCAGATTCACACGAGATTCCACGAGCCCCGTGCTACTCGGGTGGCCACACCACGGACAGAACAATTTCGATTACGGGACTCTCACCCTCTACGGCCGACCATTCCAAGTCGTTCACCTACCATCCTGAACATCATGCCGGCAGCCAGTTAGAACTGCCACTGTGACTCCCACAACCCCCATGATGCAACGCCTAACCGCTATCACACACCACAGGTTTAGTCTCTTCCGCTTTCGCTCGCCACTACTCACAGAATCATTACTTTATTTTCTCTTCCTGCGGGTACTGAGATGTTTCACTTCCCCGCGTTCCCCCCAACCAGCCTATACATTCAGCTGGCGGTAACTCACCATGAAGATGAGCCAGGTTTCCCCATTCGGAAATCCTCGGATCACAGCCCAGTTATCGGCTCCCCGAGGCTTATCGCAGATTCACACGTCCTTCATCGGCTCTTAATGCCAAGGCATCCACCGTGTGCCCTTAATAACTTACACACAATCAAGAAAAATAAGAATCTAAAATCAACAATCAAACCAACACCAAAGCATTGATTCAACGCAAATTCCAGAAGATGCTCGCGTCCACTATATAGTTCTCAAACAACAACCCACAACACAACAACAACACAAACAAAAACATTTGCATCATCACCATGCCAGGCAAACAAAGGAACAACACAATGTGTTACCCCAAAACCCAACAATGCGCCTCATCCAACCCAAAACCAACATTCCACCCATGAGCAAAACCACCCACCCGACACTCGCGGACAGCATGGCCAACTAAATGTGCTCCTTAGAAAGGAGGTGATCCAGCCGCACCTTCCGGTACGGCTACCTTGTTACGACTTAGTCCCAATCGCCAATCCCACCTTAGACGGCTCCCTCCCAAAAGGGTTAGGCCACCGGCTTTGGGTGTTACCAACTTTCGTGACTTGACGGGCGGTGTGTACAAGGCCCGGGAACGTATTCACCGCAGCGTTGCTGATCTGCGATTACTAGCGACTCCGACTTCATGGGGTCGAGTTGCAGACCCCAATCCGAACTGAGACCGGCTTTTAGGGATTAGCTCCACCTCACAGTATCGCAACCCTCTGTACCGGCCATTGTAGCATGCGTGAAGCCCAAGACATAAGGGGCATGATGATTTGACGTCATCCCCACCTTCCTCCGAGTTGACCCCGGCAGTCTCCTATGAGTCCCCACCATAACGTGCTGGCAACATAGAACGAGGGTTGCGCTCGTTGCGGGACTTAACCCAACATCTCACGACACGAGCTGACGACAACCATGCACCACCTGTATACCAGCCCCGAAGGGAAACACCATCTCTGATGCGGTCCAGTATATGTCAAGCCTTGGTAAGGTTCTTCGCGTTGCATCGAATTAATCCGCATGCTCCGCCGCTTGTGCGGGCCCCCGTCAATTTCTTTGAGTTTTAGCCTTGCGGCCGTACTCCCCAGGCGGGGCACTTAATGCGTTAGCTACGGCGCGGAAAACGTGGAATGTCCCCCACACCTAGTGCCCAACGTTTACGGCATGGACTACCAGGGTATCTAATCCTGTTCGCTCCCCATGCTTTCGCTTCTCAGCGTCAGTTACAGCCCAGAGACCTGCCTTCGCCATCGGTGTTCCTCCTGATATCTGCGCATTCCACCGCTACACCAGGAATTCCAGTCTCCCCTACTGCACTCTAGTCTGCCCGTACCCACTGCAATACACGGAGTTAAGCCCCGGCCTTTCACAGCAGACGCGACAAACCGCCTACAAGCTCTTTACGCCCAATAATTCCGGACAACGCTCGCGCCCTACGTATTACCGCGGCTGCTGGCACGTAGTTAGCCGGCGCTTTCTCTGCAGGTACCGTCAATCTCTCTTCTTCCCTGCTAACAGAGGTTTACAACCCGAAGGCCGTCATCCCTCACGCGGCGTCGCTGCATCAGGCTTGCGCCCATTGTGCAATATTCCCCACTGCTGCCTCCCGTAGGAGTCTGGGCCGTGTCTCAGTCCCAGTGTGGCCGGTCACCCTCTCAGGCCGGCTACCCGTCGTCGCCTTGGTGAGCCATTACCTCACCAACAAGCTGATAGGCCGTGAGCCCATCTATAACCACTACATAACGCTTTCCACCAACACCCCATGCGGAGATTGGTCGTATCCGGTATTAGACCCAGTTTCCCAGGCTTATCCCAGAGTTAAAGGTAGGTTACTCACGTATTACTCACCCGTTCGCCACTAATCCACCTAGCAAGCTAGGCTTCATCGTTCGACTTGCATGTGTTAAGCACGCCGCCAGCGTTCGTCCTGAGCCAGAATCAAACTCTCCGTTGAAAAATAGAAAAGCTTGATAATCTGATCTCAAACAGCGAATCACACACGGGGGTGCGTGACTCAAGCTGACTAAATTTGAAACCATTTGATGATTATCAAATATCAATAAATATTTGGTATTAGTTTCAGTTTCCATCACCATTCGGTGATTTTATTGAACAAAGCACACTATTGAGTTCTCAAGCAACACACCGATTCAACACCTCAACTTACTCTATTTGAGAAGTCTTACCGTTGAACGGTCATTCATGTTTTTTCATCGCTACCGCGTTCCCGCGGCAACCCAATCAACTATACCAGCGTTTCGTTTGCCATGCAAATCCGTTTTCCGTGATTCACACCACAAAGTTTCTTTCCTAAACTCTTCCATTATCACCAATCAGGCGACCCGGATTTCCTTCAAGCAAGAAACCAAAACACTATACAATTGAAAGTCATTCAACCGCTTCTGACTAGGAGAAACACCGAAGAAGTTCTTCGTTTTTTCCTCCTCGCCGCGGCGACTCATACAACTATACAGATGCCGAAATGGGTCTGCAACCCGAAATAGGGTGAAGTAGACCACAAACAAGGCCTTGAAAGAGTCTCAGATACCCTTCCAGACACCAAAATACCTAGTCAGGGCGTTTTATGGGTGGTAAAAAATCTTTAAAAACTTCCAAAAAACCTCAAAAATCTGCGAATTTCCCTCCCTGAAGGCCGCTGGAGCCCGAAAACAGAGACGCAAGGTGCCCCAAAGCCCCCGTAAACAAAGGCCCTCGTAAACAAAGACAGGCACAGAACCAGGTGGCAGGTGGCAGGTGGCAGGTGGCAGGTGGCAGCAGAACGATACAAGAAGAGCCCCTTCCTAACGGAGGGGCTCTGTGTATATAGGGAACGTATAGAGGGAACAGAAAAGGAGGGGCACTCCCCCACCGAACATTCAGTACCGAACACCCAGTACTCAACGCTCAGCAGAGAAGAGCCCCTCCCCTTTCTATATGTATCGAGAAGACTAGATTAGCGCTGTATTAAATCAGCTCTACAGCACCCTGGTTCTTCTTGCCACGGCGAACCATCGCAAAACGACCGTGCAGCAGATCATCCTTAGAAATAGCTGCGTCCTCGCCCTGAACCTTCACGCCGTTCACCGAAGCGCCGCCCTCCTTCAGAATGCGACGAGCCTCAGAGTTAGACTTCGCAAAGCCCAGCTCAGTCAGAACAGAAATCATGTCCAGACGATCCTCGGTCAGCTTCGCAGAAGGAAGCTCCGCAACCACAGACTCCAAGGTAGCCTCATCCAGAGCAGCGAAATCGCCCTTACCGAACAAAGCCTCCGAAGCAGCCACAGCCTGATCAGTAGCCTCAGTACCGTGAACTAGCGAAGTCACCAGGTACGCCAGAGTCTTCTGAGCCTCACGCTTAAACGGCTCCTTCTCAACCTTCTCCGCAAACTCAGCAATCTCAGCACGAGTCAAGAACGTAAAGACCTTCAGACGATCCACCACATCCGCATCCGCAGTGTTCAGCCAGAACTGGTAGAAAGCATACGGCGAGCACATCTGCGGGTTCAGCCAAATAGCGTTACCCTCACTCTTACCGAACTTAGTGCCATCAGAGTTAGTAATCAGCGGAGTACCAATAGCGTGAACGCTCTTACCCTCCACCTTACGAATCAGCTCAGTACCGCTCGTCAGGTTACCCCACTGATCAGAACCACCGGTCTGCAGAGTACAACCGAAACGACGGTTCAGCTCCAAGAAGTCCAGGCCCTGCAGAATCTGGTACGAGAACTCGGTGTACGAAATGCCCTCATCAGAGTTCAGGCGCTTCGCAACAATCTCCTTCTTCACCATGGTGCCCACGCGGAAATGCTTACCAACATCGCGCAGCAGCTGCAGAGCAGACATCTGACCGCTCCAGTCCAGGTTATTCACCATGCGGGCAGCGTTCTCACCCTCGAAAGAGAGGAAACGCTCAATCTGAGCGCGCAGAGACTTAACCCACTCAGCAACAACCTCAGGAGAGTTCAGCACACGCTCAGAAGTCTGACGCGGATCACCAATCAAACCGGTGAAACCACCCACCAGACCCAGCGGCTTGTGACCAGCCAGCTGCAGACGACGCATCACCAGCAGCTGCACCAAGTGACCCAGGTGCAAAGAAGCCGCAGTCGGATCATAACCCGTATAGAAAGTCAGGCTCTCCTCGCTCAGCGCCTTCTCCAGAGCAGCCTCGTCAGTGCTCACGTGCACCAGGCCGCGCCACTTCAGCTCCTGCCAAATATTCTCGAAGGTATCGTCATTATGCTGCGCGTTGAGGATCTCGGCAGACATGCTTCTCCCATTCACAAGGTAACAACGCCCGAAGGCGCTCGAACAAAATATGTAACAAGCCTAGCACCGCACCAGCCCAAACGCTCAGAAAAACCCAAGCGAGCGCCCAAACCGGTGCGGCACCGGCTCACAGAAATAACAGATAGAGGCTACACAAGCCACCAGGCTACAGACCCGCGGGCATCCGCGAACCCACCATGTGCAGGCGCTGAGTCGGACGAGTCATCGACACGTACAAATCACCCACAGCACCATCAGCATCATCAATCAGCTGCTGCGGCTCAACAATCACCACAACATCAAACTCCAGGCCCTTCGCCTCCCACGGAGTCAGAACCAGCACCTGATTCTCCAACGCAGTCTGCGCGGTACCCGTACGATCAGCATGGGCACGAGCCACAGCCTGAGCCGTCTGAACATACAGGCTCGGCGGGCACACCACACCAATCAGAGCGCCACCCGAATGAGCGACCTCCTCACTGACCACAGCCACGGTCTGCTCCACAACAGACTCGGAAGCAACCTCATGAACCAGCGGAGCCCAACGGCCCTCACGCACAGCACGAGGCGCAGACACCTCATAGCCAGCAGCCTGAGCAACCGACACCGCCGCCTCCGCAATCTGAGCCGGAGTACGGTAATTAATCGTCAGCTCCTCCAGAGTGAAACGATCACCGACAAACGGCTCCAACGCCTGCGACCACGAGGAAGCAGCCGCAGCAGAAGAAGCCTGAGCAATATCGCCCACAATCGTGAACGACTTCATCGGGCAACGACGCATCAGCAGACGCCACTGCATGGGCGAGAGCTCCTGAGCCTCATCCACCACAATATGGCCATACGCCCACGTACGATCAGCCGACGCCGCAGCCGCAGCAGTCATACGCTCGCCACGAACCTCATTCATCATCGCAATCTGCTCAGGAGTAATCACGCCATCAGCGCCAATATCCTCCAGCGACTGGTGAACATTCTCCAGAGCCTTCGCCGCATTCTCAAGGTTCGCGCGATGCTCCGCCGCAGCACGAGCCGCAGCAGCCGCACCGGTCACCTTCGAAAAATCACCCAAAAGCTCAGCAGCCTCATCCAACAGAGGAACATCAGCCTCCGTGAAAGGGGCATCCGCCGGGCGAGCCAGCAGCTCACGCTCAGCCTTCGACAACTCACGAGTCGCAGACTCCAGATAGTGCGGCTTCGAGAACAGCGAGCGCAACAGAGTCTCCGGTGACAGCGGCATCCACGCCAGGTTCAAGGCACGGCGCACATCCATCGAGGCACGCACATCATCCTGCAGATACGGACGCTCCACCACACGACCCGCCGCACGGTTCAGCTGATCATCCAGCTTCGCGGTCAGCTCCTTCAACAGAATCTTCACGAACGTCTCACGAGCCTCATTATGCGGCTTGCCCGTCGAACGAGCACGAGAACGAGCCGAACGAACCATCTCCGGAGTCAGCTCAACATCAGTGCCCTCAACATTCAGACGCTGAACCTGAGCCGGCACCTTCTGACGATCCGCCACCGCACGCTTAATAACCTTCACCATGCGCAAATCGCCCTTCAACGCGGCAACCGCACGGTCCTTCTCAGGCACAGCACGCAGACCCGGATACAGGGTCGCCAACGAAGACATCACCACGCCGGTCTCACCCAGCGAAGGAAGCACACGCTCGATATACCACATGAACGAATTCGACGGACCAACCACCAGCACGCCAGCCTTCGACAGGCGCTCACGGTTCGTATACAGCAGGTACGCCGCACGATGCAGCGCCACAGCAGTCTTACCGGTACCCGGACCACCCTGCACAACACGCACGCCCGGCAGCTCCGAGCGGATAATCGCATCCTGCTCAGCCTGAATCGTCGCCACAATATCGCCCATGCGGCCGGTACGCTTCTTATTCAACGCCGCAAGCAGAGCGCCCTCACCGTGGAGGGCGTCCTCATCCTGCAGCATCTCCGAATCGAAGACCTCATCCTCAATATTTACGACAGTGCGGCCCTCAAGCATCAGGTGACGGCGGCGGCGCACACCCATCGAGTGGAAAGCAGTCGCCTGATAGAACGTACCCGCCTCCGGAGCACGCCAGTCCATCAGCAAACGCTGCTGATTGCTATCCGTAATACCAATACGACCGATATAACGCACCGCATCGGCGCCCTCACGATCCATATCCAGGCGGCCAAACGTCAGACGAGAATCCACAGCATTCAGCTGCGCCAAACGATCCTCATAGTGAGTAGCAAAAGAGTCACGCTCCGAACGGTTCTGATGACCGCCCACCGCCTGATTCTTACGCACAGCAGCCAGCTTCTCAGCCGTCTCCTCACGGAGCTCATCCAGGCGAGCATACACGCGAGCAACATACTCACGCTCCGCAGCCATCTGCTCAGCAAACAGCTTCTCAGCCGCCGAAGAATCAGCAGGCTGCTGGGGTAGAGATTCAGATGACACGTAAGCTCCTTAAACCTATGGTGCCTCAAAGACAGGGTGCGACAGACACCCAAAAATACGGGTCACTATTTTACAGGACAGGCTCCGAAGGGCAGAAATATTACCCCCGCATAAAACCCACACAGGCATACACAGCAAAGTGCCCCACCGGCTCAACCGGCGGGGCACCCCTCGTCAATATCGGCTGCGCACACCCAAAGGGCGGTCAGCCTCACACTCTATAAAACTACTTCGACGGCAACGGGTACTCAGACACCAAGCTCAGCGTCTCAAGACGGTAACCGTCCAGCGCCTCACGGCCGCCCAGACCATCCAGCTCCAGAAGAGCGCCAACGCCGGCAACCTTCAGGTTCGCACGCTCCACCAGCTTCGCGGCAGCCACCAGGGTACCGCCAGTCGCCAGCAGATCATCCAGCAGAAGAACACGAGTGCCCGGCGCGAAATCATTACAGTGAATCTCAATCGCCGCGCTACCGTACTCCAGCGCATACTCCTCACGGTACGTCTCACGCGGAAGCTTACCCGCCTTACGGACCGTCATAACGCCAGTACCGGTAGCGTACGCGAGCGCAGAAGCCAGCAAGAAACCGCGAGCCTCAACACCAGCCACCACATCAAACTGACCCTCAAAACGAGCAGCCAGCTCATCAATGCACGCCTTGAACACCTCAGCATTAGCGAAGAGAGTGGTCACATCGTAAAAGAGGATACCCTCGTGCGGGTAATTCGGAATCGTAGCGCAAGCAGCCGGAATCAACTGCTCAATAGGGGTTCGCGAAGCCTCAGAAGCGGGAACGCTCATGCTCTCTCTTTCGTGAAGGGGATAGCCCCGGAAAAAACACTCGGGAACAATAACGCGGTAGAAGCCGCCTACAAGATTCTACCCCCTTCACCCGCGGTTGTCCTCAGATGAACACCAAGAACCGTCTACCGGGATTAGCCCCGCTGAATCAAAACCCGCAAGTCACGCTTAAGAATCTTGCCGGTCGGGCCCAGCGGCATGCTCTCCACCATCACGTAGCGGCGAGGATACTTATACGCCGCCAAACGAGTACGCGCCAACGCATTCAACTCCGCCTGCAGCACACCCTCATCAGCACCCGGACGCGGCATCACCACGGCGACGACCTCCTCGCCCACGCGCTCATCCGGCACACCCAACACCGCTACCGACTGCACCTGCTCATGGGTATAGAGAACATCCTCAATCTCACGCGGATACACCGAATAGCCGTTACGCAGAACCATGTCCTTAATACGATCCACAATAAAAATATTGCCCTGCTCATCAACACGAGCAACATCGCCGGTCGCAAACCACTCGCCGTCAAAAACCTCAGCAGTAGCCGCCGGATTATTCCAGTAGCCAGCCATCACATTCTCACCGCGCACCCACAGCTGACCGCTCACACCCGGCGTGCACTCAGAACCTTCCGGGCAACGGACCTGCACCTGCACGCCCGGCAGCACACGACCCACCGAACCGAGCACCATGCCAAACTCCGCCTGATTAAACGAAACCACCGGCGACGTCTCACTCAAACCGTAGCCCTCATACACCGGGCACTCAATCAGCGTTTTCAACGCAGAATGCACCGGCGCAGGCAACGGCGAACCGCCCGAAATACCGAAACGGATGCGACCACGCAGCGAGCGCGCACGCTCAGGCTCAGCCTCCAGCGCCGCCGCTAACGACACATACATGCTCGGGACCGCCGCCAACACCGACACCCCCGCACGCTCCATCAGATTCAGCGCACCATCAGGGGTAAAACGCGGCAGCAAAGCAACCGTAGCCGACGCCGCAAACGCCGCGTTCATCGACACCGTCTGACCAAACGCGTGGAACAGCGGAAGACCGCCAAAAATGACGTCCTCAGCGGTGAAACCAAAAACGCTCACGCAACTACGAGCATTCGAGAGGATATTCGCGTGAGTCAGCGTCGCACCCTTCGGGCGGCCCGTCGTACCCGAGGTGTACAGAATAATCGCCGGGTCACTCGCCGCCACCGGGACAGGCTCCAGCACCGCATCGGACAGCCCATCAAAAGGAGCCATCGGTGAGCCCTCTCCCCCGGTGAAAATCTCGCAACGAATCGAGCCGTTCTTCACCGGCACCGTCGAGGAAGCCTCCGACGCCAGACGAGTACCCGCAAAAGCAAAAAGCACCTTCGCTCCGCTATCGCGCAGATGATACTCCAGCTCAGCACCCGACAACAGCGGATTCAACGGAACACAAATCGCACCCGCAGCCACAATGCCGTAATACAGTGCCGGCATCAACGCCACATTCGGCATAGACAACGCCACACGGTCACCGCGCTCAACACCGAGCGCCGCCAAATGACGCTGAACCTGCGCGGTAGCGGACGCCAACTGCGCGTAGCTCACCACCTGCACATCAGCAGAGTCAGAAGCCGGAATCGCCAAAGCCGCCTTAGCCCCGGCATCAGAAGCAGCCTCCGCCAACAGGTAGGCAATATTGTTCGCTGAATCGTGCATTTCAGACATGATAGAAAACTCTCACCACAGAAAAATCGGTATATCTAGAAGAGGAGAAGCCGAGCTAGAAGCCCGGCAAAGAGCCCGAAGACAGCAGAAGGGCGTACCCTCAACCGCTCCCCCGAAACATCAGAAGAACAGCGCAAGATACGCCCCAGCTACTACTGAGCAGCAGACCAATCCAAGAAGCTCTCGGCAAGCGCAGCCCCGCCATTGGGGTCACGAGTAACCACTATGACCGTATCGTCACCGGCAATAGTGCCCATAATCGCTTCAAGACCGCCCTGATCAATCGACGACGCCAAGAACTGCGCAGCACCCGGAGGAGTACGCAGAACCGTAATATTTGCCGAACCCTCAGCGGTAATCAGCAGTTCCTTAAACAGGGAAATCATACGGGCATCAGGTGCAGTACCACCGCCACGACGGGCAGGGTAATTCGGCACAGCATAAATCAGGCCGGCGCCTTCATCGCGGATGCGCTCAGCGCCAATTTCAACAAGATCACGGGAAAGGGTCGCCTGAGTAACCTTCATACCATCATCGGTCAGGTACTGCGCCAGTTCAGCCTGGGAGCGGACACGTCGGGTCTGCAGCAATTCAACGATGCGTGCCTGACGCGCGATCTTGGTCGAGGGGAAAGGCATAATATCTCTTCTTCCTACGGTGCCAATCACGAATTCAGAACGGAGCTGCCCAACGGTGGCGCAGCGCAACATTCTTTACTACCCAAGATAATACATATGCACATAAATATGCGCACCAAATACGGATTATTCCAAGATATGGGGGAAATTTCAGGGTTTATCTCACCAGCTGTCACGCAAAACGCCGCGAATGTAGCGTGTATCTACACATTCGGGCGCATAACCTCGCAATGAATGCATAGCGTGCAAGAATATTGTGGGCTGGGGCGCCGCACCGATCAAGAAACCCCCGGTACGCGAGCACGAAAAAGGAGCCCGCCTCCAGCACACCACGTGCGCCAGAAACAGGCTCCCTCAACAAAACCTTGACCGGTCAGTCCTTAGGATTCAGAACGCCTAGCGCTCGTCCTCCACCAGACCGTCCAGATCCTCATACTCGACATCGCGCGAACGGCGGTTCAGCCACACAGCAAAACCCAGACCCAGCAAAAGCACCAGCACCGCACCAACAATACTTGCGATACCGGCAAAACGCTCAGCATTCACGCTTGCCTCAGTCACAGGCTTCAACGTGCCCTTCTCAGCGGTGTAGACAACCTCGAGGTTTCCGTTCTTCTCCACCAGCAGGCCATCCACCTCACGCGGGAACTCGGAGGGAACATCACCAGTCTGCGAACCGCGGAACTCAATCGGAGCCCCCGAAGTCACCTGATACTTATCCTTCAGGTTCGACACATAGGTCTTACCGTTCAGCGCGTCATCAGCCGGCAAATTGCCCTTATAACGAGCCACATTACCCTTCGTAATCAGGTCAGGAGTCAGATCCTGGTAGGTGCCCTGAATAACCCAGCTCTTACCGGCATACTCAGCGTTATTATTCACCGACGCAAAAGCACGGACACCCACAACAGCCAAAACAATGGAAAGAATAACCGCAACAGCAGCAGAAAGAACCGACAGCCAGTTCACGCCCGGACGGTCATCCAGCTCTTCCTCACTCATCGCGAAAAGAGAGGAGTTCTCTTCCTCATCGTCGTAATCCTCGTACTCGTCGTACTCCTCATATTCAGAATCCTCGTACTGAGAATCACCATACTCAGAATCTTCAAAGTAGGTTTCTTCGACCTCCGACTGTGACAGCTCATCCTGCTCGCGCGAGTTCTCTCGATTAGCCATTACTCTCTCCCTCACTTCATCTATCTTCTAGGGTACCCATAACCACATGAGTTCACCAACGAAAGCGCTTATCAACGCTTCATAAACCAACCCCACCGGTAAACCCGCTACACAACACCAAAAGCTACGGGGTGGGAGCCAACAACTCCCACCCCGTCAGCACTAGGCATTACGCCATAGGGTCAGACCGGTTAGACACGCGGTTCCGCACCCAGCTGCTCAACAGCCGCAGCCACAGCAGCCTCACGAGCAGCCGACGCCTCATCAGCAGTCAGCGTACGATCCGGCGCGCGGAAACGCAGAGCAAACGCCAAAGACTTCTTCGACTCATCAATACCGACACCGCGGTAATCGTCAAAGACGCGGATATCCTCCAGTAGCTCACCAGCGCCCTCACGCAGAACACGCTCCACCTCAGAAGCAGGCAGATCGCGGTCCACCAGAAGCGCTACGTCCTGAGTAGCAGCCGGGAAAGTCAGCACCGGAGTAGCCTGACGCGCCTCAACACGAGCCGCAAACAGCGCCGAGAAATCCAGCTCGAACGCACAGGTACGCTCAGGCAGGTTCAGCTCCTGCAGAAGCTTCGGGTGCAGCTCACCAGCAAAACCAACACGCTCACCGGCAGCATTCAGAACCTCAGCCACACGGCCCGGGTGGAACGCAGTATGCACACCGTTACGCATCTGAATCTCAGCCGAAACAGCGCCAGCAACCAGACGCACAGCATCCAGAGCGTCACGCCAATCGTAAGCGCGCGGAGCAGCACCGGGCATCACCTCATGCTCAGTACCGGCAAACAGGCCAGCAATGAAAGTAGGCTGATGCGGAATACCGGCATTCAAATCAGCCAGTACCTCATCCGAAGGACGAGCACCCAGCGGCGGAATAGACTCCGAACCCAGCTGCTCACCCGGAATGAACACGTGACCCGCCTCAAAAATAGCCAGGTTCTTGAAACCGCGAGACAGGTTACGTTTCAGATCCTCAACCAGGCCTGGCAGCAGCGAGCGGCGCATCCAGCCCTCAGCCGAAGAAATCGGGTTCTCCAGGCGAATCGAAGGAACCTCAGTCACCGGGTTCTCAGGGGTGCTCACCCACGGAGCCGACCACAGGTTGTTCGCATCAGCCGACACGAAGGGGTACGCGAAAACCTCAGTCAGACCCGCAGCCGCCAGCGCGTTCAGCGCACGACGCTTACCCGCCTGCTCCGGAGTGTAACCGCGACCGGCAGGAGCCACCGGCAGAGTCGAGGGGATGTTCTCGTAGCCGTCAATACGTGCGATCTCCTCAGTCAGATCCTCCTTCGCACGCAGATCAGTACGCCACGACGGGACAGTCACCGCGTAACCAGACTCGGTACGCTCCACCGTACAACCGATCTCACGCAGGCAGGACTCGATCTGCTCCGGCGAGTAATCCACGCCAATACGACCGGCGGTGTAATCAGCGGGCAGATCAATCACGACCGGCTCATAGCCGAGAGACACATCGGTAACGCCCGGCTCAGCCTGAGCGCCAGCCAGCTCAACCAGCAGCTCAACCGCACGCTGAGCAGCCGCAGCCTGAATCTGCGGATCCACGCCACGCTCAAAACGCTTCGAGGACTCAGAAATCAGCTTGTGACGGCGAGCAGTACGAGCCACCGACACCTCATCAAAACGAGCAGACTCCACCAGAATGCGGGTGGTCGAATCAGTCACCTCAGTCGAGGCGCCGCCCATCACACCGGCAAGACCAATTACGCCGGAATCATCAGCAATGACAATATCCTCGGGGTGCAGGGTACGCTCAACACCGTCCAGGGTCACCAGCTTCTCACCGGCAACGGCGCGACGCACCACAATCTCACCCTGAACCTTGTCAGCATCGTAGAAGTGCAGAGGCTGACCGGTCTCCAACATCACGTAGTTCGAAATATCCACCGGCAGCGACAGCGAGCGCACACCCGCCAGACGCAGACGCGAAGACATCCAGGTCGGAACCGGCGCATCCGCCTTAACACCCGACACCTCACGCATCACAAAGCGAGTGCATGCGGGGTTACCGTGAATCGGGGCGTCATCACGCAGAGAAACCGGGTGACCGGACTCGTTCGCCTCCGGGGCGCGCTCGCCGTACGCCAGCACAAAATCCTCGAAGGAAGAACCGGTAGCGTGGCACCACTCGCGAGCAATACCGCGCAGAGAGAACGCGTAACCGCGGTCCGGGGTCACGTTCACCTCAGCAGCCTGATCGTACAGGCCCAGTAGTTCCATTGCGTCGGTGCCAACCTCCGGGTCCAGGCCCAGAGTCGAAAGCACCAGAATGCCGCCGTGATCATCGCCAATACCCAGCTCACGAGTCGAAGCAATCATGCCAGCCGACTTGTGGCCGTAGGTCTTACGGGCGGTAATCGCGAAACCACCGGGCAGAACAGCGCCGGGCAGGGTCACAACAACCTTGTCGCCGGGCTTGAAATTGTGGGCACCACAAATAATGCCCTGAACGCCGGAAGGCTCAATGCCCTTACCGGTCAGAGTCTGCTCCTGACCCTCCGGAACCACACGCACCTGGCACCAGTTCACGGTCTTGCCGTTCGAGTGGGTCTCAGGCTCCATAGAGAGCACCTGACCAACCACAATCGGGCCGGACAGCTCATCAGAGGGGCGGTGAACGTCTTCTTCTTCCAGGCCAACCTTCACCAGGGTTGCCATCAAATCTTCAGCCGAAGCATCCTCAGCTACAGGCACAAACTCGCGCAGCCATGACAGGGGTACACGCATAATTTAGATCTCCATCCCGAACTGCTCAGAGAAACGGATGTCGCCTTCAACCATGTCATGCATGTCGGCGACGTTGTTACGGAACATGAGGGTACGTTCAATACCCATACCGAAAGCGAAGCCCGAGTACTCCTCAGGATCAATACCCGCAGCACGCAGAACATTCGGGTTCACCATGCCGCAGCCGCCCCACTCAATCCACTGCGGGCCGCCCTTAGCGTTCGGGTGCCACAAATCCAGCTCAGCGGAAGGCTCAGTGAACGGGAAGAAGTTCGGACGCAGGCGAATCTTAGCGTCCTCACCGAACATGGCGCGTGCCATGTACTCCAGGGTGCCCTTCAGATCAGCCATCGTCAGGCCCTTATCCACGGCAAGGCCCTCAATCTGGTGGAAGACCGGGGTGTGGGTCGCGTCCAGCTCATCGGTGCGGTACACCTGGCCCGGGCACACAATGTACAGCGGCAAATCACGCGAAAGCAGCGAGCGCATCTGCACCGGCGAAGTGTGAGTGCGCAGCAGCAGGTGAGCGTTCTTCGGCTCAACATAGAAAGTGTCCTGCATTTCGCGTGCCGGGTGATCCGGCTTAATGTTCAGAGCGTCAAAGTTGTACCACTCAGACTCCAGCTCCGGGCCGTCAGCAACTTCCCAACCCATACCGACGAAAATGTCAGTCAGACGCTCCTGCATCAGAGCAATCGGGTGGCGACCGCCCAGGGAACGGCGAGGCGAAGCAGCAGAAACGTCCACAGCTTCCTCAGCCAGGATGCGAGCCTCACGCTCAGCCTCCAGCTCAGCGGTACGAGCCTCAATAGCCTCAGTCAGGGCGGCACGAGCCTGACCCATCAGCTTACCCACCGGGCCCTTGTGCTGGTTCTGAAGATCACGCATCTGACGGTTAGCGATGCTCATGATGCCCTTCTCACCGAAGAAGCTCAGGCGCACCTCCTTGAGGCTGTCAAAGTCCTTAGCCTTCTCGCGAATCTCCTGCTTGGCACGCTCACGCTCAGCCTCAAAAGCCTCACGGATAGCGTCCAAACCGTTCTCGGGGTTCTCCTCCAGAACCTGCGCAATGCGGGCGAGAACCTGAGCCGGGCCGTTAAGACCCTCGTGTTCCTGCACGGAATCGGTCATTGTCACTCTTCTCTGCATACCACCGGCACTATGCCGGCTGGCTCGTAATACACCTTAGGCAGCACCGTCTGCTCTCCCCGGCTGCCCGCACAGGGTGCGGAACAGGGGTAAGCGACGGGCGCATATCCTATCCATTTTAGACCAGAGAAGGAAGCGTAAACAGCAGAACGCCCGGATAGTCCATCCGGGCGTTCTAGAGTATATCTTTTCAACAACAGGGTTGAAGGGGCGCCTCTACTTCAGAGCCTGCTTCACAGCCGGGTCGAAAGAAGCACGAATCCACAGCACGTTCGCAATGAACCATGCCGCGTACAGGGGCACAAAACCGTAGCGCTGAGCGTCAATGACATTACCAATCAGAGACAGAATCGCCACGAACGCACCCAGAATTGCAAAAATCAGACCAACGGTCAGACCCAGACGCTTGCCCTTCTGAATCGTGAAGTACACCCAGGTATACACGACAGCCGACACAATCAGCAGGCCGATACCGCCTGCAATACCGACCTCCGGCAGACCCTGCAACGGGGACAGGTTACCCGGCGCAAATGAGGAAATAACACCGTGGATCAAGCAGAGCAGCGCGGAGACAATCATAATCTCCTGCAGACGCAGAATCTTCGGGTGCTTGGTCGGCGAATGGAACAGAATCCCGCGCGAATCAGCGCCGCCTTCCTGAATATAAATAGCTTGAGTGTCCGAGGGAACCGCGTCGGAGCGGTAGGTACCCGGATCAAACGGGGGTTGAGCAGTCATCATTGTCTCCCAATACGTATGTGATTTCTCCCTCAATACTACCCGCCTACCGGTTGGTTTCCAAAGTATGCACCCGTGTCGAACCCATATGTGACAAAGTCCCCTCCCCAATCAAAACCCACCAAGAGACAACCCAAACACCCCGCCGCTAGCAAAGCAGCCACCGCACGAGCCTTAACGGAAGAAAGCAGGAGGCAAAACACCTCCTGCTTTCACCGTGCACAATGCACAAGCCAGCACGCTAGCTGAAAAGACCCGAGCAGATGTAGTCGTTCTCATCCTTCACACCCGGCGGCACCGCGAACAGCGCACTACCGGTATGACGCAGATACTCACTCAAAGCATCCGAAGAAGTCATCGTGCTCAGCATCGGAATAAAATGCGTGCGCGGATCGCACACATACGCGATGAAGAACAAGCCAGCGTCCAGACGGCCCAGCTCATCAGCGCCATCCGTGTAGTTGTAGCCGCGGCGTAGAATCTGCACACCATCATTCTGATCCGGGTGCATCAGACGCATATGCGAATCTGCCGGAATCAGAGGACCCGAGCGGCCCTTCTCCGAAAAATTAGGAGCCGTGAACTCATCGCCACCAGACAGCGGCGCGCCAGTGACCTTAGTGCGGCCCACAATCTCCTCCTGCTCACGCAGACGGGTGCGGTCCCACGTCTCAATATTCATGCGGATACGACGAGCAGCCAGATAGCTACCGCCCTCCATCCACGCCGGGTTATTCGCCGAATTCTCGGACGAAGTCCACACATGCTTCTTCAGCAGATTCGGGCTCTCCACCTTCAGGTTGTTCGTACCGTCCTTGAAACCGAACAGGTTACGAGCCGTCACCTGGCTCGTCGACGTCGAAGAAGTACGACCGAAGCCCTGCTGATTCCACGCCACCACGGCACGGCCACCAGCAATACGAATCAGGTTACGAATCGCGTGGAACGCCACCTGCGGGTCATCCGCACACGCCTGAATGCAAATATCGCCGTTGCTACGCTTATCTTCCAGCGCATCACCGGTCATATGAGGGATGCGGACCAGCGCCTCCGGGAGCTTAGAGGCAAAGCCGAAGCGATCCTTGCCCTCATCATCAACGAAGAAGCTACGACCCAGACCAAAGGTGAGAGTCAGGTTCGCGGCAGACAGGTCCATCGCCTCGCCGGTGTCCTTAGGAGGCGCCTCATAGGAGCGGTCCTCGCCCACCAGCTCGCCCGCCTGCAACTTCGCAGCAGCGGCACTCCACTCCTTGAACAGGGACTGGATTTCGTCACGGTCGGTAGTCTTTAGGTTCAGCGCCGCAAAATACATGCGGTCCTGCACCTCAGTCGAGATGCCGCTCTGATGCTCACCGTAGAAAGAATGGGAATCCTTCACCGCAGTCGAGGAAGCACTCGCAGAAGTCTGCGCGCTGGAGTTGGAGGAGCAGCTGGCGAGCGCTCCGAGAGCACCCAGAGCACCGGCACCAGCCAGTGCGGCGCCGAGCGCACCGCGACGGGAGGTACCAGCAGGCTTAGCTTCGGTAGCTACTTCCGGGGTGTGGTGGTTGGGGTCGGTAGGCATGGGAAGGCCTTTCGTATGGTGTGTGAATGATGAAGAATGCAGCGGCTACTATGCGAGCAACACTGCATGAAAAATGCACCTGTGCCGGGCAGAGACACGAGGGCAGAGACACGAATCAACCGTAGTCCCCACCCGGCATACCCGCGGATATCACATACCGCGGCAGGTGAGAGTCGGCGGGATACTACTTAGTACCCGCGCCGGTCACAACCTCAGTCATCTTCGAAACCGGCTCAGAGAGCGCCTCCACAGCATCGGAGAGCTCACGTACCTGCTCCTTGGTCAGCTCCTCGTAGGAAACGAAGCTATCGCCCTTCTTGTGCTGGTTCAGCAGCTTCTGCACAGCGTCGAACTTCTTCGCGATGTCCTCAGCCAGCTTCGGGTCCTTCTGCTTCAGAATCGGCAGAACATCCTCATACGCCACGCGGGCACCATCAATATTGCCCTGGAAGTCGGACAGGTCAGTGTGCGACCAGGTCTCTTCCTCACCGCTAATCTTGGTGTTGACCACCTCATCCAGCAGTTCCTTGGCACCGTTAGAAATCTGGAAAGCCTCAAGCTTGAACTCGGAGGAGTGAACCTCGTCGTAGAGCTTCTGGGTGTCAGCAACAAGCTTCTTCGCCAGCTCAGCGCGCTGTTCCTTGGTCAGCGGAGTGTACTCCTTACCGCCGTTCTTCTCAGCGGTGGGCTGCCACAGATCCTTCTCAATCTTGTGCCAGCCGGTCCACTCCTTGCCCTCTTCCACGTCTGCTTCACGTGCGTCCAGGGCGGGATCCAGATCGCCGAAGGACTCAGCCACCGGCTCAATGCGTTCGTAGTGCAGGCGTGCGGAGGAGTACAGTGCCTTCGCTTCTTCCACCTTGCCGGCGGTGTACAGCTCAGCGAACTGCTCAGTCTTAGTCTTCAGCGCCTCCACCTGGTCCTTGACGTAGGCGGTGTACTGGGTGACAGCGGTATCACGCAGAGCCTGCTCATCAGCGGAGATAGTCCCCGCGTTCTCGTTCTTAGTCACGGTGAAATCACCGGTGATACCGTCACCAACCATGCCGGGCTTGCAAGCAGTCTTGTAGCTGCCCTCGCTCAATTCCACGGTCAGGTCGCGGCTGAGGTTCGGACCAATGTTCTCCACCTCGGAGATAATGCGCAGACCGTCAGAGCCAAGCACATAGAACTCGTTGACCTTAGTGCCCTCATTCTTGACCTTGAAAGTCACCTTTCCAGCCTTCGCAGTGGTCACCGAGAGCTTGCAGGCGGTATCGGATGCGGTCACATTAATGACGCCGTCGGAAGCCGCCGCGCCCGAAGCCGAGGACGAGGACGAAGACGAAGCTTGGGTGTTGGGGGTGCAGCCGGTCAGCGCGAGCGCACCAACCGACAGCAGTGCACCGGCGGAGGCGAGAGTCTTACGCATTGGTTCTCCTTATGTATGGTCCCGTGAAGGGTGAATGTATGAGTAGGTAGGGTTCGCGACCAGTCATTGCCGCAAAAATCTAGGGGTGCCTCCCCTAACAAGGTGGAGGGACAAGGTGGAGGCTAGATCGGCTGAGGACGCCATCTTTTAGGCTGCGGCCTTTTCGGCCTCAGACTTCTTAGCCGATGCCTTCAGACCCGGGCGCTGCGCACGGATAAACAGCGGCATCACGATGCCCACGTACAGAATCCAGGCGCCCGCCTCAAGCCAGGTGGTGGTCGAGGACAGGTTGAATACAGCCTTGAGTAGGGTGCCCACAAAACCGCTCGGATCAATGTAACGGTAGGACTCGAACGCGATATTGTTCAGACCCGGCAGGATAGCCGCCTCCTGCAGGTCGTGAATACCGTACGAGAGCACGCCCGCCGCCACAATGACCAGGAACGCGCCGGTAATCGTGAAGAAGCGGGAGAGGTTAATGCGCATCATGCCGCGCATCATGCCCCACGCCATCACAATGGCGATCGCGATACCGACCAGCGCGCCGAGCATGGGGGTTGCATTAGCTTCCTGACCGGCGGTGCGGGTAGCCGACCAGATAAACAGGGTGGTTTCCAGGCCTTCACGGCCCACGGAAAGTGCCGCCAGCAGAACCACAGCCCAGGCGCTGGTCTGTGCTGCGTCTAGCTTGTCTTTGAGCTCAGCAGAGAGCATGCGGGCGTTTTCTGCCATCCAGAAAATCATCCAGGTGACGAAGCCAACCGAAATGATGGACAAGGAGCCTCCGATGGCTTCCTGCGCTTCGAAGGTGAGGGTTTCAGGTCCGAAGGTCAGCAGAGCGCCAAAGCCGAGGGACAGCAGGACCGCCACACCGACGCCGGCCCACATGGGTGCCAGCAGGTGAGTGCGCTGCGTTTTGCGGATGTAGGCGAGCAGAATACCGACAACCAGTGCCGCTTCGAGGCCTTCACGCAGACCAATCAAAAAGTTTCCGAGGAAGGCTCCCCAAAAGTTCATCTCAGTATCACCAATTAAATAGTTTTTTCTTACCTAATAAACATACGGTGATTGGCGCAGGATTTCATCCCGGATTTTGGGGCTACACATACCTAAAATCGCCTATCTCTTTACGGTGCATGTTCTTAGACACGACCTGTAGCCATAACTTTACGCGCTTTGAATAAACACCCCAATAAACACGCAAGTCAGAATCATATGGCGCATAAATCACCCTCAAAATATGCATCAAGGCGGGACTCCCCACAGGGAATCCCGCCTTCAAAAAGTGTCAAAAAAGATAGAGAAAATTTATCCTGTTACCGCCGCGAATTTGTCACACAACGGCGAATTAGCCTCGCACCGAACTAACACAGAGTCTTAGCGCTACAGCGTTAGGATTACGCCTCGCCAACACCTGCATCCTGCAGCTGCTGAAGAAGAGCCACAACAATCGGCAAATCCGCCGGAATCCACGGCAAACCCAGCAAATCGTCATACGCCTGCGCGTCATCCTTAGACTTCGGTAACGGCATCCACCGCAGAGCACTGTGGTCTTCCAACGTATCCGGAGTACCCGAAAGAATCTCAGCAAAGAACACACGCATCGCCAGACGCTCGCTCAGGCGCCAGCCCTGCGGGTACGCACCGGGCACCTCAGCGCCCAAACGCGCCTGCACGCCCAGCTCCTCCTTCAGCTCACGCACCAGCGCCTGCTCACAGCTCTCCCCCGGCTCGACCTTACCGCCCGGGAACTCCCACATGCCGGCAACAGTCTGCGGCTCAGAACGCTGAGCCACCAGCATACGGGTCGGAGCCTCCAAAGAATCAACCACGGCGGCGCCAACCACCTGAACCTCAAACGAGGGCGACACTTCACTCATCTTTCTCTACCTTCTTCTACGCTTTAGATTCCTTCGTCGGATGCGCATCTTCAGCAGCGTGCTCCGCTACTTCCTTCTTAGCATCCTCAGTAACCTCAGGCTCAGGAGCTTCCTCCACGCCTTCCTGCCACTCTTCTTCCTCATCATTCATATTCGAGGCTTCTGCCACCTCACGGCGAATAGTAGTGCCGTCATTGAGCAGAATCAGAAGGCGGTTACCGTTCTTGAACTCCATGAGGAAAACATCCTCAAGTTCGACCCCAACGGCACGCAACTGCAGGTACACCCAATCCTCGGTCTTGTGCGCATCCGCGATATCGCGAGTGACCAATTTGCCCTTCACGATCAGAGCAAAGTTCGGCACGCCGTCACCCTTACAGATCACGCTCAGCGCACCGTTCGGTTCAATCTGAGCGAACTCAATTTCTTCCAGGTCGTAAATACCCTGCGCACGAAGGTCAGCAATCAGGCGCATCGGATCAAGAACCACATCTGCCTGCTGGAAGCTCTTAATATCGATATCACCATCCGTAATGACCGGCACGCGCTGCTCACGCACCGCCATATGCAGAAAACGAATCTTCGTGGTCGCCACGTTCAGCAGCTGAATCATGCACAGCGTAAACACCATGTAGATGACAAAGTAGAACAGGCTAATCTGCGTGCTGTACAACACGCCACCGAACACACCACCGATGACAAAGTTACCGATGGTATCAATCGGGGTCTGGTGCCCTGCCTGAGAACGGTGAGTCAGACGCAGGTACACCAAAAGAATGATCAGGCCAACGAAAATCTTTAGCAAACCCTCAACGATCATCTCAACGGTCATACCAAAAAGCTCCTATAACTAAGCCCGGAAAATATCCGGCTCCAAATAAATGATGCGTGCCGCAGGAACAGCCTCGCGAATACGTACCTCAGCCGCGTCAATCTCATCAGCAACCGCGCGACCAGTGTCAGCATCATGAATACGAATCTTCGCCGCCACCAGAATCTCCTCAGGACCCAGGTGCACGGTCTTAATGTGGATAATGCGCTCGCTATCGCCATCCTCAATCGCCGCGCGAATCTTCGCCAAATCCTCCGGCGAAGCAGCCTCACCCAGAATCAGCGACTTCATCTCCACCGCAAGGAACACAGCAATAAAGACCAGCAGCACACCAATAGCCAGGGTGCCGAACGCATCCCACAGACCATTACCGGTCAACAGGGTCATACCCACACCAAAGAGCGCAAAAATCAGACCCAGCAACGCACCCGCATCCTCCAGCAGAAGCACCGGAAGCTCCGGGTTCTTCGAAGTACGCAAGAAACGCATCCAGCTCTGCTTGCCCTTCAGCTCACGCGACTCCTTCACCGCTACGCGGAACGAGTTACCCTCCAGCAGAATCGAACCCACCAGAACAGCCACCGGAACCCACTGCCACTCAGTAATACCGTGCGGGTCATGCAGCTTCTCATAACCCTCATACAGAGCGAACAAGCCACCCAGGGCAAAGATAATAATCGACACAATAAACGCGTAAATATAGCGGTTACGGCCATAACCAAACGGGTGTTCCTCATCAGCCTGCTTCTGCGAAGCGCGACCGCCCAGAAGAAGCAGAAGCTGATTACCCGAGTCAGCCACCGAGTGAATAGCCTCCGCCAGCATCGACGAAGAACGAGTCAGCGCAAAAGCCAAAAACTTCAGCACCGCAATACCCAGGTTCGCACCCAGCGCCGCAATAATCGCGCCCGAACCCGAATGACCAGAAGGAGCAGACATAATTTCCCTTTCTCAGCCCTCAACTAAAACTCTAAAACCTATACGGCTAAAGCGGCCCACCGCTGTGCCACAGCCGCGAACCGCCCAAAACCTAGCGAGAAACGCCGCGCTGAGCCATCGCCGAAGCATACAGACACACAGCAGCAGCCGTACCCACATTCAAAGACTCAGCCGAACCATAGACAGGAACAGCCACGCGCATCGTAGCGGCAGCCTTCTCCTCAGCATTCAAGCCCTGAGCCTCATTACCGAAAAGCCACATGGTCGGCTTCGAAAGATCAAAATTACCCTTCACACCGGACGGGGCACTCGCCTCCACACCGGCACGACGAGCCACCGTGTACTCACTCAGCTCCTGCAAATTCACCGCACCATAGCCGTCAGCAGCCAACACAGCAGTACCCTGAGACTTCACATCCTCCGCGAAATCCTCCAGCTGCACGCCCTGAATAATCGGCACATGGAACAGCGAACCAGCGGTAGAACGCACCGTCTTCGGGTTATACAAATCCACCGAACCCTTAGTCGTAATCACCAGGTCAGCACCGGCCGCATCAGCCACACGAAGAATAGTGCCCGCATTACCCGGATCCTGCACACGAGACAGCACAGCAATCAGCTTCGGGTTCAACGCGCCCTCACCCCACAGCAGCGAGAACGACGCATCCACCATAAAGGAAACCGCAATAATACCCTGCGGGCTCACCGAATCAGCCATCGCCTCCATCACCTCATCGGTCACCACACGCATAAAGACGCGGCGGCCCTCCTCCGGGGTCGGGGTGCCGTACATCTGCTCCAGCAGCTCAGCAATATCCTCATGACGGTCAAAAGCCGCCTCCGTAACGTAGACAGCATCCAGAATCGGCTTCTTCAGATGCGCCTTCAACGCCTCACGCACAGCCTGCGGGCCTTCCACCAGGAACTGGCCCTTCTTCGTGCGGGCAGCGCGGGTGCGCAGCTTCGCAATATCGCGCACACGATCTGCCTGCGGATTGGACATCACAACGGGGGTACTAATACGTTCAAAAAAGTTCACTCTTAAAGGGTACAGGCAAAGGCACACCCAAAAACACGGAACAGCCACAAGCACAACCCCAGATACGCAGAAAGCGGCCGCCCACACTCAAAAGTGCAGACGGCCGCTCACGACGCTTAAGCATCCTACCCCGAACCTAGATCTTCGAGGTAAGAACACAACCTAGGCTAATTACGCCTTGGGAGCCGAGGTGTCCTCGGGCAGGTTGTTCTTAGCAATCTCAACCAGTGCGTTGAAGGCGGCGGGCTCGTTAACAGCCAGCTCAGCCAGCATACGGCGGTCAACCTCAACACCAGCAGCCTTCAGGCCCTGGATGAAGCGGTTGTAGGTCAGGCCCTGTGCGCGGGAAGCAGCGTTGATACGCTGAATCCACAGGCGACGGAAGTCACCCTTCTTCTTACGACGGTGGTCGTAGCTGTAAACCAGCGAGTGAGTGACCTGCTCCTTAGCCTTACGGTACAGGCGAGAACGCTGACCGCGGTAGCCGGATGCACGATCGAGAATAGTACGGCGCTTCTTGTGCGCGTTAACCGCGCGCTTCACACGTGCCACGTGTGTCTCCTTCGTCTTATGTCCTGAACAGCTCACATATCACGCTGAACAGGAGCGAGTCTTTAATCAGTGCGCACCACTATCAGTGCGCCAGGTGCAGAGAGTAAGCGTTGCTTACTTACCCAGCATCTTCTTGACAACCTTTGCCTGGCCGCCGGTAACGATCTGGTCAGAAGCCAGACGACGGGTCAGACGAGAGGACTTGTGCTCCAGGTAGTGGCGACGGTTCGCCTGCTGGCGCTTAACCTTGCCGCTACCGGTGAGCTTGAAGCGCTTCTTAGCACCAGAGTGGGTCTTCTGCTTCGGCATAGCTGCCGTTCTCCTTACATTCATCCCCCGCCACAACAGCGGGGTAGCTTAGTGGGGCTGCGTACGCGAACGCATCAGCCCCAAGGACCAAAGGTGAGGCCCCCCCAACGAGGTGCCTCGGAACCGGCACCGGGTGAACCCGCAACACCCACCGAGCGGTGGAGGCGCGTGCCCATCCTAAAGTGACGACCCGGTTCCCTACTCGGCGGAAGCCTGTGCCTTCAACTCGGCAGGCATAGCGTCTGCCAGAGAATTAGTTACGGGCTTCGCCTTGGTCGTGTCAATACGCTCGCGACCCTTGCGACCGCCGGCGCCCTGCTCACGGCGAGCCTCTGCCTTACCGCGAAGCGGAGCCAGAACCATCACCATGTTGCGGCCATCCTGACGGGGGCGAGACTCAACGGTGCTCACCTCAGCCAGCTCAGCCGCCAGACGCTCCAGCAGACGCACACCCATCTCGGGGCGCTGCTGCTCACGACCACGGAACTGAATCATTGCCTTGACCTTGTCACCACCGGAAAGGAAACGACGAGCGTGTCCAACCTTGGTTTCGTAGTCGTGGGTATCAATCTTCAGGCGGAAACGGATCTCCTTCAGAACGGCATTAGCCTGCTTCTTGCGGGATTCACGAGCCTTGATTGCGGCTTCGTACTTGTACTTACCGTAATCCATGAGCTTGCACACGGGCGGCTTCGCGTTCGGGGCAACCTCGACCAGGTCGAGTTCGGCGTCCTCAGCCAGACGCAGAGCGTCCTTCAGAGGGACAACGCCTACCTGCTCGCCACCGGGACCGACAAGACGGACCTCGGGAACGCGGATACGATCGTTAATGCGTGGTTCGCTAATGACTAGCTCCTGTGCTCTGTGGGTTTCCCCGTGAATACTATCCGTTGCGGGCACTAAAAAAGCCCCCGCAGTTACACAAGCGGAGGCACAAACCAGCGTACGCCGAAAGCGGCGGACAAACCCGTTCACCTCAAAACTCGCAAGCTAACGCTTGCGGCGGTCAACCGGGTGGGAGGCACGCTCCACTTGCAAACTGCCTACAACCATACCGCAGAACCCCCGACAGGCGCAAGGGATTAGACGTAAAACACCATAAAAATTGCGGGGATTCCTCCAACGATTCCACAGAAGCGCCCACTCTTAAGGACGCATTTACCGAAACAAACGAAATATGAGATTCTAGGACTATGAGCACTGAAAACACGAGTTTCCGCTTCACCGCGGAAGAAGAAACCCCCGTACACGGCCACACCGAACTCACCGAAGAGCAGGTCGAAGCCGTCAACGAACAGCTGCGCGACATCGCAGACGTACCCGCCATCGAAATCATCAGCTCCGCAGCCATCCACATGATGAGCGCCGCAGCCGTCAAGTGCGGCCTGGCAGCAGACGAAAACGCCGACGACCTCAAGGACCTCGACGAAGCACGCAAGCTCATCACCGCACTTGCCGGCCTCGTCACCGCCGCAGCACCCGAAATCGGCTCCCAGCACGCAGCACCCCTACGCGACGGCCTGCGCACCCTGCAGCTCGCATTCCGCGAAGCATCCCCCTTCCCGGACGAACCCGGCAAGGGCCCCGGCGAAAAGCTCACCGGCCCGGTGTACTAAGCCAACTGGTTTGCTGAGCCAACTGGTTTGCTGAGCCAACTGGTTTATGCGATCACGATGCCCCGCCTCCCTCGCACTGAGGAAGACGGGGCTTCGTCATATACAACACCTATGCGGATAAGAAATCTGCGGGGATAAGAAATCTACGTAGGCTAGATACGTGGGCTAGGGCGAACCGGTAGCTTTAGCGGGAGTCAGATTTAGCAGGAGCGATAGCTTTAGCGGGAGCCAGCGGCCTCAAGAGCCTGCTCAAAACTAAAGTTACCCACATACAGCGCCTTACCAAGCACCACGCCCTCCAAACCAGAAGGCACCATAGAACGCAGCTTCACAAGATCATCCAGCGACGACACGCCGCCAGAAGCAACCACCGGACGGTCAGTCTGAACCAGCACCACATCCAGCAGCTCCGCACCGGGGCCCGCCAGAGAACCGTCCTTACTCACATCCGTGACGATATAGCGGCGCACGCCCGCGCCCTCCAGCCACGCCAGCGCCTCCGCCACAGCAGGACCCGACCAGTCGGTACCGCGAGCCACCGTCACCCAGCCCCGCTCGGGGGTGTAACGGGCATCGAGGCCAAGAGCCAGAAGATCAGAATCGGCATAACGAGCCAGAGTATCTTCAAGCCAGGAAGAATCCGCCAGAGCCGCACTAGTCACGTTCACGCGGTCCGGATTCAGGCTCAGGGCGCGTTCCAGACTCTCAGCATTACGCACACCGCCGCTGACCTGAATACGAACCGGAGCGGAGCCGGCCATCCGGGCGTTCTCGGCACGGACGGCGGCAACCACCTCAGCCAGAACCTCAGTATTCGTACCGCGACCAAACGCCAGATCAAGGTCCACCAGGTGAATCCAGCGAGCACGAGCCTTCACCCAGGTCAGAGCCGCCTCAACCGGGTCGAGGCGCTGCTCGCCACCGGAGAGGGTACCGCCCACCGGGCGCACCGCGTAGCCTTCAGAAATATCAACAGCGGGCAGAAGTTCAAGAACGGGTGCAGACATTAGTTACCTCCCGCATGAGCAGCAGCGGAGCCCTCAGAGGACAGAGATTCAGAGGATAGCGAGAGGCGACCAGTCACCGCCAGGGACGCAACCCAGCGACGAAGAAACTCCGCACCCAGCTCACCAGATCCCACCGGGCAGAACTGCACCGCCGTCAGCGGGCCGTTCTCAACCGCCGCAATATAGGCAGGCTCGGTGACAGTCCACGTCACCGCCGGCGGGGCAATATATTCAATGCTCTGATCAAAAGCCCACTCAAAAACGCCGTGCTCAGATTTGAACTGAGCCTCACCCTCAAGACCCTTGAGCAGCGCACTATCGGAGGAAGAACGAAGGACAGAAGCACCGGGCACCAGGTCGCGGGTAGAAAGCTCCACGCTCTCGCCGGGCCACTCCCCCATGCACTGCACCTGAATCTGCCCCATCTGCGGATGCTTCACCGTCACCGAGTCGAAGAGGCAGCTCAACGCTGCACCGGCAACCAACACCGGACGACCGCCAGCCACACGGCGACCAATCACGCGCTCAGCGTCCTTAGCTTTCAGGTCTTCGTACGCTTCAAGAGAGCTCGCACCGCCGGTCACCACCATGCCGTCAGCCTCACGCAACTGATCGGGCACAGCGGTCAAGATAACGTCCGCCCCCGCATCCTGAAGAAGCTTCACCAGGGCACCACGAGTTCCGGGTTCCCCCAAAACGGCAACCACAGGACGAGCAGTCTGAGCACTCTGTGCAGATTCAGTTTTGACGGGTGTGGGTTCAACGGGAACAGGCATCGGTGCGCTCCTAGTTCATAGGCTCAAGAATTCGACTCAAGCGCTCTAGCTTGAGAGATAGAGGATTCGGAGTCAAGACATCAACCTCACGCAGAAGCCAACCACACACGGGTCCGTGCTTAGCGCTGAGGCTGAGGAATTTCCAGACGCTGACCGGCATCAACAGAGGTGCTGGTCAACGAGTTCAACTCCATAATACGAACCACAGTATCACGGGTGTCACCCTGCGGATCCACCGCCTGAGCAATATCCCACAGGGTCTCACCGTGCTTGACCACAACGACGGTTCGAGTCACCGAAGCGTTCTCCATGGAAGCAGAAGCCGCCGGGCCAAAGAAGCTAATAGCGCCGAGCACAATCAGCGCCGCCAAAGTCAGCAGAGGCAGCCCCTTCAGGAAACCGCGCGGGGTGCCAAGACGACGAATAGAAGCGGGAACCTCGCGCAGAAGCTCGCCACCCTTAGCCAGAAGAACACTCTTCACGCTGGGCGCCTGCGCATCAGAAGCAGCCTGCGCACCAGAAGCTACAGAGCGAACCGGCGCCTGAATAGAAGCAGCAGGGGTAGAAGCAACGGGGGTAGCAACGCCGGGAGCTTGGGTAGGCTGAGCTACCTGCGCAGGACGGGGTGCATGAGCCGCACGAGAAGAGCGAACAGACTGCGAAGACGCAGGCACACGAGAACGCCCCTGCGCGGTACGGACAGCCGTGTTGCGGGCGGGTGCGGTGCGGGCGGGGTGAAGTACCACCAAACCTGCCGGAAGGTGTGCAGAAGTGCCACGAGAAGCAAGAGGTGCTGCAGTAGTCATTGTGGTTCCTTTCTCTCAGCTCTCCCCGGGGTTACCCCGCGGGTCTAGCAATGCCGAGCGATACCCGCTCGGAGGTCCTAGTTGAGTGATAACTATGGAGTGGTGATTGTTAAGCGATAACTAGTGGATAGCTATTCTCTAGTTAGGTCAGAGCGTCGGGTGCACCGGGTTAGAGGCACAGGGTTGCCCCGGAACCCCATCCCCTGCGCTCTCTCCTCGCCAGATGCCCTCTAGAGCATCCGGGGTAGATCATGCGAAGAGAGAAGCAGAGGATTCGAATACATTCGAACACTCATTCACTCTCCTCTCCCGAAAGACTCCGGGTCGAATCTTCGAATATTTTTCGAACATTCGCCCGTAAATCCTGAATTTCAGGAGAGATTCAAGAGTATATACGAACTCTTGTTCTAAAGTCTAGCAGAGATGTACTAAAAATTTCTTCGAGTTTCGAAGAAAAAATCTAGAATATTTGTTTGAGTTTTTCGGTGTAGTGTTCTACACTGGTGTCAAGAGACGTTCCACACGCTCCTGATGAGTCCTACTCACAGCAGGTTTCTGTACCCGTTACAGCTTGGTTCTGTATCGAGTGCAGGTGCCGCTGGCTGAGTTTTATAGGGCGGAGGCGCATACTCGTTGCCTGTGTATCGCTCCGGTATCGCTCCGGCACGGATAGAATTCCTCCACCCCCTGACGAGATAAGACCCATTTCGGCAGAACCCCAAAAAATTTTTAGGACACCATCAGAAAACGTGTGAAGCACCCATCCGTGCCCCGACCGGACTGTGGCTCAGACAGACTGCAGAGACCGGAATACAGAAATCGGGGCACAGACCGAAGGAAAAGAAATGGCAACAGCACCCCGTCCGGCGCTGACCGCGCGCCAGCAGAAGATTCTTGACGCGATCCGCACCGAGATTGAACAAAAGGGTTACCCGCCGTCCATGCGCCAGATTGGTGACATGGTGGGTCTTGCGTCCCTGTCCTCGGTCACTCACCAGCTCGGTCGCCTCGAGACCATGGGCTACATTCGCCGCGACCCCAAGCTCCCCCGCGCTATTGAGGTGTTGGATGAGAACGGCGTCGGCATCCACGGTAGCGCTTCCTCTTCCCTGCCCGAGCTGCCGAACTTCGAAGTCGGCGATGAAGACCTCGTACCCGTTCCCCTGGTTGGACGAATTGCAGCGGGCGGTCCCATTACCGCCGAGCAGTCCGTGGAGGATGTGCTCGCCCTGCCCCGCCAGCTGGTCGGTAGCGGCAAGCTCTTCATGCTCAAGGTCAAGGGCGATTCTATGATTGACGCCGCAATCTGCGACGGCGACTGGGTGGTTGTCCGCGAGCAGCACACCGCAGACAACGGCGATATCGTTGCTGCGCTACTCGACGATGAAGCAACCGTGAAGGTGTTCCGTCAGGTCGACGGCCACACCTGGCTCATGCCGCGCAACTCCAACTACGAGCCGATTATGGGCGACCGCGCAACCGTCATGGGTAAGGTCGTCTCCGTGCTGCGTAGTCTTTAGAAGATGTAGTCTCTAGAAGACGCTGGCTCTAAATAGCACAGCCTCTAGAAGACATCACCGTTAGGGCTTTGAGCTCTATATAGAAATCACCCCGGTGATACGTGAAGGTTCACGTATCACCGGGGTGATTTCTATATGTCCAAATTTATATGTCCAAAGCGGGGCGGTGGTGTCAGGAATGGACCCTGCCCGAGCTAACGCTCAATACTCGCTGAAAGACGAGCCAGTGCACCAATGACGGCTGCCTTATTCTGCGTCGACCACATCGGCGGCATCGCCTTCATCAAGAAACCGCCGTAGCGTTTAGTCGCCACACGAGAATCCAGCACAGCCACCACGCCGCGGTCAGACACCGAACGGATTAGGCGACCCGCGCCCTGCGCCATACGAATCGCCGCGTGGTGAGCAGAAACCGCCATAAAGCCGTTACCGCGGTGACGGTTCACCGCCTCCGTACGAGCCTGCGCAATCGGGTCATCCGGGCGCGGGAACGGAATGCGGTCCATCACCACCAGGCGGCAAGAGTCGCCGGGAACGTCCACGCCCTGCCATAGGCTCATCGTTCCGAACAGGCATGAGTCGATGTCCTCGCTGAACTCCTCCACCAGGGCCTTGAGCGAAGACTCTCCCTGTAGAAGAATGTTCAGGTCACTATGCTCACGCATGTACTCGGCGGCACGCTCAGCGGCACGCTTCGAAGAGAACAGGCCCAGGGCGCCGCCCTCCGACGCCTCGCACAGCTCACGTAGACGCTCCAGCTGACCCTCGTGCACACCAAATCCCGGAGGCTTCAAATCTCCGGCAACATACATGATGCCCTGCTTGCGGTAGTCGAACGGCGAACCCACATCGATGCTCGTCCAGCGCGGCGCGCCCTCACCCTGCAGTCCCAGGGCACCGGCTGCAACGTCAAAAGAGTCACCCACCGTCAGGGTCGCACTCGTCAGAATCACGGTGCGATCAGCGAACAAGCCGTCACGCAGCTGCAGGCCAACGCTCAACGGAGCGATATTCAGGGTCGCCGGGTCGGTGTCGGAAGCAGCCACATAGCGGCCGTTCTCCCAGCCGCCCTGACGAGAAATCCACAGGACGTCCTGCTCGCCCGAAGCCTCCAGAATGCGGCTACTCATATCGTGTACCTCAGAGACACGCGAGCGCGCCATCTGCAGGCCGGCGTCAACGTCCTGACCGTCCGGTTTTGTATCGGACAGGGCAGTGCGGGCGGCATCGTTGACCGCAGAAATAGCGGTCAAAAGGCGACCGTCCAGGCCCTTCAGCAGGCCCTCGGCAAGACCCTCGAAAGCGGTCTCCAGGGTGCCAGCTGCCATTTCCAGCGCGCCGGAATCAGCCTTCGAATGCTTCTTCACGCTACGTGCCGCACGGCGAACCATCGCAACCGTCAAAGAACCAGACACGGCGCCGGTCACGCGGTCCACCAACTCATGAGCCTCATCAATAATGACCGTCTCATGCTCGGGCAGAACCTTCATGCCTTCAAAAGCGTTAATCGCCAGCAGGGCGTGGTTCGTGATGACAATGTCAGCCTCAGCGGCACGGCTACGCGCCATCTCACTAAAGCACTCTTCCACCAGCGGGCAGCGGCGGCCCAGACACTCAGCGGCACTGACCGACACCTGAGCCCAGGCGCGGTCAGAGACGCCGGGCTTCAACTCGTCACGGTCGCCGGTCTCCGTGCGGTCAGCCCACTCGCGTAGGCGCACCACTTCCTCACCCACGCGGGAGGTCGAAGAAGGCATGTCAAAGAGAGCATCCGGTTCGTCTTCCGGGTAGCCGCCCTCCAGCTTGTGCAGGCAGAGGTAGTTATTGCGGCCCTTGAGCAGAGCCACCTGCGCCTGCGACTCCGGGCGCGGCTCCAGCGCTTGCAGAAGACGCGGAATATCGCGGTTCACGATCTGCGCCTGCAGGGCGAGGGTCGCCGTCGCAACCACAATCGGCTGGTCCGACTCCCCCACCCGCGCCAGGGCAGGAACCAGGTAGCCCAGGGACTTACCGGTACCGGTACCCGCCTGCACCAGCAGATGACGCTGAAGTTCAAGAGCCTGCGCCACATGCGCCACCATGGTGCGCTGACCGGCACGGTTCTGACCGCCGGTGGCGGCAACCGCCTCGTCCAACAGAGTCAGGGCATCCTTCGCACCGGGCAGGGTCTCAAGCTCCTGCCCGGTGAATCGGGTGCCGTCGGTTGCCGGTCCGGGTACGGTTCCGGGGGCGTTTTTGGGCGCGTTGATGCTCTCGGTCACGCTCATACGCCCCTAGAGAGCCTCAGCGGTAGAGGCCTGCTCGGAAACAGAAGCGGTCGCTTCAGCCAGGGCGTGCGCCTCCGCAAGTTCCTCTTCCAGAACCTCCAGCAGGTCGCCTTCCAGCACATACTCGGACAGTTCGGAGGCGACATCCTCACGGACCAGAGCCACCACGAAGGTGCCGTCCGATACGAAATCGGTGCTCTTAATTTCGGCATCCCACTCGTGCAGGCGCGAAATAATCTCACCGTGCGAGTACGGAATCAGCAGCTTCACCTCAATGGAGGGGCGCGGAATGGTGTCCGCGATCTTCTGCTTCAGCTCCTCAATACCCTCACCGGTGCGCGCCGAAACAATCACGTGCTCCGGCTCGCGCTGACGCATACGCTCCAGCACGAACGGATCGGCGGCATCCGCCTTATTCAGCACAATGATTTCGGGAATATGGCGGGCGTCAACCTCCGCGATAACCTCGCGGACAGCACGAATCTGCCCCTCCGGGTCCGGGTGCGAAGCATCCACCACGTGCAGGATGACGTCAGCGTCAGCGACCTCTTCTAGGGTGGAGCGGAACGCCTCCACCAGCTGGGTCGGCAACGAACGCACGAAACCGACCGTGTCAGAGAGGGTGTAGCCGATACCGTCCGGGGTCTGGGCCTTACGGACGGTCGGGTCCAGGGTCGCAAACAGGGCGTTCTCCACGAGCACGCCGGCATCGGTCAGACGGTTCAGCAGGGAGGACTTACCCGCGTTCGTGTACCCGGCAATAGCAACCGAAGGCACACGGTTACGGCGACGGTTCAGGCGCTTCGTCTCACGCGCCGGCGCCATCGCAGCAATCTCACGCTTAAGCTTCGCCATGCGAGCGCGCAGGCGGCGGCGGTCCATCTCAATCTTGGTTTCACCGGGACCACGCGAACCGATACCCTCACCGGCTGCGGCACGGCCACCCGCCTGACGGGACAGGGACGCACCCCAACCACGCAGACGCGGTAGCATGTACTCCAGCTGAGCCAGCTCAACCTGCGCCTTACCCTCGCGGGACTTAGCGTGCTGAGCGAAAATGTCGAGAATCAGGGCGGTGCGGTCAATGACCTTGACCTTCACGATGTCTTCGAGGGCACGACGCTGCGAGGGAGCCAGTTCGGAGTCGACGATGACGGTGTCGGCGCCGGTCGCCTCCACAATGTCCTTGAGTTCCAGCGCCTTACCTGAGCCGAGGAAGGTGCCGGGGTCCGGCTTGAGGCGGCGCTGAACCAGGCCATCCAGAACCTCGGAACCTGCGGTTTCAGCCAGTGCCGCGAGCTCACGCAGGGAGTTCTCTGCGTCCTCTACGGTGCCTTCAGTCCACAGACCAGCCAGCACCACGCGCTCCAGGCGTAGCTGGCGGTACTCGACCTCGGTGACGTCTTCAAGTTCGGTGGAGAGGTTCGCGATACGGCGCAGTGCGCGGCGCTCAGCGAGATCTTCCTGGTCACCGTCATATTCGGAGTGCTCACGCTGAACGTCAGAAATTTCGCGCGCGCGAGTATCCAGCACACGGCGGCTATTGTTGCCGTGGGTGCTGGAAGAGTTATCGCTGTGATGCGCGGTACCGGCTGCGTCATAAGTAGTGACGGAGGCGGCGGCCTGGGAGCGGCCCAGAACGCGGTCTACGGTGCGGCGTAGCTGCTCATCGCTGGGCAGCTTTTCGGTATCAGATACGGGGGTGTTCTTAGAATTCATACGACTCTAATTCTACCGCCGTTGCCCGCATCAGGTAGGGGGTTCGGTCGCCTGTGCGCTCAGGGCGTGCAAGCTGCCGACCCGCCCCGCGCATACACTGCCCGTGTGCGGCGGGTTCTTGCCCTACCGGTACACTGGATAGCATGAGCGAGCAGCATTATTTCTCTGAAACCCCCGAGACCGAATTCAAGCCCCGCCCCGTGCAGGTGGAGCTTGCAGGCCGCAAGGTCACCGTCACCACAGCTAACGGCATTTTCAGCCCCTCCGGCATTGATAAGGGCACCGCTATTTTGCTGCAGGAAGCACCCGACCCGCAGGGTACACGCATGCTCGACATCGGTTGTGGTTGGGGCCCCATCACCCTGACTTTGGCGATGCTCGCCCCGCAGGCGCAGGTGCACGCGGTGGATGTGAACTCCCGCTCCATTAGCCTGACCGAACGCAACGCCGCCGCTCTCGGCCTGTCCAACGTCACCGTGGGAACCCCCGAGTCGGTTGACCCCGAACTGCGTTTTGACACCATCTGGTCGAACCCGCCGATTCGCGTGGGCAAGGAGGTTCTGCACGAGATCCTGCTGACCTGGCTGCCGTGCCTGGCGCCCGGCGGTGACGCCTACCTGGTGGTTCAGAAGAACCTGGGCTCTGATTCTTTGCAGAAGTGGATGGACGCGCAGCTTGGACAGCTGTACCCCGGCGAGTTTGAGGTGTCGCGCTATGCGACCTCGAAGGGCTTCCGTATTCTGCAGGTGCACCGCTACGAGGACTAAACCTCTGGCGCTCAATGCTCTGGTGCTAAATGCTAAAAACATAAAAGCGGCGGGTATTTTCTGAACGTGTTGTCAGAAAACACCCGCCGCTTTTGTCGATAAAATCTCTGTTCTAAGACTGCTCTATCGCTGCAGACTATCGCAGCACGACGGTCGCAACCATCTGCGCCGGACCAGCCAGAACAACATGCTCCAGGTCGTCCGGACCCAGCACGAAAGTCACCGCGAGGGTACCGCCGGGTACATGCACCAGCCACTCATCAGGTGCTTCCTCGCCGCCCCAGAAACGAGTCGCCGCAGCCGCCGCACACGCGCCGGTACCGCAGGACAGAGTCTCACCCACGCCGCGTTCGTGCACGCGCATACGGATAGCACCCACATGCGCACCGCTCTCAACGTCCAGGTCGACCGGCACCACAAACTCAACGTTCGTACCGTTGACCGGAGCGGGGTTCACCTGAGGCAGGCTGTGCAGGTCCAGGCCGTCCAGCTTACCGTCGGAGCCGAGCATCACCACGGTGTGCGGGTTACCCATCGAAATGGACAGGCCAGCGCGCGGAGTCTTCAGGCCGCGAGCAGACACCAGGCAGTCCTCGCCCCCCTCGCGGGCAGCGTCACCGTGAATGAAGCTCCACGGACCCATATCAATCGCGTAACCATCTTCGGTGCGCGCCACAGTCTTCACGCCCGCACGGGTACCAATCTTGACGGTCTCGCCCACCTCAAGCTCAATCAGGCCCTCAGTGCGCAGGTACTCCACGAACGCACGTACACCGTTGCCGCACATTTCAGCGACAGAGCCGTCACCGTTGCGGTAATCCATGAACCAGACAGCGTCCGGGTGCTCCTCGAGCAGCTTCTGACCCGCGCGGGAGGCGGTGCTGCGGGCAGCACGAATGAAGCCGTCCGCACCAATGCCGAAGTGGCGGTCGCAGGCGCGGGCTACCAACTCGGGGGTGAGGGCAATTTCTGCGTTCTCGTCCGTCAGAAAGATGAAGTCGTTACCGGTGCCGTGACCCTTGGTGAGGGTCAGGCCTGCCAGCTCGCCCCAGATGGAAGGGTTCTCGCTCATATGCTGTCCTTAAAGTTGGTGACCAGTCCGTCTATGATTTTACCGCGCCGACCGGTTCGAAGGGGTATCTGTTCGGTTGCGGCTCGTTATTGTGGTTTATCGGGTGCTTTCGCGGATGATGGCTTCCGCCTCATCTGCAAGGGTGGGTGAGAGCGCATCCAGCCAGTGCACGCGCGGGTCCGCACGGAACCAGGTCAGCTGCCGGCGCGCAAACTGGCGGGTCGCAATGGTCGTATCCTCAATCGCCTGCTCCACGCTGTAGCCCAAATCCTCAAGGGCGCGCGCGAACTGCGCGTAACCAATCGCGCGGGAAGCAGTCTTACCCTCCTGCAGTCCCTGCTCGTTCAGGGTGCGAATCTCATCGAGCAGACCCTGCTCGTGCATCAGCTCCACGCGGCGGTGCAGACGCTCGTGCAGCAGGGCGCGATCCATATCCAGACCAATCTGAATACTCTCCGTCACGTACTCGCGCACCGGCATGAACGCCGAGAACGGGCGACCCGTCACCTCGAACACCTCCAGGGCACGAATAATGCGGCGCTCATCCTTCACGCGCGCAGCCGACTCCGGGTCTACCTCCGCCAGGCGGGCATGCAAAACACCAATACCCTCGGTACGTGCCTGCTCCTCCAGGCGCTCGCGCACCCGCGCATCCGTGCCGGGGAACTCCAACTTATCCAGAGCGGCACGCACATACAGGCCGGAACCACCCACCAGAATCGGGTAGCGGCCACGGCCGCGGATCTGCTCAATCAGCTCACGGCTACGCTCCTGGAATTCCGCCACGGACGCCTCATCCCGCACATCCATAATGTCCAGCAGGTGGTGCGGAACGCCGCGCATCTCCTCCGCAGTGACCTTCGCGGTACCGATATCCATACCCCGGTAGAACTGCATGGAGTCAGCGTTAATGCACTCACCGTTCAGGCGCTGAGCCAGCTCAATGGCGAGCGCGCTCTTCCCGGTGCCGGTCGGGCCCACAATAGCGATAACGGGCAGAGTTTCGGAGATAGTCATGCGCCCCATTCTACCGGTTCCCTCGCCCCCACTTGCGGTGGCGGCAAGAGCCCGAGGAACAGGGCGCATGATTCGTTATAGGTTTTAGGGGCGCAGACCGATGGTCGGCATGCCCAGACCCACCGGCGCACCGGGCACCTGGGTGGTACCGGTACCGCAAGAGTCAGCCTGGGAGCGGTCCCACGCGTCACCGGCGCGGGTGCGGCGCAGCTGGTACTGCTCGGCGGTCGGGTCAGAAATCAGGTGGAAGGAACCAGCCTCGGTAATGGGCACGGTGACCATGTCGCCGGGGCGGGGAGTCTCGCAACCCTCGGGCACCGAGAAGTGCACGAGGCGCTGGTCCGGGCCACGACCGGAGAGGCGGTGAGTCTGGTCCGCCTTACGACCTGCCTCCGCAACGACCATCAGCTCGACGGTCTTGCCGAGCTGCTTGCGGTTCTCCTCGCCGGCGATGCGGTCCTGCAGGGCAATCAGACGCTCGTAGCGTTCCTGCACGACCTCCTTCGGGATCTGGTTCTCCATGGTCGCCGCCGGGGTGCCGGGGCGGATCGAATACTGGAAGGTGAACGCGGAGGAGAAACGAGCCTGCTCCACAACCTTCAGGGTGTCCTGGAAGTCCTCTTCAGTCTCGCCGGGGAAGCCCACAATGATGTCGGTGGTAATCACGGCGTTCGGGATGCGCTCGCGCACCTTGTCCAGAATGTTCAGGAACTTCTTGGAACGGTAGGAGCGGCGCATATCCTTGAGCACCTTATCGGAGCCGGACTGCAGCGGCATGTGCAGTACGGGCATGACGTTCGGGGTCTCCGCCATCGCGTCAATCACGTCATCGGTGAACATTGCCGGGTGCGGGGAGGTGAAGCGTACACGCTCCAGGCCCTCAATCTCGCCGCAGGCACGCAGCAGCTTGGAGAATGCCTGGCGGTCGCCGAACTCCACACCGTAGGAGTTCACGTTCTGGCCCAGCAGGGTCACCTCGATAGCGCCGTCATCGACCAGCGCCTGAACCTCAGCGAGAATGTCGCCGGGGCGGCGGTCTTTCTCCTTACCGCGCAGAGACGGCACGATGCAGAAGGTGCAGGTGTTGTTACAGCCCACCGAGATGGACACCCAGCCGGAGTACACGTGGTCGCGCTTGGTCGGCAGGGTGGAGGGGAAAACTTCGAGGGATTCGAGCAGTTCTGCCTGCGCCTCGTGGTTGTGGCGGGCGCGCTCCAGTAGCGCCGGCAAGGAACCAATGTTGTGGGTACCGAACACGACGTCCACCCAGGGCGCCTTCTCAATGATGGCGTCCTGGTCCTTCTGCGCCAGGCAGCCGCCCACAGCGATCTGCATGCCCTTGTGGGCGCGCTTGACCGGCGCCAGCTGACCGAGGTTGCCGTACAGGCGGTTGGAAGCATTTTCGCGGACCGCGCAGGTGTTGAACACCACCAGGTCGGGCTGGGTGCCTTCCTCAGCGCGAACGTAGCCGTTAGCCTCCAGCAGGCCGGACATTCGTTCGGAGTCGTGCACGTTCATCTGGCAGCCGAAAGTGCGCACTTCGTAGGTGCGGGGGCTGGTTTCGGGGGTCTGGGCGGAATCGCTGAGGGTCGAAGTCATGCCCTATAGGGTATCCGATGGGGGATAATGGCTCTATGCAGGTTTCCCTTAGTAGCAACTTTCCGGCTCTGTCACCGAACGATTCTTCCGCCCCCACCCCTGACGGGGAGCGTCTGAACACCCTCATTGAGGAGGCGATTGCCGCCTACTCCCCCGTGCCGCCTCAGGCGAGCGCTGATTCTGCCTCGATGCGTCAGACCCTGATGCAGCTGCTCAGCTGGGCGCATTCTTTGGAACAGGTGGCTGGTCGCGCGGTTGAGCGCGTGCAGATTCTGGGCACCGGCATGCGTTCCGTTGTGGTGCGTGTGGCGTATGAGCCTGCCGCCGAGTCTGCCCAGTCTTTCGAATCTGCACAGTCTTTGCCGACCTCGATTATCGTGAAGCGTTACCGCCGCAAGGATTCGACGGTGAACGCGGGCGGTTTCGGGTACCTGCGCGAGCGCTACGGTCTGGAGGCGCTGAACCAGCAGGTTCCGGGTCTGTTCCCACAGCTCTACGGCGCGGATCCTGAGCTGCGTGTGCTGGCTCTGGAGGATGTGAGCGCCGGAACCGTGGAGGGCGAGCAGTATTCGGTCGCGCACGCCCTGCTGGAGGGCACCGAGCAGCAGGCGCTGGATGCGCTGAACTACTACATTGAGGCGTACCGTTCCCTTGCCGCCAGCGGCATTATGGGCGAGGCGGTGGAGGATTACCGCCTGAACCTGGCGCGCGCCGACCGCAAGGCACAGTTCCCGGGCGCTATTGCCTCGCCGGGTTTGGCCGAGCGCGGTTTGAAGAAGCTGTACGGTGTGGCTGACGAGGCGCGCACCCCCGAGCACGATGCTGACAGCCCGGCTTCCAGCTCTGCCGCGCATGAGGACGCGCCCGTTCTTCCCGCCGCCGTTGAGGAGCTGTCCTTCCGTTTCCGCCGCGTTCTGCAACCTTTCTTTACCAAGCGCCCGCCGGTACCCGAGCAGTTCAAGCTCAACCGCGGCAGGGTGTATATGCTCTCTTCGGGCGATTTTTCGCCGCAGAACGTGCTGGTTGGTTCGGCGGACGGCGCGCAGGTGCGCATGGTCGATGCGGAGGGCACCTGCCTGCACCACCGCGGCTTCCCCTTCGTTGAGGCGATGCTGGGCTTCCCCTCCTCGCCGGAGTACCCGCGCTATCGGGTGGACCGCAAGAAGGCGCTGCCGGCGCTGTACTCTGCCCTCTTTGAGGACGCCCCGCTGGATGAGCACCTGGCAGAGGACCTTGCCGTGTGCACGGCGGTGACCGTGTGCGCCTTGTTGGAGCTGTACTCTTCTTCGGCGCGTTCCGATCTGTTGCCTCGTATTCGCCGTGAAGGTGCGCAACTGATGCGCCTGCTCCTAGAAATCGCCGGTTCTCAGGATGCAACCCTCGCCGAGCTCGCGAACCGTCTGGGAGCCGCTGAATAAGCAGCGGAGTAAACAGCGGATATAGCCTTCGACAAGGCGTTTGATAAAGCTCAAAAGCGTAAGGGTGAGCCCGCCACAGAGTATGTCTGTAGCGGGCTCACCCTTTATTGTGCCTATTTTTACGGTCACCCCGGCATGGGTCTATCCGTGCGTGCGGACCATCTTTATTCGCCCTCTACCAGAGCTCGTCCTCCGCACCGTAGGCGGCGAGTTCCTCACGAATCACCGACAACGACACCGAGGAGGAGTACCCGCGGCGAGCCAGCATCCCCAGCAGTCGGCGGGTCACCCTATCCTTTTCAGCGCGGTCACTCAAATCCATGCCGAGGCGCAGCTTCTTACGCACCAGCTCGGCGGCGTCCTCACGTTCCTGCTCGTCGGTGCGCTGAGCCAGTGCGTTCTCTGCCTCTTCACCGCGCACCCCGCGTTCAGCGAGCTCACGGCGCAGCGCGGCGCGGGAGAGCTTCTTGGTGCGGCTCTTCTGCGCCACGAACGTTTGGGCGTATTCGGCGTCGTCAATGAGTTTTGCCGCCTCGAACTTATCGAGCAACGGCTCAATGAGCTCCGTGTCAAAGCCTTCTGCCTGCAGCTTCTTCCGCAGCTGACCTCGGGTTTTTGCCGAGTACGCCAGCTGGTTGTACACGATGGTTTTAGCGCGCGTGTAGGGGTCTGTTTCTTCCGCGGCTCGGGCGGCACGCACCTTCTGCTTCCAGGAAGGCACGTTGCTTTCCGACGGTAAGGAAACCTGTCTCATCTGAGAGCCGCCCGGTTGGGAGCCGCGTGCTCGAGAACCGCCCTTTGGGGATCCAGCCGAAGCGGCGCGGCGCTTTCCGGTACCGACGCCCTGTGCCTCCTCCTCGGCAATACCGCGGATGAGCGCTTCTTCGGCGGGGGTGAGTTCTTCGTTCAAGCTACTTCCCTCCCTAAATAGGTTGCTCCCCGAGCCGCGGCCCGCAGGACTCTTGCGGGTTTCCTCGTCGTCACTTCGAGCCCCGAAGGCGGGCGCGTAGGGCGAGCGGCTCCGCATTTTCTCTTGCTGCACCGCACTCATGCGGCGGAACCCGCGCTTGTAGTCGGTGTTCTTGGAGGCACGCGAAGACTTGCGTTTCTTCTGCTTAGCCCGCTGAGCGGCTTGCCTCTCGATCTCGTCCTTCTCTTCGGCAGTGAGCCCCGATCCGATGGATGCGGCACCCGCTCGACTCATGCGCCCCGCCGCCATAGGGCGCGGCTCAGCACCGCCGGGGGTGAAGGCGCGTTGGGGCGCTTCGTCAATAGAGACGGCGGGCAGGTTCGGGTCAACGAGCAGGCTACGGCGCGGGGATTCGCTACCTTCTTCGGAACTGCCATCTTCAAAGTTGCCGGGCACAGCCTGCAGGGGTAGCTCGGGTACGCGGAACTCACCGGCGTAGTCGCCGCCGTTATCGCGGGCAATGCTTTCTTCAACAAAGCCGTGCGAGGCGGGGTGCCAGTCCGGGAACTCCTCAGCGGCTACCGAATCCGTCCTCCTGTTCCGCACCCACTTTTTGGGTGCGTTTTCTGTGGCCGCTGACTTCTTCTGAGGCGCTGACTTCTTCTTATGTGCGAGCTTTTCAGCCTGCCGCGCTTTCGGCTTGGGTTTTTGGGGTGAGGGTTCTTGGCCCCCACGCTGCTCCGCTATCGCTTCTGGGGGTGCCGCTTCGTCCGAGGGTACCCAATATTCCCCCGCATAATATTCCCCTGTGTACTCTGCTTCAGGGTACAAAGGCTCTGCCGGATACGCAGGTTCATCCTCGTAGGGAGGCTCGTCAGGGTATGGGGGCTCATCCTCATACGGGAGCTCTCCAACAATAGGAGGCGCAACAACAGGAGGTGTCTCCCAGTTGAGGGTGGGCTCCGCCAGGGCGGCGGGCGCCTCAAAATTGAGCGCCTCGAAGCCGCCTACCTCAACCGGCGGGGCGGTAGATTCAAACGAACCGGTAGCTTCAAAGGAAACAGGCGCAGAGAAAGTCGAGTCCTCGAAGGCAGGGTCATGGAAGGCTGACCCCTGCAGAGCTGAGGAGCCGAAGTGCGGTTCGGTCGCATCCAGCGCCGCAAAACCAGCGTCGCCGTCACGCGCGCTGTTTCGCTCGTGCTCTTCATGACCGTTCTGTTCCGTCATGTTCAGTTCCTCCTCTCCCCTGTGTTGGCTCGCTTGATGGCCCGTGCGCCGGGGTTGTACGGCGCTCCCCCATTGTAACGAGGCTTTATCTCGGCGCCCCCGATACTCCCCTTAATGCACGCCCGTTAATGCGCTTCCGTTAACGACAGATTGCCGTGCACCGTGCGGAATGCACAGCACACGGCAATTAGTCGTGGCGTTAGCAAGAAGCTACGCGGGCCGGTTTAGAACTCCTCAGCCAGCTCGTCCAGCGGGTCGTTACCCTCGGACTCAGCGGCTACCTGCTCCTCAGCTTCTTCCTCAATGATGCCCAGCTTCACCAGAACCTTGTACTGCAGTTCCTCGGTGAGCTCGGGGTTGTCCTTGAGCAGCTTACGAACGTTCTCGCGGCCCTGGCCCAGCTGCTCACCGTCGTAGGTGAACCATGCGCCGGACTTCTTGACGATGTCGTTCTCCACCGCCAGGTCCAGGATGCCGCCCTCAACGGAGATGCCCTCACCGTAGAGGATGTCGAACTCAGCCTGCTTGAAGGGCGGAGCCATCTTGTTCTTCACAATCTTGGCGCGGGTGCGGTTACCGATCGGGTTAGCGCCGTCCTTGAGGGTCTCAATGCGGCGGATGTCGATACGGACCGAAGCGTAGAACTTCAGCGCCTTACCACCGGTGGTGGTTTCGGGAGAGCCGAAGAAGACACCAATCTTCTCACGCAGCTGGTTGATGAAGATTGCGGTGGTGCCGGTTGCGGAGAGGCGGCCGGTAATCTTACGCAGCGCCTGGCTCATGAGGCGAGCCTGCAGACCCACGTGGGAGTCACCCATGTCGCCTTCAATTTCGGCGCGGGGAACCAGCGCGGCGACGGAGTCGACGACCACGATATCAACGGCGCCGGAACCAACCAGCATGTCCATGATTTCCAGTGCCTGCTCACCGGTGTCGGGCTGAGAGACCAGCAGCTGGTCGATGTCCACGCCCAGCTTAGCCGCGTAGATTGGGTCCAGTGCGTGCTCGGCATCGATAAACGCCGCCACGCCGCCTGCCTTCTGAACGTTCGCTACAGCGTGCAGCGCAACGGTGGTCTTACCGGAGGACTCGGGACCGTAAATCTCGATGACGCGGCCGCGGGGCAGACCGCCAATACCCAGAGCGGCATCCAGGGCGATAGCGCCGGTGGAGATAACCTCGGTCTTGGTGATTTCCTTATCACCCAGGCGCATGACTGCACCCTTGCCGTAGTTCTTGTCGATCTGTGCCATCACGGCTTCAAGTGCCTTGGCGCGACCCTCTTCGGGAACGCGAGCTACGCTCTGAGACTTGGTGTTCTTAGCCACGGTAGTACCTCGTTCTTTGTGTTGTCAGTGGTTGACGGGAGTAATGTTTCTTCGGAATCGGTGGGACTCGTAATCGAGACCTTGAAGGTTTTGGCCTACCGGTTCCTTCTGAGACTACTCTAGGGTCACAGCCTGACAGGATAAGGCCATTTTTTAAAATCTGTGGAAAACTTTGAAGATTTTTCCAAAAAATTCCTGATGTGGAAAAGTCTAGCATGAGTCGAACAAAATTACGACCCAGTTTCGAATAAATCGGATAGGGTTTCGGCATATATTTTCGAAAAACCCCGGATTATCGGCTAATTATTCGAAAATACCTCCCGCGCAGGCGCTAGCACTCGAACAAACGGCAGGCCCCGCCCCTACGCGAGAAAACGCCAGACTCACCGACTAGCGCAATGGCTCCTTATCGGGACCCAGGCGGCGCTCCTGCGGAATCTCCTGCTCCTCACAGATCGCAAGCCACACATCCTTCGGGTTAACGCCCTGGTCCAGCGCCTCCGCAGCGGTCACATGCCCCAGAGAGCCCAGCACCAAGTCACGCGCCAGCACCGGCGCATACCCGGCACCAAACTCATACTCCATGCACGCCCAAAATTCGCTCAGCTTCACAAGCACTCCTTACGCTTCACCGCTAGTTCGCTTCATAATTCGTCACATCGCCCACATCTCGCCCGAGAGCAACCCCCAGAATAAACCGAGAGTAAAGCCAGAATAAGCGATGCCGCACACCCCCACCTTACGGGGATGCACGGCATCGCTTCACGTTTAGCGCGGCATGTGCCGCCTCTCGTTACTTCGAGAGAATGTAGTAATCGCTCTTGTACTGCTCAGACATCTCAGCCGGAACAGTATCCGGAATCTGAACGCCCTCGAGAACCGCCATACGGTCGGCAACCTCACGCAGCATCTGGGACATCGGAATGTCCAGAGCCTGGCAAATCCACGCCAGCAGTTCGGAGGAAGCTTCCTTCTGACCGCGCTCAACTTCGCTCAGGTAACCGAGGGAAACACGGGCACGCTGGGAAACCTCGCGCAGGGTGCGGCCCTGACGCTGGCGAACATCGCGAAGAACCTCACCGATTGCCTGTCGCAGGGGAACAACCTTAGCTTCCTCAACGACCGGGGCGACCTGCCGGGGGGTCTCCTCGATTTCCTTCCACTTAGTAATGCCATTAATCGATACGCGCTGCTTAGCCATGAGCTTCTATATCACTTTCCTGAGTAGGTATTCCCGACCTGCGGGACTGTACAGAGTTAAGCCTAACTGATTTTTGGAGCGTGAGCTAGGGGCCCCGCCATTTTCGTCCTCTTCTTATGGCTTGTATCTATTCAAACAGGCGAACCTATGCCTTTATTCCTGCGGAGCTGAAAGAACCCTGTGAATATATTTGAACCGTATTTTTTTAGGTAGGCGCCGCACAGACGACGACACAGCCGTTCCAGGCACCGCACAGCCCAGCCCTAGCACGCTACGCCAGCTCGTCCTTCAGAACCCCACCGGCACCACCGCGCACCGCACGTGCCAGCAAAGCAATCGCATCCGCGCTCGCCGCCGCACGAATCTGCGCGCGATCCCCTGAATAGTGGCGCTCAAACACCTCAGAACCGCCCGGGGAACACACACCGATATAGACCGTACCCACCGGCTGACCGTCCGCAGGGTCAGGACCGGCAACACCCGTGGTCGACACCGCATAATCGGCACCGCACACACGCGCCGCACCGACCGCCATCTGCACCGCCACCGCAGGATGCACCGCACCCTCACGCGCCAACAGCTGAGCGTCTACGTCCAGCACCTGAGCCTTCACCTCGTAGGCATAGGAAATCACGCCGCCGCGGTAATACGCGGATGCGCCCGGCACCGTACAAATCGCACCGCCAACATCCCCGCCGGTCAGCGACTCAGCCGTCGCCACCTGCACCGGGCCTTCCTGGGCGGCGCGCAACTGCACCGCATCACGCAGCAACAGCGCCGCCGCCTCCGGGGTACCGGAGAAAACCTCAGCGGAGGAAAGCTCAAGGGACAGAGCATCTTCAAGTACGAGGGGAACCATTATTCTCTCCTTTCAGCGGCGAACCGCCGCCCAAAACCTCACGCGGCACACAACGCACCGCAGGTACAGCGAAGGGGAGCAGCACACGCCACTCCCCTCGCCTCTAATGACCGCCGCCCTGGGAAGCCTGAGCCTGCAACCAGTTACGACGCAAAATATACGCATCACGCACATACACCAGGCCGGTCCACACGGTAATCGCGGTGACCGCGCCCATCAAAACCCAACCAGGAATCAGCCAGCCAAGACCCAGCTGACCCAGCGGCATAAGCATCAGCACCAGCGCCACCGTCTGCAGCACGGTCTTAATCTTGCCGCCCTTACTAGCGGCCATCACACCGTACTTAATAACGAACAGACGCATGATTGTAATGCCCCACTCGCGCAGCAAAATCACAATCGTGACCCACCACCACAGCTCACCCAGCGCCGACAGCACAATGAACGCCGCGCCAGTGAGGAACTTATCGGCAATCGGGTCAGCAATCTTACCAAAGCTCGTAATCAAGTTACGCGAGCGCGCCAGGTAGCCATCCGCCCAGTCCGTGAGCATGGCAAGAATAAAAATAATCCACGCCAGCCAGCGGTGCGTCGGATCAGCGGCACCAAAAGTACCGCCCGCAACCAGGGCAACAATGAAGAAAGGAACCGCAATAATACGCAGAACCGTCAACACATTCGGCACATTCCAGTTCGAAGGCTTCGCTGTGCTGACCGCACCGGCGGATGCGGAATTGCGAGCTTCACTCATAACGGCTCCTTACGGGTAGATGGCTTTCGACGGTGAGAGACCGCGTACGCACCGACACCTAAACGTATCGGGGATACGCAAACACCCCGTACCGTCCATTATACGTGTGCCGTAGCAGACATCACAGGGACGATACGGGGCGCATGTCGCGCACTCACTCAGCCGAGTGGACTCAGCCGAATGGATAGGGCGCTGAAAGGCTAACGGCCGGTCAACTGCCAGGCGTCCTCCGAGCCCTCATCATCGGGCTCATCGAAATAGTCGGTGACCGGCTCACCCGGGTCCACCGCGTTCGCGTACGGGTCGGCGGTCGGAGGCTCCTCACCGCGAATACGCGCCAGGGTCGCCTGCAGGTCATCCGGGCGGATCAGCACCTCACGTGCCTTCGAGCCCTCCGAGGGGCCCACCACGCCCTGCGATTCCAGCAGGTCCATGATGCGGCCAGCCTTCGCGAAGCCCATGCGCAGCTTACGCTGCAGCATCGAGGTCGAACCGAATTGAGTCGTAATCACAATCTCCGCCGCCTGCAGCAGATCATCGAGGTCATCGCCGATTTCCTCATCAATCTGCTTCTTCGCGGCAGAGACCATCACGTCCTCACGGTAGATGGTCGGCGCCTGCTTCTTCACGTGCTCAACCACGGCGTGAATCTCAGATTCAGACACCCACGCGCCCTGAACACGCATCGGCTTCGAGGCACCCATCGGCAGGAAGAGCGCGTCACCCTGACCAATCAGCTTCTCAGCGCCGGGCTGATCCAGCACCACGCGAGAGTCAGTGACCGAGGAGGTCGCAAACGCCATACGAGATGGAACGTTCGCCTTAATCAGACCGGTCACCACATCCACCGACGGACGCTGGGTCGCCAGCACCAGGTGAATACCCGCCGCACGCGCTAGCTGCGTAATACGCACAATGGCTTCTTCCACGTCACGCGGAGCGACCATCATCAGGTCGGCGAGCTCGTCAACAATCACCAGCAGGTACGGGTACTCGTGCACCGTGCGCTTGCTACCGGGGTCGGGCTGAACCTTACCCTCACGCACCGCCTTGTTGAAGTCGTCCACGTGCTTATAGCCGTAATGGGCGAGGTCATCATAGCGGGCGTCCATCTCACGAACCACCCACTGAAGAGCCTCAGCAGCCTTCTTCGGGTTCGTAATGATGGGCGTAATCAGGTGCGGAATACCCTCGTATGCGGTCAGCTCCACACGCTTCGGGTCGACCATCACCAGGCGCACCTGGTCGGGGGTTGCGCGCATCAGAATCGAGGTGATCATCGAGTTCACGAACGAAGACTTACCCGCACCGGTCGCACCAGCGACCAGCATATGCGGCATCTTCGCGAGGTTCGCCAGCACGAAGCCGCCCTCAACGTCCTTACCCACACCCATGACCATCGGGTGGTGGTTCGCGTGAGCCTGCGGGGAACGCAGCACGTCGCCTAGCGCAACGGTCTCACGGTCCGTATTCGGAATCTCAATACCAATCGCAGACTTACCCGGAATCGGGGACAGAATACGAACATCCGGGCTCGCCACAGCGTACGCAATGTTCTTGCTCAGCGCGGTCACACGCTCCACCTTCGTGGCGGGACCCAGCTCAATCTCGTAGCGGGTCACGGTCGGGCCGCGCGAGAAGCCGGTGACCTGCGCATCCACCTTGAACTGCTCCAGCACATTCGTCAGAGCCTCAACCACGTGCTCGTTGACCTCGGATGATTCCTTAGCGGGAGGACCGGAAACCAGCATCTCCTCCGAGGGAAGCACATAGGTGCCGCGGGAGGACTGCACAACCTGCTCGCCGCGCGCCTGCTCGGTGGTCGCCACCTGAGTGTTATTCTGCAGCGGGCGGGATGCGCCAGCCTCGGGCGCTCGCGAAGCCGCGGGAGCCGCGGGAGCCGCGTTCTTCGGGTGCGCACCCGGCGAGTGCATGCGGGTCGGGATCGGCGGCTGAGCCGCGGATGCGGCAGGAGCCTGGGACGCGGAAGCCGAGCCGGCGGGCTGTGCGGCAGACTGCGCAGGGTTCACTACCTGGTGCGGCTTCGTCTGCGGTGCAGCTTGCTCAGAAGCGCCGAAGCCATCGTATGCCTCAACGTCAAAGAGGGGCTCCTCGCCCGGAATACGGTTCACGCGGCCGTTCGCCACGGCGGCGCGCTGCACCTGGTCCAGGCGGGCTGCGGGTGCATCCGATGCCTCAACGTCGAAGAGGTCGGGGCTACTCGAATAAGTGCTGTTCTGCGCAGAAGCACCCTGCGCCGTACCCTGCGCAGCCGGTGCCTGGTTGAGGCGACCGGGCAGGCGGGACAGGCGGTTCGGCTTAGCCGCCGGGCGCGCCTGCTGAGCGGAATCCTGTGCAGAGTCTGCCGGCTGTACCGGCATCTGCGTAGTCTCCGGGTGAGTCTCATCCACCACGGCGCTCACGAATGCTTCATCACCGGCGTACTCGTCCAGGGAAGAATCGGTCGACTCAGCGGGAGCAAAGCCCAACCAGCCGCGTAGACGAGAGAACAGGCCGCCAGACTTCTGAGCCGTGCGTGCCGGTTTCTCATCCTCGTACAGGTAGCTACGGTCGTGCTCCTCAGCGTTTAAATCCACGGTCTGAGTCGCATCCGAAGGGGTGTCCTTCACGGAGGTTCGAGTCGTGCCATTGGGCTTCTCACCCAGAGCCAAACCGACCAGGTGCAGGGTACGCGGCACCACCTGACGAATCGGAGTGTTCGTCAGAACCATCAGACCGGCAATACCCAGCAGCAGGTGAATCAGAATCTCAACGAACGCAATACCGCCGCTCACACGCACAATGGGGGTGCCCAGCAGCACGCCAGCCACGCCGCCACCAGCCCAGACGGCGTCAAACCCATCCGCAAAAGTCGGGTGACCCGCATGGCGAGCAAAGAACAGGGAGGCCGCCACCAGCATGATGAAGGAGCCCACCGCCACGCGGTTATTACGTTTAATCAGGTCGGGTCCACGGAAAACACACCACGCCATGATGAGGCAGAACACCGGAATCAGCAGAGCGCCCTGACCGAAAATACCGCCCAACATGGTGTGCCAGGCGTCCAGGGGCGCTCGCAACAAACCGAGGGAGGTGTGGGCGCGCCAGTTGTACCACTCCACTCCGGCGCTAATCAGGCCGAACAGCAGGATGGTGAGCGCGCCGCCGTCGCGGCGGTCTTCGGGCGCAAGGTCGGTGCGCACCGCGCCAATGGAGCGGAAGAGCCCACCGATAGCGTGAGCAATGCTCAGCCAGACGGAGGAGATAGCACCCGCAACAGGGTTCGCCGCGTTGGCACCGCGCTGGGCGCCACCTCGGGAGGTGGTGCGCTTGCGGGTGGTCTTCTTAGTGTTTGCTTTAGTAGAGGTCGTGTTACGACCCTTCGTGGTCCGTGGAGCCATACCTTTTAGGGTATCAACCTTCCCGTTAATGTACCGATTCTTTCGTTATCAGTGAGCTAAAAAGTGCGCCCCGCCCGGTGCCTGTGAGGGCATTGATAGGGCGCTGATGAGGCGCTTCTCCCCTGCCGCGCTCACTTTCGACCTGCTTTCGCGTAGCTTTCACGTAGCTTTCGCCCATGCGTTCTGCAGATACACAGCAGGCGGGGCCGACACAACGTATCGACCCCGCCTTTTCGCTGTTTACAGGCAGCTAGCCTCGCGTAGCGTGTTAGTTCTTCGCGGCCTTCGAGGTGTTCTCAACAACCACGGGAACAATCATGGGCTTGCGGCGCAGACGGCGAGAAATCCAGGCACCGATGGTGCGGCGCACAATCTGCTGCAGCTGCTGCACGGTGTGCACCTTCTCGGGTGCGCGGTGCAGAGCATCCTCCAGAGCGGCGGTAATCTTCGGAACGATCTCGTCAAAGACCGAGTCGTCCTCAGCGATACCGCGAGCGTGAATATCCGGGCCGGTCACCACGCGCTTAGTTGCGCGGTCAATGACGGTCACGATAGACACGAAGCCCTCTTCACCCAGGATGCGGCGGTCCTTCAGGTCGCTCTCGGTGACCTCACCGACGGAGCGGCCGTCAACGTACAGGTACTCGCAGGGAACCTCGCCCACCACGGACGCCACGCCATCGCGCAGGTCCACGACGGTGCCGGACTCGCAGAGCAGCACGTTCTTCTTCGGAACGCCGGTCTCCATCGCCAGGTCGCCGCTGGCAATCAGGTGGCGAACCTCGCCGTGAACCGGCATAACGTTCTTCGGCTTGAGAATGTTGTAGCAGTACAGCAGCTCACCCGCGGCAGCGTGACCGGAAACGTGAACCTTCGCGTTGCCCTTGTGCACCACGTTAGCGCCCAGCTTCATGAGGGCGTTAATGATGCGGAAGACGCTGGTCTCGTTACCGGGAATCAGCGAGGACGCGAGCACCACGGTGTCGCCGGGCTCAATCTGAATCTTGTGGTCACCGTTCGCCATGCGCGACAGTGCCGCCATCGGCTCGCCCTGCGAACCGGTGCACATCATTACAATCTGGTCGGGGCGGTAGTCGTCAACCTTCTTCAGATCCACCAGCACGTTCGCGGGAACCTTCAGGTAGCCCAGCTTCTCAGCAATGGTCATGTTACGCACCATGGAGCGGCCCACGAGCACGACCTTACGGCCACGCTCAGCGGCTGCGTCCAGTACCTGCTGCACGCGGTGAACGTGCGAGGAGAAGGACGCCACAATAATACGGCCGCTTGCGTCACGGAAAACGTTCGACAGCACCGGACCGATGTTCTTTTCGGTCGGGGTGAAGCCGGGAACCTCAGCGTTGGTGGAGTCCGGCAGGAACAGGTCCACGCCCTCCTCGCCCAGGCGGGCGAAGTGGCGCAGGTCGGTCAGGCGGCCATCCAGCGGCAGCTGGTCCATCTTGAAGTCGCCGGTGTGCAGAACCTTGCCAGCCTTGGTGCGGATGTAGACAGCCAGCGCATCCGGAATCGAGTGGTTCACCGCAACGAACTCGCACTCGAACGGGCCGAAACGCTCCACCTGGTGCTCCTTCACCGCGAGGGTGTAGGGCTTGATGCGGTGCTCGGCGAGCTTCGCCTCAACCAGTGCCAGGGTCAGTTCGGAACCGACCAGGGGGATGTCGGGGCGGCGGCGCAGCAGGTAGGGCACCGCGCCGATGTGGTCCTCGTGGCCGTGGGTCAGAACCATGGCGACCACGTCGTCCAGACGGTCAACAATGTAGCTGAAGTCGGGCAGGATCAGGTCCACGCCGGGCTGGGACTCTTCGGGGAAGAGCACGCCGCAGTCAACAATCAGCAGCTTGCCGTTAATTTCGTACACGGTCATGTTACGACCGACTTCGCCCAGGCCGCCCAGGGGCACCACGCGCAGGGTGTCCTTCTTCAGGCGGGGCGGGAGGGGAAGATTCGCTTCAAAGACGCTCATCGTGTGTCTCCTCTTTCTTCTATGTTTTCTTGTGATGTCTGTGATTCGTAGGCGACGCTTCGTACCGCAAGCACTCCGGCTGATTCGGCTCTCATATGCCGAGGCTGCGAAGGTGCTGCCGGTGCGTCCAAATCACCGAAAGTATTCAAAAGTATTTGGGGCGTAGTGCGCGGGTGCCTCTGCCTAAGGCCCTGTCTGAGTGGGGGCTAGAGTCGCTTGATTCAACAGGCAACGATAAACCGCGGCAATACGCCAGAGCGGACCCCTCACCTAGTGTTAGGTGTGGAGTCCGCGTCCGTTGGCTATCTCATGCGTCCCGAGGGCGGGGCGTACGATAGCCGAAGTCCTCTATATATACGCGCTCTGCACGAATAGTTGTGCAGGTTCTGCGTTAAAGTTTAGGCGTTCTTCAGGGTGTGAGCGATGCTCGAGGAGAGCAGATCAGCTCGCATAGCCTGGGCAACCTCCGGTTCGGAGAGTACGTGCGGCAGGCGAACGACGGGCTCATCCAGCACACCCTGCCAGGAAAGAATTTCCTTGGCGGCAACGCAACCGGGGGCACGGCCCATGGTTGCTCGGACAATCGGAGTCAGTTCCAGGTGAAGACGCTGCGCCTCCACCAGGTCCTGTGCAACGACAGCATCAATGAGGGCACGGAAGAGTCCGGGTGCCACATGTGCAGTCACCGAAACGAGGCCGACGGCGCCCATTGCCATCCAGGGAAGGGTCAGTCCGTCGTCGCCGCTGTAGTAGTGCAGGTCGGTGGTTGCCATGACCTCGGTTGCGGCACCGAAGTCTGCCTTAGCGTCTTTCACCGCTACAATACTATCAATTTCTGCAAGGCGACGGTAGGTTTCGGGTGCGATGGGGATGCCCGCACGACCCGGAATATCATAAAGCATGACGGGGGTCTCAGTTGCTTGAGCAACGGTCGCAAAATGGGCGTAGACACCCGGCTGAGTCGGCTTGTTGTAGTAGGGGGTCACAACCAGCAGACCGTCCACACCAATCTTTTCGGCGCGGTGCGCCAGCTCAATAGTATGCGCGGTATCGTTCGAACCAACACCGGCAATAATCTTCGCGCGAGAACCGACGGTATCCTTCACAATCTGGAAGACGCGCTCGTTCTCGTCATCGGTCATGGTGGAGTATTCGCCGGTGGTACCGCAGACCACCAGGCCGTCGTGGCCGTTCTCCACAAGGTAATTCGCCAGGTCTGCGACCTGCTTTTCGTCAACGGAGCCGTCCTTCGCGAAGGGGGTCACCATTGCGGTCAGGAGGCGACCGAAGACGGGTTCAACAAAAGTACCGGGGTTCGAAAGGTTCTCAGACATATGTCCAGAGTACGCCCGAACTGCAGATTTTTGCTACAGAACGCATAAGTTTTCATGCATGTTCTACTATTCGGACTTTTTCAAATCCGCGGTACTTTCGCGGAGATTCCCCCACAGAAGCTATGAACACAGAGGCTATGAATACAAGGGCTATGAAACCGGGCGCGAAGCCTCGGCGCTATCTACCAACCGCACACCGAAAATAAATGCGGCATTAAGGATGGGCCACCAGGGCAGCCCCTAGCGCATACCCTTCACCTGGCCGCCCGAACGCAGCGCCCACGCGTTACGCATCGCCGCGCGGGCACGCTTGCGCTCGCCGCCCGCATCGTACATGCACGCCAGGTTAAACCACGCCTTCCAGCTATTCGGCTCCTGCTCCACCGCCGCCGCGAAGCTCTCAAACTCCACCGCAGCAGCCTCACGGTCCACACGGCCGGAGGGGGTGCGCGGCAGGGTATCCTCCGCCAGCTCGCCCGAAGCCGCAAGCTCATGAGCCATACGCTGAATACGGGCACCGAAAAGCACCTCACGCACCAGCGCCCATGCGCCCAGAATCGGCAGTAGAATCATGCCCGCGCCAAGCACAATGCCAGCCACAGAACCGGAGGTGAGCATCACGAAGCCCTGCTGCGCAATATGCGCCAGGTACAGGGTCAACAGGGCGCAGGTCAACGCCGCGAAGGTCTTACCCCAACCGCCAGCATCCACTGTCACAAAGACGGCACTAAAAATCAGCACGCCCAAAATAGAGGCACGCACCGTCAGCGGCAACGGCAGAATCAGCACGGTCAGCACCATCAGCACGCACGCGCAGATGCTCCACAGGCGCAGCGAAGTCCACCAGGGGCTACGAGCCTCAGAAGATGCCTGCAAATTCTCAGGCGAAGTCTGTTCAGACAATACTCTCTCCTAGGACAAATCCATGTAGGCGTCCAAGCCCACGCTCAAACCGGGATGCGCCGCCACCTCACGCACACCCAGCAGAACACCGGGCATAAAGGAGGCACGGTCAAAGGAATCGTGACGGATCACCAGCTGCTGACCGGGGTCACCCAGCAGAATCTCCTGGTGAGCCACCATGCCGCGCAGACGCACCGCGTGCACGTGAATATCGTCAATTACGGCGCCGCGCGAACCCAACGGGTCGGAGGTGGTGGCATCCGGGCTCGGACCCACGCCAGCCTCCGCGCGGGCGGCAGCCACCTTGCGGGCAGTGTGCACAGCGGTACCGGAGGGGGCGTCCACCTTATTCGGGTGGTGAATCTCAATGATCTCTACCGACTCAAAGTAGCGAGCCGCCTTCGCAGCGAACTCGGTGGCGAGGATCGAACCAATCGCAAAGTTCGGGGCGATGAGCACACCCACCTCGGGGTGCTCAGCCAGTAGTGCCCGCAGGGAGTCCAGGCGTTCGGGGGTCCAACCGGTCGTACCCACCACAGCGTGCATACCGTGCTCCACCGCGAAGCGCACATTCGCCTCGCTGGATTCGGGAACGGTCAGGTCAATAACAATCTCTGCGCCAGCGTCAACCAGCTCCTGCAGGTCGTCGCCACGGCCCAGTGCCGCCACCAGGTCCATGTCTGCGGAGGTGTTGACGGCGCGCACCGCCTCGGAACCCATGCGGCCTGCGGCACCGAGTACCGCTACCTTCCAGATTTTTTCGTCGCCCTCGTGGGCCATGATTCTCTCCTCCGTAGCTTTTGTGCACCCCGACTATGGGGCTTTTGCGGCATACAGCCCCTATTATCCCCTGTCCGAACGCGCTGGGCGTCATCGTACACACTGGGTGAGATGCCCCACGGAACCTCAACGGCATAAAAAGCGCAATAATCTAACCGTCATATAAGTCGTTTAATACGTTATCTATAGATAGCAACCATATAATTAGGAAGTATTTCTCTATTTTCCATCCTACGGAGTGCTTTCACAGTATGAAGTCCCTCTTTACATCCTCCGTGCGTCCAGATGAGGCTAACCGGCGTTATATTCTGCCGGGTCTGGACGGCCTGCGAGCAATCGCTGTGCTCCTCGTGATGGTGTACCATTTCTGGCCCACCGTGCTACCGGGCGGCATGATTGGCGTGGATATCTTCTTCGTCATCTCCGGTTTCCTGATTACCTCTCTGCTTCTGCGTGAGGGTGCGCTCACCGGCAAAATTGCCCTGGGCAACTTCTGGATTCGTCGTGCCCGCCGCCTGCTTCCCGCCATTACCCTGCTGATTCTGGTCATGGGACCGGTCAGCCTGCTCATTGGTGGCGATATTCAGGTGAATCTGGGCCGCCAGCTTGCCGGTGCGGCGACCTTCTCGTCCAACTGGATTTCTATTTTTGCCGGTAACGACTACTTCGCGCAGACCTCCCCGGAGCTCTTCACGAACTTCTGGTCCCTGGCGGTGGAAGAACAGTTCTACGTGGTCTGGCCCCTGCTGATTGTTGGCGCCGGGGTGCTGCTACGCCGGTCGTGGCGTCGTTTCAGCGTGGTCATGGTGCTCGGTATTATTGCGTCGCTGAGCACCGCCACCGCGCTGCTGATGTCCGGTGCCCCCATTAGCCGCGTCTACTACGGCACCGACACTCACCTGTACGGCCTGCTGCTCGGTGCGCTACTGGCGTTTGCGCGCCCCTGGTCGCTGTACCCGCCGCTTCAGCAGTCCGTGCTGTACCGTGTGGCTCAGCCCTTCGGCCTGGTCGCTTTCGCCCGCGTCATGATCAGCTGGCTGTCCCTGTTCGCGCTGATTCCCTACGCGATTTTGGTTCCCGAGTCGGCACCCGGAGCGATTCCCTGGGGCCTGTTCGGCGCCTCCCTGCTGGCGCTGGGCGTGATTCAGGGTATGCTGCCCGATATGCTCGCTGGTGCCTCCGAAATGCTGCGCCGCCTGCTGAACTTCACTCCCCTGCGTTGGGTGGGCGAACGTTCCTACGGCCTGTACCTGTGGCACTGGCCACTCGCCGTGGTCATGCACTACCTGATGGGTGCGGACCGCTCCCCGCTGGTGAACGTGGGCGTTCTGGTGGCGACCTTCGCTATTGCGGAGATGTCGTACCGCTGGGTTGAGACCCCGATTCGCCGTTACGGTTTCCGCGGTAGCGCGAACCGTGTGGTGGCGGCGTTCCAGTCCTCGCGCACTAAGTTCCTGCCAGTTTCGGTGGCTCTTGCCGTTGTCGTGGCTGCTGCTTCTACCGGCCTGGCGGTGCACACCGCTCCGGCAATGACTACCGCCCAGCAGTCCGTTGAGGACGGTAAGCGTGCCGCCGCTGAGCGTCTGAAGGCTCGTCAGGAGGCGCAGGCTGCGAGCGCCTCTGCAAACCCGAGTGCTTCTGCTGCGGGTAAGGATGCGAAGGCTTCGGCTAGCCCCTCAGCCTCGGCAGTTTCGGCAGGTTCGGTGAATTCCTCGCAGGTGACCATTGTGGGTGACTCCATTGTGGTGGCGGTATCCCCCGAGCTGTACGACAAGATGCCCGAGGCGCAGATTGATGCAGCGGAGGCACGCACCATCGCCAAGGCCCTGCCGATTATTAAATCCATGGGTGCCAACGGTCAGATTCGTAAGACCTTCGTGCTGTCGGTGACCGCGAACTCGACCATTCTGGACGGTCAGCTCGACGAGGTTCTGGCGGCTATACCCGCCGATTCTAAGCTGGTGCTCGTCACCGGTTACGGCCCGCGCAACCTGACCTGGATTGACTACTCGAACGGTAAGATTCGCGAGTTTGCGGCTCAGCATCCCGACCGTGTGGTCATTGCGGATTGGAACTCTACGATTCGCCAGGCTCTGCAGACTCAGAGCGGTCTGCTGGCCTCTGACGGTGTTCACCCGGAGGCTGCCGGTCAGGAGCTCTATGCCCAGGTGCTGATGGAAGCTATTGCCAAGGCACAGAAGTAGCCCTGAGCAGTAGCTCTCAGAGGTAGCTTTTTTCGGTGCTGCCGCTCATGCTGAGCGTCAACAGCATGGGCGGCTAAGCACCCGGAAGTACCTCTTGGTAGCGTCTCTTCGATAGATACCAATGCAAACAAAATGCCCGTTCCCTTCCCCGCATTGGGGGTGTGGGAACGGGCATTTTCGTGCCGTAAGCGTTGAGGGTTAGCGCACGATGGTGGTAATCATCTGCTGCTGCCCCAGGTACGCCGCCAGGTCGCGAACCTCCTCCAGGGAGACCGCACGAATCTTCTCCAGCAGCTCATCGGTGCTGGTAAACAGACCCGAATCCAGCTCGGCGCGGCCCAGGCGGGACATACGCGAACCGGAATCCTCGCTACCGAGCACGGTGGAGCCTGCCAGCTGGCCGCGGACCTTCGTCAGCTCCTCCTCGGTAATACCGGCGGTGGCGAGCTTATCGAACTCGTAGCCCATGACCTCGCGCACCTGCTCGGTCTTAGCGGGCAGGCAGCCCGCGTACATGCCGAAGTAGCCGGCATCCGAGTATGCACCGGAGAACGCAAAGGTGCTGTACGCCAGACCGCGCTTCTCGCGAATCTCCTGGAACAGACGCGAAGACATGCCCGCACCGAATGCGCTGGTCAGCACGCTCATCGCGTAGCGGCGGTCATCCCCGGCGATAATGCTCGGGCAGCCCATCACAATGTTGGTCTGCTCGAAGCCCTTCTCCACCTCACGCAGCTCGCTCAGCGGAACAATGCCGCTGTCGGTGCGCACGCGACGCGGTGCGGGCGCCACGCCCTCCTGCAGGTTCCAGCCGTAGCGGGTCAGCGCCTCCAGCACGAGGCGGACCATGGTGCTGTGCTCCAGCGAACCTGCGGCAGAAATAACCAGGCGGTCCGGGGTGTAGTAGCGCTTGTAGTGCTCCCACACGGCGTCACGGGGCACCTCGGTAATCTCCTGCGGGGTACCGCCAATGGGGCGGCCCAGCGGGTTCTCGCCCATGAGCTGCTCCACGAAGTTCTCGAAAGCAACGTCGGTCGGGTCGTCCTGGTCCATGGCGATCTCTTCGAGGATCACGCCGCGTTCCTGCTCCAGGTGAGCCGGGTCCAGCAGGGCGTTGGTGACCATGTCGGTGATGACGTCCACCGCCATGGGCGCGTCATCGTCGAGCACACGCGCGTAGTAGCAGGTGTGCTCCTTAGCGGTCAGCGCGTTGGATTCGCCGCCTACCGCGTCGAAGGAGGATGCAATGTCCAGGGCGGTGCGGGTTCCGGTGCCCTTGAACAGCAGGTGCTCCAGGAAGTGGGTGGAGCCGAGCATGCCGGGGGCTTCGTCGCGGGAGCCGACTCCCACCCAGAATCCGATGGATACGCCGCGGGTACCGGGCATTTTTTCGGTAATCACGCGTACGCCACCGGGCAGGATGGAGCGGCGCACCTCGTTACCGCCCACACCCTCGTAGATGAGGCGGCCGTGCTCGTAGTTGAGCTCTTCGGCAATCGCCTCAAGCTCGACGGGCAGGGAAATAGACATTCAGCATCCTTCGATATTTCGATTAGCTAATTTTTCGTTCAAGAGAGCGAGGCAACGCAAACAGCGGAACCCGCAGTTTCTGAGCGCAGTACCCCATCAAGAGCGAGGCGAGGATCGCGAAGATCGTTCCTCCCACCAAGAACAAGGGCACCGAGAAGAAACCGGACTTCGTCAACACGAAACGGAAAGCTGCACCGCACACAATATGCGCGATAAAGATTTCCAGAGAGTGACGGCCCAGGTAGGCGAGCCAGCCACTCCACGGAACCCGCGCCAGCAGGTAGGAGAGCGAGAGCACCGCCAGCGAGGACAGCAACGAAGCGACAATACCCATGGCGATTGCCGCCGGGTTATTCGCAAAGTAGGGCACCACAGTCGGCGGAGCGGCCTGTACATTCACCAAAATTACGGTGTAGATGGCAAGACCGACTACCGCAATGGCGGCGTGTACTGCCAGCGGTACGGACTCCATAATAGCCTGGAACCTCTCGTGGCCTAGAGCCACACCAAGCATGAAGAAGACCGCTAGAGAGATACCTCCAGTACCTACATAATCGCCGCTATAGCCCCAGAAGACGATGGCAAGAACCGCGCACACCGTCATAACTGCGTAGGCTTTGATGTCCTTCTGCCAGACGCGGCCCAGCACAGCAATAATGGTGACAATCATGAGCCAGGGGAAGAACCAGAGCTGACCCTCGGGCTTCCACAATTCAAGCAGGCTCATAACAGTTGTCTTATCGGAAGAGTTAGAGGGAAGCACAAGCTTCATACCCACCTGCAGAACCTGCCAAATAACATAGAGGTATCCGAAGAGAACCAGACGCTTCGTCAGGTATGAGGAGGGAGTAGTCTTCGTTGCTCCTCGTGCCACAAAAAGGCCGCTCAGAAAAGCAAAAACTACCAGGTGCCAGAAATAAACCCCATAATCCAGCATGAACTTGTAGGGGCGCAGGGCCTCGGTGCCCAACCCTGATGCCCACATTCCTCGATGAATATGTCCAAAAACAATCGCGATAATCGCGATGCCCTTGGCAATATCAATCGTCGTATCTCGTCGAGTCGACAATTCCGATATTCCTTTCATAGTGAGAACAGCAGTCTGCATTCCGCTGTTCTCTGTCCTCATGAGATGAGGGGCGCCCGGTGCATCCGGCGGGGAGTGAACCGCACCGGGTGCGCCGAACGCCCCTCATCATTTAGCGGGGGTTACGACTACTCGTCGTCGCCACCCTCAACAACCGGTGCCAGCGAAAGCTTGCCACGGTCATCAATCTTGGTGATCTCCACCTGAACCTTCTGGCCCACGGAGACAACGTCCTCAGCGTCAACAACGCGCTTACCGCCGTTGAGCTTACGCATCTCGGAGATGTGCAGCAGGCCGTCCTTACCGGGGGTCAGGGAGATGAACGCACCGAAGTCGGTCACCTTCACCACGGTACCCAGGTAGCGTTCGCCAACCTCGGGAACCTGCGGGTTAGCGATAGCGTTCACTGCCGAACGTGCAGCCTCGGCGGAGGGGCCGTCAGCTGCGCCGATGTATACGGTACCGTCGTCCTCAATGGAGATGTCTGCGCCGGTGTCTTCCTGGATCTGGTTGATCATCTTACCCTTGGGGCCGATGACCTCACCGATCTTGGCAACCGGGATCTTCACGGAAATAATGCGCGGTGCGAACTCGCTCATCTCATCCGGTGCGTCAATCGCGCTGACGAGCACCTCGAGGATGTGTAGGCGAGCCTCACGTGCCTGGGTCAGTGCGCCAGCAAGCACGGATGCGGGGATACCGTCGAGCTTGGTGTCCAGCTGGATAGCGGTCACGAACTCGGAGGTACCTGCAACCTTGAAGTCCATATCGCCCAGTGCGTCTTCCGCGCCGAGGATGTCGGTCAGGGCTGCGTAGCGGGTCTCGCCGTCAACCTCGTCAGAGACCAGGCCCATTGCGATACCTGCAACGGGTGCGCGCAGCGGCACACCGGCGTTCAGCAGGGACAGGGTCGATGCACAGACCGAACCCATGGAGGTCGAGCCGTTGGAGCCCAGAGCCTCAGAGACCTGACGGATCGCGTAGGGGAACTCTTCGCGGGAGGGCAGCACCGGGGTGATTGCGCGCTCTGCGAGTGCACCGTGGCCGATTTCGCGGCGCTTGGGCGAACCCACGCGGCCGGTCTCACCGGTGGAGTACGGCGGGAAGTTGTAGTGGTGGATGTAGCGCTTGGACTTGAGCGGGTGCAGGGAGTCCAGCTGCTGCTCCATCTTGAGCATGTTCAGGGTGGTGATACCCATAATCTGGGTCTCGCCACGCTCGAAGAGGGAGGAGCCGTGCACGCGGGGCAGGATTTCAACCTCGGCGGTGAGCTGACGGATATCGGTCAGGCCGCGGCCGTCGATGCGCACCTGATCGGTGAGGATGCGCTGGCGCACGATGTGCTTGGTCAGGGCGGCGAATGCCACGTCGACCTCGTTGGAGCGCTCTTCGAATTCCTTGCCCTCGCCGGTCAGAGCCTCCTTGAGGTCTTCCTTCAGCTCGGCTGCGGCGGCTTCGCGCTCCTGCTTGCCGGCGATGGAGTACACCTCGACCAGGCGGTCTGCGGCGAATTCCTTCACGGCTGCGTCCACGTCCTCGCCGTGGCCGCCGAAGAAGGGCAGCTCGAGGGCGGGCTTGCCGGCGCGGGCTGCCAGGTCGGACTGAGCCTTGCACAGGGCGGCAATGAAGGGCTTAGCGGCCTCTAGACCCTGGGCGACGACCTCTTCGGTGGGGGCGGTCTGGCCGTCCTCCTTGATGAGCTTCCAGGAGTTGTCGGTGGCCTCAGCCTCGACCATCATGATGGCCACGTCTTCGGTACCGTCAGCCTTGGTGACGATACGGCCTGCAACAGCCATGTCGAAGACAGCGTTTTCCAGCTGGGAGTACTTGGGGAAGCAGACCCACTGGCCGTCAATCAGGGCCATGCGCACGCCACCGATGGGGCCGTTGAACGGCGCACCGGACAGGGAGGTCGATGCGGATGCAGCGTTGATTGCGAAGGTGTTGTAGATTTCGTCCGGGTTGTAGGTCAGGACGGTCACGACGACCTGCACCTCGTTGCGGATGCCCTTGGTGAAGGCGGGGCGCAGCGGGCGGTCAATCAGGCGGGCTGCCAGAATGGCCTCGGTGCTGGGGCGGCCTTCGCGGCGGAAGTACGATGCCGGGATCTTGCCGGCTGCGTACATGCGCTCTTCCACGTCCACGGTCAGCGGGAAGAAGTCGAAGCCCTCGCGGGGAGACTTGCCGACCACGGTTGCGGAGAGCAGGGTGGTCTCGTCATCGATGGTGACGAGCACCGAGCCGTTAGCCTGCTTGGCGAGACGGCCGGTTTCAAAGCGCACGTGGCGCTTACCGTAAATGCCGTTGTCGATTTCGACTTCAGCAAACTTGATTTCGGGACCTTCCACGGTTCCTTCTTTCTTCTTGGCAGGCCGTACGGCGCACGAGTCGGCCTTCGATAGGAAACCACGGCACCTCTCCCCTACCTTGTACATCACGTGTGTGCGCGACGTGTGACGGCAAGGTGGTGGGGGTGGTGTTATTCCGTAATTCGCTACCGAGGACCGCGGCGTGTGTGCCGGCACGGCCTTCTATTCTTTCTTTCAGGTGGGACGGCATCTTCTCACGATTTCTCGCTACGGAAGCTAACGTTAGATTCTCGCGCTAGAAACTAGCGTTGGAATCTAGCGAGCGGAAGATGCGCCCCTCAACGCGGCAGTACGGACGCGCTGGCGCTACCCGCCTCCGTGATGGAGGCATGGTAGTGCTGACAGCACGTCCGCACACACCGCCTAAAGGCGATTAATCACCACAAAAGCGTCAAGACGCTCCTGTTTTATCGGCGCAGGCCCAGGCGCTCGATCAGCGAACGGTAACGCTCGATGTCGACGCTCTTCAGGTAGCCGAGCATGTTGCGGCGACGACCAACGAGGATCATCAGGCCACGACGGGAGTGGTGATCGTGCTTGTGGAACTTCAGGTGCTCGGTCAGGTCGGCGATACGACGAGACAGAACTGCAATCTGAACCTCGGGCGAACCGGTGTCGCCCTCGTGGGTTGCGTATTCCTTGATGATTGCCTGCTTGACAGCGGGATCCAGTGCCACTTTTAACTCCTAGAGTTAGTACCGCATACGTCCCGTACGGACGGTTGCCGCCGGGTGGTGGGCTTACGCCCTGTAATACACGTCGTCTACTGCGGACTGCAGACGCGTTCCTCCCATTCTACGCTACCGGGGCGCTTTCGCGGAAGGGTGAGCAGAAGCCCGGCCACAGGTAGCTCATCACACTACCGGTCGCCGGGCTTCACAGCCGGGTTCTCACCCCTGGCTCTCACGCGGGATTCTCACACCGGGCTCTCGCACCGGGTTCTACGTTGAGAGTCAGCGTTTACGCTTCTGCTCTCTACGCTTCAGCGCGAGCGCGGACCACCACGAGGCGGTAGTAGCCCAGCAGGAACAGGCACCAGATTGCGCCCATCACCAGCGCCAGCTGGGTATCGGCAAAGCAGCCGAAGAGCACCACGATAAAGATCATGAACGCCAACGCCAGGTAGCTCAGCCACAGGGGCTGGCGTACCGGCTGCGCTTCGGTATCGGCGCCGCTGCGCTTGAACGCGATGTGCGCCAGCAGAATCATGACCCACACGAACACGGTTGCGAAGGTTGCCAGGGAGGCGACCACCTCGAACGCGTTCTCGAAGAGCACATTCACGATCACGCCGACCGCCATGACCAGCACCATGATGAGGGTGGTCATCCAGGGCGCACCGTTCTTGGTGACCTTCGCGAAGGAGGCCGGTGCCAGGTTCTGCTTCGCCAGGCCGTACATCATGCGGCCGGCACCGTACACGTCCGCATTCAGCGCAGAGATTGCGGCGGTAATGATGACCACGTTCAGAATCGAAGCGGCAGCCGGAATACCCAGGCCCTCAAAAATCTGCACGAACGGCGAGTTCGCCTTCGTCACCGAGTACCAGGGGTACAGGGACATGATGACCGAAAGGGTCAGAATGTAGAAGATGAGGATGCGGAACGGCACCGTGCGAATCGCCTTGGGGATTGAGGTGCGCGGGTCCTTCGCCTCACCGGCGGCAATACCGATGTTCTCAATACCGCCGAAGGCAAACATCACCACGGTAAAGCAGGCGAGGAAGCCGGTAAATCCATTCGCGAAGAAGCCGCCTTCAAGAGCCCAGAGGTTCGTGACGGAGGGCGCCACGGAGTCGTGTGCCTGCACACCCACGAAGAGCAGAATCACGCCGCCAACAATCATGGCGATAATGGCGCTGACCTTCACGAGGGTAAACCAGAATTCGGTCTCACCGAACGCCTTGACCTTCGCCAGGTTAATGGCGAGCAGAATCAGCAGGACTGAAACAATCCAAATCCAGGAGGGGCTGTTCGGGAACCAGAACTTCATGTACACGGCAAAGGCGGTGACGTCCGCAATGGCGACCAGCGCCATTTCCAGGGCGTAGGTCCAGCCGGTCACGAAGCCAGCCCAGCGTCCGAGGTAGCGGGTGGCGTATTCGGAGAATGCACCGGAGACCGGGTGCGCCAGGGCGAGTTCGCCCATTGCGCGCATCACCATGAACACTGCCGCGCCGCCAATAACGTAGGCAAGTAGCACGGAGGGGCCCGCAAGCTGAATGGCGGACGCCGAGCCGTAGAACAGGCCGGTGCCGATGGCGGAGCCGAGGGCGATGAACATGATGTGGCGCAGGGAGAGTCCACGCGCTAGCTGCGGGTTCTCGGATGTCTCTGCTCCCTGCTGTACCGGGGATGAGTCCGGAGTGGTATTCATCTTCTTCTTTTCCTTTACCTCGTGGGGTGTACCCGCCGGTGGCGGGGAAACGTATCGGGTGGTGCCTCGCAGGTGTTGTCCTGGTAGGGCACCGCTTGGTTTACTCCCCATCGAGTAATGGGGCGTTGTGCAGAAGGTGTTGCCTTCGCGCATCGCCCCGGCGCATTCCCACCCAGCCTGAACGGTGGGTGGGAATGCAAAAGACGGCGGGAAGGCAACGTTGCCTTTCCGCCGTCTTTGTGTTAAAGACTACTTCTGTCGCTTACGTCCAATGACGATGGAGGACAGAGCGGTTACAGCAGTCACGGTGTAGACTGCAGGCCACGCGCCAAGCTTCTTGGCGAGCGGATGAGCGGCGCCGAACGCGCCGAAGTAGAGAGCGGTGAGGAAGGTGGCACGGCCTGCGCCAGCCTTACGCTTCCAATTCTTGTAAGCCACGGCACCGCACAGTGCCAGGACAGCGCCACCGAGCGGGCGGATGCCGGTGCTAGATGCAACCTTGTAGCCACCGAGCAGACCGGTGACGGAGGCGAGGGTCGGACAGAACTTCACGACGTACTCCTCTGTGAGATCGGATAGTTTCTTCAAACATAGTACTCCACAACACACAGAATGTATATTCACCGCGATTAATATTTCTGCATTTCTCACGAGCCGGGTCCATCAAGGTGCCGGGCGGCAGAAAGAGTGGCGTACAAAAACCGGCGTAAAAAGACCGCTACGAAAAGACCGGCTCAAAAACCGGCACAAAAATGCCGGGGCGCAAACCATTGAGGTTCACGCCCCGGCACTTCTCAACGCGAGCCCACATCTGGCCGCATGCCCTAAATCTTTAGAGCGCCAGATCTTTAGAGAGCCAGGTCCAGCGCCTCCAGCTGCGCTTCGGTCCACAGTTCAGCAGCCAGCTGCAGAGCGTAACGAGCCGAACGAGGAGCCACTACATCCACGGAGAGGTGGAAGTCCTGGTCAGCCTCCGGGCCGCACAGGTCAGAGACGCAACGCACACCGATAAACGGAATCTCGTAGTTGTGGCAGACCTGCGCAATAGCGGTGGTCTCCATGTCGGTGCTGATGGCACCCTCGAATGCTTCGCGGGTGTCCTTCACGTTGTGGGCGGTCACGAAGGAGTTACCCGCCAGCATCTGGCCGCGGCGCACCTCCCACGGGCTCTCAGCCTGCTCACGCACCGGCTCCAGTGCGGCGAGCGCATGCTCCAGAGCATCCTGCCACTCATCCGCCTGACCGTCGTAGCTTTCGGGCATGCCGGGAACCTGGCCGCGCGCGTAACCGAACGCGGTCGCGTCGGCGTCAGTGTAGGTGTAGTTCTCGCCAATCAGCACGTCGCCCACGTTGATGCCGCGAGCCAAACCGCCGGCGGTACCTGCGCTAATGACGCCCAGGCAGTTCGAGGAGTAGCTAATCGCCTCGGTGACGGCGCTCGCCGCGTTCACCAGACCAATCTTGGAGCGAACCAGCAGCAGCGGAACCTGGTCCTCGCCCACCTGCAGGTAGCGCGGGTGGAATACCGCGGCACCCTCGGTGAAGGAGGGCTGCAGCTCCTCGGTCACCTTCAGGAAGGGTGCGAGCTCCTCATCCATAGCCACCTGAATGATGATGGCGTTGGACATGCCGTCCATCAGCTCAAACATGCTGTTGAACGCCTCAGCCGGGTCGAAAGCGTTCGGGTCAAAGTCCACCGGGTTGAAGGCGGATGCGAAAGCGTCGGGAATCTGTGCGCTCATTACGCCATCACCTGCGCCCACTCATCGCGTGCCGCGAGGAACTCGCGAGCCGCCGCCTGCGCGCCTTCGAGGGTGTGGTTGGCGCCCCAACCGCACTGCACCTCGTTCGCTGCCGGAACCTCGGTCGCGTTGAGGATATCGTTGAGGGTTGCTTCCAGGATGGGGAAGAACTCCTCGGGCTCCAGGCCCAGGGTCAGCGCGTAGAAACCGGTCTGGCAACCCATCGGGGAGAAGTCAATCAGACGGTCGGTATGGTTGCGCATGTGCTCGGCGCTCAGGTGCTCGATGGAGTGCACGGTCGGCATTTCCAGGTGCGCGGTGTTCGGCTGGGTGAAGCGGATATCGTACTTGATGAGGGTGTCGCCACCGGGCAGGACCTTGCGGTCTGCGATACGCACGTAGGGTGCTGCTACGGCGCGGTGGTCGAGGTTGAAGGATTCGACGTTCATTTTTTCCATACCCCTATCTTCTCTTAAAACCGGGGCGACTAAAACGGGGAGGGCTAAAACAGGGGTGCCGCGCGGGTAACGCAGGATGTTTCATGGGCGACGCACAAGGTCAGGCGCAGTACAGTGCCCACTGCAGCGCATCCGGTCGGGTACGCGAAGCCCCGGCGGCAGATCCGAAAATCTTACCGCCGGGGCATCACACGTCATCACCGCAGAAAACGCAGGCTGCGGCTCCCAATAGTGGGGTGAGAGGTGGTGGGGTTAGAAGTGGGGATGCTTCACTTCCGCCTGCACCGGGCACTCCGGCGGGCAGTAGTTCTTCGCGTCCTCAGCCAGCACCTCGCGGGTCTGCACCACGTCATCGCTAATCTGCTCGATCAGCGCCTCAACGCCGGTGTACGCCACCATGGGGCGCAGACGCTTCACGAATTCAATCAGCACACGCTGACCGTACAGGTTGAAATCCTCCACGCGCTCTTGCGGGCGGTCAATCACGTGCGCCTCAACCTGGCGGTGCTCAATACCGTCAAAGGTCGGGTTCGTACCCACCGAAATAGCGGAGGGGTGACGGTTACCGGATTCGTCCACGAGCCAACCGGCGTACACACCGTCGGCGGGAATCAGTCCGCGCGCCTCAAGCTCAAGGTTCGCGGTCGGGAAGCCCAACTCGCGGCCGCGCGCCAGACCGTGCACGACCTCACCAGCCATCATGTGGTGGCGGCCCAGCAGCTCGGTTGCGGCGGGCATATCGCCCTCCAGCAGCAGCTGGCGGATGCGGGTCGAGGAGCAGCGGGTGTTCTCATCCACCATCAAATCCTCAACGACCACGACCTCAAAGCCGTACTTCTCCCCCAGCTCACGCATGGTGTTCAGGTCGCCGGAGTTGTTCTTACCAAAGCGCACGTCGTCACCGATGACCACAAAACGCGCGTTCAGCGCATCCACAAAGGTGGACTTCACGAACTCCTCGGGGGTCTGCGCAGCGAACTCCAGGTTATAGTTCAGCAGCAGGTAGTCGTTCAGACCCAGCAGGCACATGAAGTAGCGGCGCGAACCCTGACCCATAATGTCGTGGTGGGCCGCCTCGGGACGGTGCACCTGCATCGGGTGCGGGTCAAAAGAGACCGCGATAGAGCTCAAACCGTGCTCTTCAGCAAGGGAGACCACGCGCGAAATCACGCGGGCATGTCCACGGTGCACGCCGTCAAAATTGCCGATGGTCACGACCGAGGGGCCGTAGCCGGCGGGGACCTCGCTCAAAGCGGTGTAGAGGGTCACGGGCTCTCCTGAAAAAGATAAATGTACCTAACCATCCTAGACCACAGGCGGCAGGATGCAGAATTCAAAACGGGAATCAACAGGGAATGAAACGGCGCCCCTCACAGGCGGTGCCCTCTCCCCTAGTGCGGCGGATGCGGCGGGGCATCTGACACGCAACTGTGCAGCCTCCGCACATGGAAAATCCACGCACATCACCCCGCCCGCAGAAAACCCAGCCTATAAGCAAGCCCCGCCCAGAAAAAAGCCCGGGCAGGCACCCCACCGTGCGGCAGGAACCTTCCCGGGCGTTACGACTACTTACGAGTCTGGTTACGAGAAGCCTTCAGCATCTCCTCGCGAATCTTATTGGACTTGTTAATCCAGCCGTACCACACCAGCAGGCACGGAGGAATCACAAGCTCAGTCACCATCAGCACGATCAGCGACCAGTGCGGGGTGCCAAAGAACGCCCACGACAGGATACGACCCACGCCGCCCAGGAAAACCACCAGGCAGGAGAACGCGAGCATGTTCACCCACTTGAACTTAATGGCAATGAACACGAAGGACAGGCCCACGCCCACATAGGTTGCCGCGAAGAACACGTAGTTCGACTGCACCGAGGGGTTCGCAAAATCCTGAGGCGCATCCGGAATGACGCGGATACCGCCCAGAACCTGCCACACACCGTACGCAATCATGAACAGACCGTACAGCGCCACCGCCGCGCGGAACGCCGCACGGTTCTGAGGCTTAGCCGCCTCCTCAATGCTCTTGGGGCGGGCAAACGCCTCGCGGGTTGCCTTCTTCTCAGCCTTCTTATCTGCCTTCTGCGACGCCTTATCGCTGGACGCCGGTGCGGCTACGCGAACACCCTCGGGTGCCTTCGCCGCAGAAATGGGCTCAGCGCTCTTAGCGCCGGTAGCCTTCGCGGCACCGCCCTGAGTAGCAGCTCCGGTCGCAGCAGCCCCGGTTACGGTAGCTTCAGCCTGTGCAGACTCCACACGGGGTACCGGCGCGGTACGAGGCTCACTCGCCTTCTTAGCGGAGCTCTGGTTCTCGCTCATCTTCTCTCCTTCAGCAGGGCCGGGCGGCACCCGCACGAGTAGTCATGTGTGTTCAGGGGTTGTTTACGTTAGCGTGTTGAATGAATAGGGCGCATATTCAATAGGCGCTGAATCAATCAGGATTGAAGGATTCAGGTTTGGGCAAATCAGCTTTGGGTAGGCGCAAACACCGAACCCTCTTCGCCCATCATAAGCCCTCAACGCCTAGTTGAAGGAACGATTCGCCTCAAAAACCAGCACCGGGGCGGCCTGCACCTTCCCGCGCTGCTTCTTATTCTCCAGGAGAGCAACCAGGGTACCGTCCGGAGCGAAGCCCGCCACAATACCCTCAACGCTGGCATGCTGCACCGCGCCGGACTCATCCGCGCTCGCGTGCACGGAACGCTTCACCACGGAACCGTCACCGCTGGGGCTAATACGACGACCGTAGGAAATATCGCTCGCCTCCGCAGCAGAGAGCTCACGCGCACCAAAGATGCGGCGTGCTGCCTCCTCCAGGGGAAGCAGCGGCAAATCTTCCAGCGGTGCCTCGGACTCTTCACGGCGCTGCTTCAACTGCGCCAAATCGGCGGCATCCTCAAGCACCACAGCACCCACACGGGTACGGCGAAGAGCCGTCAGATGGCCACCGGTGCCCAGAATCTTGCCCAGATCACGCGCCAGGGCACGAATATAGGTGCCCGAGGAACACGAAACCGTCACCTTGCAGTCAATCACGGGAACCGAGGTTGCCGCGTGTTCGCCCTCGTTCTCGGGGTCCTCAATCACGTACTCGGCAAAACCGGGGTTGATGAAATGTACCGTGAACTCGCTAATCGTCACCGGACGCGCCGCCAACTCAACCTGCTCACCGCTACGCACACGCGCATACGAACGAACACCGTTGATCTTAATAGCGGACACCGCAGAAGGAACCTGCAGAATATCGCCGCTGAGCTGCGCCACAGCCTCCAGGATGCGCGCACGCATCTGCTCAGCGTCCAAACCGGTCAGCGCCTCAACGGCATCAGGATGCGCGGCGGTGTGCTCACCCTCGGCGTCCTCAGTCAGCGTCTCAATGCCCAGGCGAATCGTCGCGTCATAGGTTTTATCCTGACCGACCAGGTAGGTCAGCAGCTTCGTCGCCTTATTGATGCCCAAAATCAGCACGCCGGTCGCGGCGGGATCCAGCGTACCGGCGTGACCAACCCGCCGGGTGCCAGCAATACGACGCATCTGAGAGACTGCGTCGTGGCTACTCATCCCGGCGGGCTTATCAATGACCATCAGGCCGGACGGGCCCTGAGGTTGCTTCTTCGCCACTTAGGCGTCCTCACCCTCGGCAGGCTCGTCCTTCTTGTAGGGGTCAGCCTCACCAGCGTACTCGGCACCCTCAGCTGCAGCAGCCAGGGCGGCGTCGCGCTCGCGAGTCTCACGCAGAAGCGCCTCAATGTGGAAGGCGTTCTCGGGAACCTCGTCAGCGACGAAAGTCAGGGTGGGGGTCAGGCGGGCAGTGATGTTCTTACCCACCTCGGCGCGCAGAATGCCCTTAGCGGATTCCAGCGCCTTCTTAGTGTTTGCGGCGTCCTCTTCGGAGCCGAACACGGTGTAGTACAGGGTTGCGTGCTGCAGGTCGTTGGTCACGCGGGCATCGGTAATGGTCACAAAACCGAGGCGGGGATCCTTAACACGACGCTCCAGCGCCTTCGCCACAATTACCTTGATGCGGTCGGCAAGTCGTGCCGCGCGGGCTGCATCAGCCATGTGTTTCTCCTTGAAATCTCGTGGTGCTTCCGCGAACACTCGGGGTGTTGCGGAGGCGTTCCAGGTAATGCGGAAGCGCCCGCCCCGCCAGCATCCGCCCCTCAGGCTCTATTCTCTAGAAGCCTGCGGGTGCGGGAACACTAGCGGGTGACGGGCGCATCAGCGTGTGAGTCTTAGACACGCGGCTTTTCGCGCATCTCCCAAGTCTCGATAATGTCGCCTTCCTTGATGTCGTTGAAGGAGCCGAGGCCAATACCACACTCGAAACCTTCGCGAACCTCGGTAGCGTCGTCCTTGAAACGACGCAGCGACTCGATGGTGAGGTTGTCTGCCACCACAGAACCGTCGCGCACCAGGCGTGCCTTGGCGTTGCGCTTGATGATGCCGTTCTTGACGATCGAACCTGCGATGTTGCCCCACTTGGAGGAGCGGAAGACCTCGCGGATCTCTGCGGAGCCGAGCTCCACTTCCTCGTACTCGGGCTTGAGCATACCCTTGACGGCCTGCTCAATTTCCTCAATCGCACGGTAGATGACCGAGTAGAACTTCATCTCGACGCCTTCGCGGTCGGCAAGTTCTGCAACGCGCTCTGCCGGGCGGACGTTGAAGCCGATGATGACCGCGTTGTCCACGGTAGCCAGGTTCACGTCGTTCTGGGTAATAGCACCCACACCGCGGTGGATGACGCGCAGCTGAACCTCGTCGCCACCGGCGTCGATCTTCATCAGGGACTCTTCCAGCGCTTCCACAGCACCGGAGACGTCACCCTTAATGATCAGGTTCAGGGTGTCCATCTTGCCCTCAGCCACAGCGGCGTCGAAGGACTCGAGGGTCACGCGCTTACGACGCTTAGCCAGCTGAGCGTTACGATCAGCAGCCTCACGCTTCTCAGCGATCTGACGAGCGGTGCGCTCTTCCTCGGTGGAGAGGAAGGTGTCGCCTGCACGAGGAACGGTGGACAGACCCAGCACCTGAACGGGGCGGGACGGGCCAGCTTCCTTCACAGCCTGACCGTTCTCATCGAACATTGCACGAACGCGACCGTGAGCAACACCGGCAACGATAGCGTCACCGACGTGCAGGGTACCGGACTGAACCAGGACGGTGGAAACCGCACCGCGGCCCTTGTCCAGGTTTGCTTCAATAGCAACGCCGCGTGCTTCCTTGTTCGGGTTAGCGGTCAGTTCGAGCACGTCAGCGGTCAGGGTGACAGCCTCAAGCAGCTCGTCGATGTTGGTGCCGTTGCGAGCGGAGACGTCCACGAACATGGTGTCGCCACCGTACTCTTCGGGGATCAGACCGTACTCGGTGAGCTGGCCACGGATCTTCTCCGGGGACGCGCCTTCCTTATCGATCTTGTTCACAGCAACCACGATCGGCACGTTAGCTGCCTGTGCGTGGTTCAGTGCCTCAACGGTCTGGGGCATAACGCCGTCATCAGCTGCGACCACGAGGATTGCCACGTCGGTGACCTTCGCACCACGGGCACGCATAGCGGTGAACGCCTCGTGACCGGGGGTATCGATGAAGGTAATCGCGCGGTCTTCACCCTCAACGGTGGTGTGGACCTGGTATGCACCAATGTGCTGGGTAATGCCGCCGGCCTCACCCTCAATGACGTTGGTGTTACGGATAGCGTCCAGCAGGCGGGTCTTACCGTGGTCAACGTGACCCATGACGGTAACAACCGGGGGACGAACCTCCAGGACGTCCTCGCCCTCAGCTTCTGCTTCGGCTTCGAGGTTGATGTCGAAGGATTCGAGCAGCTCGCGCTCCTCATCCTCCGGGGAAACGATCTTGATGACGTAACCCAGTTCGGCACCCAGCAGCTCGAAGGTCTCCTCGTCCAGGGACTGAGTCTGGGTAGCCATCTCACCCAGGTGGAAGAGAACCGTAATCAGCGATGCCGGGTTTGCACCAATCTTCTCAGCGAAGTCCATGATGGACGCGCCGCGGCGCAGACGAATCTCGGTCGAGCCGTCGCCGCGAGGAACAACCACGCCACCGGGTGCCGGTGCGTTCAGCTGCTCCTGCTCATGGCGGCGAGCTGCCTTGGACTTGCGGCCCTTACGCTTGGAGCCACCGCGACCGAATGCACCCTGTGCATTACCGCGACCGCCGGGGCCGGGACGACCCGGACCGCGGTTGAAGCCGCCGGAACCGCCGCCGCGACGTGCGCCGCCGCCGTTACCGCCACCGTTGTTGGAACCGGACGCGCCGCCACCAACGTTGGAAACCTTGGGCATCATCGAGGGGTTCGGGCGTGCGCCGCCGCCACCAGCCGGACGGGGTGCACCGGGACGTGCGCCACCTGCCGGGCGAGGACCGCCGTTACCACCGGGACGTGCGCCACCTGCGGGGCGGGGACCGCCGTTACCGCCGGGGCGTGCGCCACCGTTGCCACCGGGACGACCGTTACGTGCCGGACGGGGACCGCCGGAACGCTGGGAGTCGCCGCCGCCACGCTTCATGCCCTGCTGGGATGCGAAGGGGTTGTTACCGGGGCGAGGACCGGGCTTGGGGCCGGGCTTCGGAGCGGCAGGCTTGGGTGCTGCCGGCTTCGGTGCTGCCTCGGGGCGTGCCATGCCCTGCTGGGATGCGAAGGGGTTGTTACCCGGGCGGGGGCCGCCGGGCTTGGGTGCTGCTGCCGGCTTTGCGGCGGGCTTAGCTGCTGCAGGCTTGGGAGCTGCGCTCTCAGCTGCGGGCTTGGGTGCCGACTTAGCGGCAGGCTTAGCCGCTGCGGGCTTGGGAGCCGGCTTAGCGGCAGGCTTAGCCGCTGCGGGCTTGGGAGCCGGCTTAGCTGCCGACTCTGCGGGACCTGCCTTTGCGGCAGGCTTAGCCGCTGCGGCGGGGAATTCCGCGCGCAGCTTCTTCAGAACCATGGGGTTCAGGGTGGAAGAGGAGCTCTTAACGAACTCGCCCATATCCTTGAGCTTGGCGATAACTTCCTTGGAAGGTACGCCTACTTCTTTAGCAAACTCGTGTACTCGAGGCTGAGCCAAATTTTCTCCATTCCCGGTCCGCACCGGGAATGGTGCGGACACTAATGTTTACGGGGTGCACGCCCGAAGGCGCGCCAATTCGTGAAATTGCCGGTGGGTGAGCACGAAAGGGTACTCATTTCGCGGCACTCATTAGATATCCATCAGTTTTCTGACTCGCTTTCAGATAAGAAGTCGTCAAACTCGTTGACTTACAGAGGGCATATACCCGAAAAGCGTCTACGAGGGGGTCGAGTCCGCAATCACGGCTCGAATCTGCTCGCAGCACGCCTGCAGCTGGGCTGCAGGGACCGCTTTTTTGAAGGCTCGCGCCAGACCGTTCTTTTTCTGCAGAGCGGCTACGCACTTTTCGCTCGGATGGATCCAAGCGCCTCGTCCGGGCATAGTTCCCGCCGTATCGGGCTGATAGGGCGGGGTGTCCGTCTGCTCGGTAGCAGACGTGACGAGTGTGCGGGCGATGCGCAGCAGGTTGCGCTGTTCATCGCGGGCACGGCATCCGATGCAGGTGCGGACCGGTCCTTCAAACGCTTCGGAGGTTGCGGTGAGGTCGTGATTGCTCATGGTCCTCTCCCCTCTCTAGCGTGTGTGCAGAACCGCGTTCGCAGTACATTCGTGATGCTCTATCCGGTGTGTGCGAGGGCGCGTTAAAGCGCCCGGTTACACACCGGCACATCTTAATAGTGTATCCCGTTTTTAAGAATCATGGGCAAAACTGTGACGCAGGCGCAAGAACACCGGGCACGTTCCTGCCCGATCTCTTGCGCCTGCATCAAAAGGATATGCCGCGGGATACGCCCCTCACCGGGGCTAATGCTTATTCAGCGTCCTGTGCGGACTCTTCTTCTGATTCTTCAGCCAGGCTACGAGCCACGCGAGCTGCAACCTCTTCCTCGGCACGAACCTGAGCGTACTTGGACTCGGAGAGAATATCGATACGCCAGCCGGTCAGCTTCGCTGCCAGACGTGCATTCTGACCCTCACGGCCGATAGCCAGGGACAGCTGGTCATCCGGAACCACGGCACGAGCGGAGTACTCACGCGGGTTCGCGATAATGACCTCGGTGACCTTCGCCGGGGACAGCGCCGCAGCGATGAAGGTTGCCGGATCGGTCGAGTAGTCGACAATGTCAATCTTCTCGTCGTTCAGCTCGGCAGCAACCGCACGCACGCGGGCACCCATATCGCCGATGCACGCACCCTTCGCATTAATGGTCGGGTTCTTCGCGGACACAGCAATCTTGGAGCGGTGGCCAGCTTCACGGGCGATGGAGTTAATGGAAACCAGGCCCTCAGAGATTTCGGGAACCTCGTGCTCGAACAGGCGCAGAACCAGGTTCGGGTGCGAACGAGAAACCACAATCGAGGGACCCTTGGGGCCGCGGCGAGCCTCAACCAGGTAGGCGCGCAGGCGGGAGCCGTGCGGGTACTTCTCGCCCGGAACCTGCTCGTTGCTGGGCAGAACAGCTTCAACGGTGCCCAGGTCAACCTGAACCATACGCGGGTTGTTGCCCTGCTGAATCACGCCGGACACCAGGGTGCCCTCACGGTCCTTGAACTCACCCAGAACGGATGCGTCCTCAGCGTCACGCAGACGCTGCGAGAGCACCTGACGGACGGTTGCGGCAGCGATACGGCCAAAGTTGTTCGGGGTATCGTCGAACTCGTCAATCTTCTGGTTGTCCTCATCAAGCTCAGGAGCCAGAATGACGAACTCGCCGGTGGTGTGGTCGATGACGGCACGAGAACCCTTAATGGCGCCGGGCTGCTTCATGTACGCGAGCAGCAGGGCGTTCTCAACCAGGGTGAAGAGCTCCTCCATGACGAGAGAGCGCTGCTTCGCCAATGCGCGCAGTGCGCCCAGGTCAATAGTTTTAATATCCTCCACGCTTTTCAGCCTTTCCCAGTTAGCACGGCGCCGGGACGCTTAGTGCGCCCCGGCTCCCGAACGGTATATACCTGGCACGGAGCACCCCGTGCCTGAAGCTTTAATAACTCTATTCTACCGGCTCAGCGGGCGAATTGAAGTCAATCTCGACGTGAGCAGAAGCAATATTTTCCCACGGAAGCAAGCTCGGCTCGTGGTAGGACTCCTTCTGACCCTTCTTCGTGTTCTTCTTACGAGCCAGCACCGGACCTTCATCCTGCACCTCGTGCAGACGCGCCAGGTACTCGGTGCCGTCGGGTGCGGTGACCGCGATCAGGCGGGTACGGGCACGTTCCCAGTGGCGGCGCTCGGTCAGGGCACGGGTAGCACCCGGCGAGGACACCTCCAGCTCGTAGGGGAAGAACTCGTCGTTCTCATCCGCACGGTCCAGGGCGCCCGAAATCGCACCGGAAATCTCCGCGAGGGAATCCAGCGACAGCGAATCGGTACGCTCAGCGGTGTAGTCCACCGTAATCTTCACGGTGCGGTTCGCCGCCGGGCCCGAAATCTTCAGACCCTCCAGCACCAGCGAGAACTCGGAGATAACCGGGGCAATCGCCTCGGCAACCTCTTCCTCACGGATCGCGCGGGTACCCACGCGCACCGGTGCCTCCACCACGGGCTCACTCTCAACTCGAGTGCGGGGAGTGTTCACACCATTCGCCACGCGGGATGCGGCACGGCGAGCGCGTGCATTCGGGGCGCTCTTCTTAGAGCCAGAACGCTTCGGCTTATATGCCATAGTTCTCTTCTTTCATTCTTCCGCCGCTACCCTGCCCCACCTCTTGGGAGGCGGGGCAGGTGGCGACGGTTTTACGTTTTTGCGGGCTAGTGGCGTGCCTTAGGCGCCGCGCACCTCAGCGATGACCTCAGCCACCGCGTTCTCGACGGACACCTCGCGAGCCTCACCGCTGCGGCGGTCCTTCAGTTCCAGCACGCCGTCCTTGAAGCCGCGACCAATCACCAGGATGGTGGGCACACCCAGCAGCTCGGCGTCGCCGAACTTCACGCCGGGGCTGGTCTTCGGGCGGTCATCCAGCATGACCTGCAGGCCGGCGGATTCCAGGGATGCGCTGAGCTCTTCAGCGTACTCGTGGGATGCTGCATCCTTGCCGGTGATGACGATGTGCACGTCTGCCGGTGCCAGGTTACGCGGCCAGATCAGGCCCTTCTCGTCGTGGTTGCCCTCGGCGATAGCAGCCAGTGCGCGGGTCACGCCCACACCGTAGGAGCCCATGGTCACGGTCTGCAGCTTGCCGTTCTGGTCCAGAACCTTCAGACCCAGTGCCTCAGCGTACTTGCGGCCCAGGGCGAAGATGTGCCCCATCTCGATGCCGCGGGCTGCGACCAGTTCGCCGGAGCCGTCCGGTGCCGGGTCGCCTTCGCGCACCTCGCACGCCTCAATGACGCCGTCGGCGGTGAAGTCGCGGCCGAAGACCAGGTTCGCCACGTGCTTGCCCTCTTCGTTTGCGCCGGCCACCCAGCGGGTACCGCGCACCACGCGGGGGTCAACGAAGAAGGGAATACCGGTTGCGGAAGCCACCGCATCCTCGTCCTCGGTGTGCGCACCGAACAGGGGCGCATCCAGGCTCAGGCCGGGGCCAATGTAGCCCTTGACCAGCTGCGGGTATGCCTTCAGGTCCTCTTCGCTGGCTGCCTCAACCTCAACCTCGCCGCCGATGCCCAGCAGGGCACCGATGTTGACCTCAACGCGGCCCAGGTCCACGGCACGGTCGCCGGGAACGCCCACGGCGAAGACCTTACGCTCGCCGGAGGGGGTGATGACGGTGCCCAGGAAGCACTTGAGGGTCTGCGAAGCATCCAGGGTGCCGCCGGTAACCTCGGAGTGCAGCTCGTTCATGCGCTCCACCAGGGTCTCAATGGTGGCGGAGTCGGGGGTGCCCACAAGGATTGCCGCCGGGGTGTCCTCGGTGATTTCGATTTCCTCGGGAACCACGGTGGTGACGGCCTCAACGTTTGCCGCGTAGCCGCCCGCGGAACGCACGAAGGTGTCCTCACCGATGGGGGTCGGGTGCAGGAACTCTTCACTGCGGGAGCCGCCCATCGCGCCGGACTGTGCGGTCACAATGACAATCTCCAGGCCCAGGCGCTCGAAAATGCGCTGGTAGGCGGCACGGTGCGCCATGTACGCCTCGTTCAGGCCCTCATCGTCAATGTTGAAGGAGTAGGAGTCCTTCATGACGAACTCGCGGCCGCGCAGCAGGCCCGCGCGGGGGCGTGCCTCATCGCGGTACTTGGTCTGAATCTGGTACAGGTAAACCGGCAAATCCTTGTAGGAGGAGTACAGGTCCTTGACCAATAGGGTGAACATTTCCTCGTGGGTGGGTGCCAGCAGCATGTCTGCACCCTTGCGGTCCTTGAGGCGGAAGAGGTTATCGCCGTACTCGTCCCAGCGGTTGGTTGCCTCGTAGGGTTCGCGGGGCAGCAGCGCGGGGAAGTGAACTTCCTGCGCGCCAATGGCGTCCATCTCTTCACGGATGATGTTCTCGACCTTGCGCAGTACCTTCAGGCCCAGGGGCAGCCAGGTGTACACGCCGGGGGCTGCGCGGCGGATGTAACCGGCGCGAACCAGCAGCTTGTGGCTGGCGACCTCAGCGTCTACGGGGTCCTCGCGCAGAGTGCGCACGAAGAGGTTGGAAAGGCGAAGTACCACGATTCTCCTTGAAAGGTCGATAGGTTTAGGTGGGGTGCCCACGGCTCACCGGGTAAGCCGTAAATAGGCACAGTCGTCTTTAATTTTATAGCGTTTTAGGGTTCGGCGTGTTTAGCGCTCAAAAATGATGGTCGAGAACTGCCCAATCTGCTCCCAACCAGTCCCCCGGTACATGGCAAGAGCACGGGCGTTGTAGTCGTTCACGTACAGGCTCAAATGCGGGTAGTAGCGCTGCAGAATCTGCGCGGCGGCGGCAAAGAACGGCTTAGCCAGACCGTAGCCGCGGTAGTCCGGATGCAGCCACACGCCCTGCACCTGCGCGGCGTCCAGGTTCACGATGCCCGCATCCGCCTTGAAGATAACCCGCCCGTTCACATCGGTGACAATGGCGCTGCGCTGACCGGCAATGAGCGTGCGCAGGCGCGCCGCATAGCCGTCACCGTAGCGAGCAACCGGGTCGAAGCCGACCTCCTCGGTGAACATGGCGGCCGCGGCGGGCAGAAGCTCCCCCAGGTCCGCAGAGGTGGCAAGGCGCGCATACCCGGCAGGCTCACCGCTGAGTTGGACAGCACCGGCGGGGCTCTGCCCCGGCTTGAGGGGCTCGGGTTTGATGGGCACGGGTTTGAGAGGCGCGGGCAGGTGCGCCGGCAGCTCAGGAAGCTCCGCGGCGTAGAAGCGAGCGAGATCCTTCTCCGGCGGCAGATACAGCAGCGGCTGATTGGAACGCTCCGACAGAACCCGCGCACGGTGATCACAACCGTCACCCAGGCTCGGCTGCAGTATCTGCAACAGCGGGCTCTTACCGCCGCGAGTCTGCTCGCACAGCTCCTGCATGCGCGTCCACAGGGGCATCACGAAGGCGCTCTCACCGAACATGGAATCCAGGCGAGAACCCACCTGCAGAAGTAGCTGAGCCAGCGCGTCACGATGCGCGAGCGCCGTAGCATCCAGGGTGGGAGTGTCCGGGGCGGGGGCATCCGCCGCTTCAGCCCCATGAGAGTCCGCACCTTGCTCAGCATGTTCAACAGCGACACCGCACAGCCGCACCGGCACCACATTCGAACCCAACAACAGCACACAGCACAGCTGCCCGTCACGTTCACAACCCACAAAACCCTGATAGTAGTGCAGCGGAATACGCGGGGACCTCATCGGAAGAGGGCACGCCAAATAATGCTCAATGGAGTACAGATTCGGGACCGGGTCACTGAACAGGACCTCCTCCAGCTCATCGCACCACCGAGCATCCAGAGCAAAAACGTGTTCCTTCACGCGATCAGGCATAGGGAAAGAATCCATCGACGAAACAGCAGCAGACGAAACAGCAGCACGCCGGGCACGATTAGCCTTACGGCGGCGAGAAAAAAGAGTGAACATGACCTGTTGAGTGATAGAGAAAGAGCGACAAAAATAAGTGAAAACACGGGGACACGCACCCCGAAAAAGCAACCGGATCCTGCGGCCACAACCAGCAGCGGCAAGCACCAAGCCTGCCACCACCATAACCGGACATAACCGGAAAAGCGCGGAGGCGCCCTCACCAGGGCGCCTCCGCGCACAAAAGCTAACTAGCTCACCGAAACAGCCGGGGACCCCTCGGGAACATACTCGCCCGAAGCCTCCATCTCAGCAGCAATACGGGTCGCCTCTTCAATCAGAGTCTCAACGATCTGATCCTCAGGCACAGTCTTAATGACCTCACCCTTCACAAAAATCTGGCCCTTACCGTTACCGGACGCCACACCCAGGTCAGCCTCACGAGCCTCACCCGGACCGTTCACCACGCAACCCATCACGGCAACACGCAGCGGAACCTTCATGTGCTCCAGGCCCTTAGTCACGTTCTCAGCAAGCTCCCACACGTTCACCTGCGCACGACCACACGACGGGCACGAAACGATATCCAGCTTGCGGGGGCGAAGGTTCAGCGACTCCAGGATCTTGGTGCCCACCTTCACCTCCTCAACCGGAGGAGCAGACAGCGACACGCGAATAGTATCGCCAATACCCTGAGACAGCAGAGTACCAAACGCCACCGAGCTCTTAATAGTGCCCTGGAACGCCGGACCAGCCTCAGTAACACCCAAGTGCAGGGGCCAGTCACCACGCTCAGCAAGCTGACGGTACGCCTCCACCATCACCACAGGGTCATTATGCTTCACAGAAATCTTGAAATCGCGGAAACCGTGCTCCTCAAAGAGCGACGCCTCCCACACAGCAGACTCAACCAGAGCCTCCGGAGTAGCCTTACCGTACTTCTCCAACAGACGCTTATCCAGCGAACCAGCATTCACACCAATACGCAGAGAAACGCCGTGGTCCGAAGCCATCTGAGCGATTTCCTTCACCTGGTCATCGAACTTACGGATATTACCCGGGTTCACACGCACAGCACCGCAACCAGCCTGAATAGCCGCATACACGTACTTCGGCTGGAAGTGAATATCAGCAATCACCGGAATACGGGACTGCTTCGCAATAATGGGCAGAGCCTCCGCATCCTTATCAGTCGGGCACGCCACACGCACAATATCGCAACCGGCAGCGGTCAACTCAGCAATCTGCTGCAGAGTCGCACCAATGTCGTGGGTCTTAGTGGTCGTCATCGACTGCACCGAAATCGGAGATTCAGAACCAACACCGACAGAACCCACCTTAAACTGGCGAGTCTTACGACGCGGGGACAGAACCGCGGGAGCGGGCTTCGGCATACCAAGGCTGACCGACAAGGTTTTCCTCCATACATGGGTTATGAAGGACGTACGACGCATCCTTCGTTCAACTTTTTATTGTGCCACTGACGCGAAAGAAAGCACTAATACGGGTACCCTTACCGCGCGCAACAACACACTAAAACAGGGTGATGGGCTTAACAATATCCGCCACAATCAGAATGACAGACATCACAATAAACGCGCCTGCCACCACATACGTCAACGGCAACAACTTCACCGGATCAAACGGACCCGGATCCTTACGCCCAGTCAAACGTGCAAAGAAACGACGCACCCCCTCCCAGAGCGCACCCAACACGTGGCCACCATCCAGAGGCAGAAGCGGAATCAGATTAAACGCAAAAAGCATCAAATTCATATTCGCCACCAGCGAGACCAACATCGCAGCCTTCGCCTTCACATCAATACGGTCAGTAGCCGTCACCTCACCGGCAATACGACTCACACCAACCACAGACACCGGCGACTCAACACTACGCTCACCACCAGTCACCAAAGTCACCGTCAACTCCCACACACGCTGCGGCAACGACAACATCGACGAACCCACACGAGAGAGCGTATCGCCCACCATCGCAGGCACCTCAGTAATAGAACCAGGCACCAACTCACTCGACGGCGACACACCCACAAAACCGCCGCGAGTCGTCGCAATCGAACCATCCGCAGCACGCGCATACTGGCCCTTACCATCAGAAACCGGGCGGATCATCTCAACCGGAGTCACCAACAAATCCAGACGCTGACCATCACGCTCCACCGTCAAAGTGCTCGGGTGAGAACCCGCCGCACGAATCGCCGAAGACACCGCCTCCCACGAACCCGTCGACGCACCATTCACAGCAACCACACGGTCACCCACCCGCACACCAGCAGCCTTCGCAGGCGACGGAGTGGACTTATCCGTACACTCGCCATAGCTAATCGAATCATGAGTGACATTCACGCTCGGCACGCACTCAGACACCGCTGACACCTTATTCGTCACCTGCGCCGTACCAAAACCACAAATCAGCACAGCAGTACACACCACACCAATCAGCAGGTTCATCGTCGGGCCACCCAGCATAATCACCATGCGCTTGAGCACCGGCAACTTATAGAACAGGCGGTCCTCATCGCCGGGCTTCAGACGCTCAGCATCCGCCGCACGCGCTTCCTCAGCCAAGGACGCAAACGGGCTGGTACTGCCCGAATGGCCCTCCTCATGGTGCTCCTTCACCTCAGCAGGGCTCGGCGGGTACATGCCAATCATCGAAATGTAGCCGCCCAACGGGATCGCCTTGAAACCGTACTCAGTCTCGCCGCGGCGGAAAGAGAACACGGTCTTACCGAAGCCAATCATGTACTGCGGAACGCGCACATTGAACAGCTTCGCGGGCACCAGATGCCCCACCTCGTGCAGGGCAATCGAGACGGCAATAGCGATTGCCATGAGGATAATGCCCACAGCGTACAGCAGGATTTCCACGCTTTTTCTCGTTTCGGTTCGGGGATACGAAGCTTCTAGGATACTCGCTTAGCCTGTGAAGGCGCCCTCCCCCGCCTCATATGACTATGCAGGACGGTGTGGGTGGGTACGCTATACCCTTCCTCCGGTGAGGTGCGGGCATGTGGAGGGGTGGTGTTCGTCCTCGTTCCTACAGGGGCACCCGCCCTCGCTTCGCTTCGGGCACCCTGATGTCACGTTCGGACGACACCGCCCCTCCACACGCACGCTAGGCTACCCGAGGTGGCGCGCCGTGTTTTCCGGATGCGCCCTCAGGGTGTCACACGGACGCTCTTCCGCAGCGAAGCGAGGAGAAAGCGGAGCGTCCGGGTGACGGGTGCCCCTGCGTAGGCGCGGAGGAAACATGCGGCGTGCCTCCCCAAACGCTATGGTGCTGAATGAGGACGAACACCGCACCTTCACGCCTTCCTCAACAACTAGCCTGCCGCCAGGGTCTGTGCCGGATCAATACGCGAAGCCTTCGCCGCCGGGTACAGACCAGCCAACACACCAACCAGCGCACCAGCGCCCAGGCCCAGCAGAATAGTGTCGGCACTAATAATCGGCGTCCAACGGTTCATCAAAGACACAATCGAGATGCCGTTAACCGCCAGCACAATACCAGCCACAGCGCCCAGGATGCCGGTCAGCAGCGCCTCCGCCGAGAACTGCAGCAGAATACCCGAAGGGCGCATACCAATAGCCAGACGCAAACCCACCTCACGGCGACGCTCCATCACCGCAACCAGGAACGTGTTCATAATGCCCATTGCACCAATCACGAGGGTAATAACGCTCATGGCAAGAAGCATGGTGCGTTGCTGCTGGTCGACGGCTTCGCGAAGGGTCTTCGGCTCCGGCGGAACACTCACGCTATACAGCGCGGGGCGTTCCGGCGAGAGCGCGTACGGTGCTTCCTCCGCAATCTGGTTTGCGGCACCGGCAACAGTACTCACCACAATCTGAGTGGAACGCTTACCGGTCTGCGCCGCAACGGCACCGCCACCGGCAGCGGGCTGCGATTTTTCAACATCGGCACCAGGCTTCGCACCCAGAGGCAGGTAGACCGAACCGTACGACAGAGTCAGCGAGGGATTCTCCCGCACCACACCGATGACAGTGTACGGCTCATCGTGAATATAGACCGTAACTCCGGGGCTATAGGGTAGCGCAAGCTGGCGCATCACGCTTTCGCTGAGCACCACGACCTTATCGTTACGCTCCACGTGCCCCTCATCGAAGGTACGGCCCCACACCAGCTCGTGACCCTGCACGCTAAAGATAGTGGGCGTTGCAGCAAGGACGGACGCCGTCACGTTAGCGCCGCGCTCGCCAAAGTTGTCGGGGCCGCGCTGAATATCGGTGGATTCATCCAGCTGATCCACCAGCGCGGTACCGGTCACTCCGTTCAGCTGGCTAACACGCCGATAATTCTCGCTTGCCGCTAGGCTCAGAAGTTCAGCCCGGCTCATAGCTTCGGTTCGGGTAGAGCTAATCGTCAGGTGCTTAGCTCTAAAAATGTCGAAGCTGTCCGCCAGCTGCCCAGAAATGGTGGCGGTCAGACCAACGGTCAGCACAAGCGAAGCGATACCCAGAACCACACCAAGCATGGTGAAGATATTGCGCCTCACCCGGTGAACGGTAGCGTCCCACGCTTCTTTGAGGGAGGCGAGCGCCCAGGGTGCACGCCCGCTCCCCTGCGGCTTAGATGCTTGTTCCTCAGTAAAGCTAGGCTGGTTCAGAAGCTCACGAGCGGTCGTTTCTTCCTGCTGCGGCGCTTTCTGCTCGATGAGCTGCCCCTCGTGCATGCGCAGCACCCGGTCGCAGTGCTCCGCCACGAGCGGGTCGTGGGTAATCACAATCGTGCTTTGCTGATCGCCCGTACATTCGCGGAGCAGGTCAATCACTTCACGGGTGAGCTCTTCATCCAGCGAGCCGGTCGGCTCATCACAGAGCAGCAACGCCGGTTCCCCAATGAGCGCACGAGCAATAGCCACACGCTGCTTTTCACCGCCTGAGAGAGTGGTGATGGGTGCATCCGTTCGGTGGCTCAGCCCCAGCAGGGCGAGAGTATCCGCAACCCGTTGCGCTCGTTCTGCCTTGGGGACACCACGGTAGATGAGCGGTAGCTCAACGTTGCGGTACACGTTCTTATGCTCGATGAGGTGGAACGCCTGGAAGACGAAACCGATGCTGTCCAGGCGCGCTTCAGCTCGCTGTGCCGCGTTGAAGGTTGCGGTGTCTGTACCGTCCAGCAGGTAGCTGCCGGAGGCGGGCGTGCTGAGCAGACCGAGGATGTTCAGCAGGGTTGATTTGCCGCTGCCGGACGGTCCCAGGATTGCGACGACTTCTCCGTAGCGGACTTTCAGGTCAATATTTTTGAGCACGTCAATTCGAGTGTCACCCTGCATAAAGTGCTGGGACACTCCCTGAATATCGACGCTATAGGCTGGTGGGTGCGCGTGAGCAGCGCGGGAGTCAGTCATGGCTACTCCCTACTTTTTCTCGCGCATGATTTTGACGCTGTCGCCTTCGTGCAGGTCACCGGTGACGGCGTTCTTGCCATTGGCGTTGCTGATGACGGTAACGGTTACCTCGCGTTCTTCGCGGGCCTTCGATCCGTTGGAGCTTTCGGGGCCGAGCACGATGACTCGGGTCTGTCCGTCACGGGTGTAGAGCGCCGATGAGGGCACAACCAGGTGCGTTTCGGGGGTTTCTTCGAGGGTGAGTTCCGCGTTGACGGAACCTCGGAGGCTGTCCGCCTTATCCCCTACGTCGAGGGTGAGGATGCGTTCGCCTTCGGTGCCTCCTGCCGCACCGGCTACGCCGTTGAGGTTGGAGCCAGCTGCGCCTTCTGCACCATTAGCCTGGCGACCGGCCTGGCTGTTGCCTGCGGCGCCAGCAGCTTCAGAAGTGTTCTTGTAGCCGAGGGTTGCGACGTACTCAGTATCGCCGAGGGAGGGCACGGTTACCTTCTGACCGCTACGAGCTTCGGGGGTGAGCCTGCCGGTGGTTCCGGTGCAGCTGAGAGTCTTGTTACCTTCTGCGATGGTGGCTACGGGACCGTCCGCGATAGCGCCGGTTGCGCGGGGGTTGCCGGTGACGAGTCCGGCACGGTTGATGATGAGGAAGTAGCGGGCGGGAATGGGCTGGTCAGTCTTGACGTGCGCGTAGCCGAGGCTGTCGAGGAGGTTGTTGAGAGCCTCGTAGGTGTCTTCGGTAATGCGCGCGGGCTGCGGGCCCTGACGTCCCATGGCGGTCAGTGCCTCGTTGAGGAGTGCGGCGTCGGGGCCGCTATCATCGAGTTTGAGATCGCGGTAGAGCGCGAAGCCGCCGGTGAGGGTGATGAGAGGTTCACCGTTGACTTCTGCGATGAGGGTTCCGTTGCCGACGGTGTCACCGTGTTTGATGGTGATTGCGGTGTACTGTCCTTCGCCGCTGTAGCGTAGCGGGGTTGAGGTGGCATAGTTGGCGGTGCAGGTCAGCGGCACGGTGGTGCGCAGTTTCTCGCGGGTGACTGTGGCGGTGATGGTGGAGGGGTCCGGGGGTGCCGCTTCTGCGTCTTTTTGGGCGGTGGTTTTGATGTTTTGGGCGCTGATGAGCGTGCCGACGGTGATGATGAGGAGCAGGGCGATAATGCCGTAGAGCCAGAGGGTTTTCTTCTGGCGGGTGGGGGTGGCGCTCATGGTGTCCCTTCTTTGGGTGCGCGTGTGGGAACGCTATTGTCTGTGCCGTTTGGGCTTAGGCGGCGGCGGTGCCGTGTGGGGTTAGTTTGTGCCCGGCACGGGGATACGTGCCGGGCACAATACGCTGTGACGAGGTGTAGCCGTTGCAGCTACTCTGTAAGCCTGTTCTGGTTAGTCCGGTCTGATTAGTCCGGTCTGATTAGTCCGGTCTGATTAGTCCGGAGGGTTAGCTCAGAATCTTTCGGGCGTTCTCTTCAGCGGTTTTCTTGGCGGTGGTCACCTGCTCGATGAGGCCCTGCTCCTTTTCGAGGAAGGAACTCAGGTAAGCGATAGCTATCTTCCGCTGTTCGGCATCCAGCCCGGTTGCTTCGCGGCAGGTCGCGTCGTTGATTGCCAGTTCGTGGGTGTCTTGGTTGTTCTGGCGGTACTGTAGGCGAGCCATATCCGGAGTGGTGTAGTCGCCTCCAAAGTGTTCTTTCATGCACTGTGCCCACTTCTCGGTGGCAGGCCCAAGGTCTTTGAAGATTGCGTCGTTGTTAAGATAGTGAACGGCAGTAATGTAGACCTTTCGTATGGTCGCGCGGGATTCCTCTGAACCGAAGACTGCGCGGGTGGCTTCTTGCCGGCAACCGCCCTTTCCTTCGGTACCGTCAAGAGCCTGCTTTTCAGCGTCGCTCATAGTCCGGCTCTGCTCTTCCAGCTCAGCAGTCACCAAGGATGAGCGCTCTTTGTATCCGCGAGCGCGGGCATCCGCAACGGTGAGAGGTTCGAAACCAGTGGTCTGTAGCAGCGGGGGTTCAGTTTCTCCTGCAGGAACCTTGTAGTTCTGGAATCCTCGTTCAGCCATGCACTGGCTCAGGGAACGCTGGTAGGCACGAACAACGTTGTCAGAAAGTGAGGCGAGGTTCTCTACTTTTTCGATAGCTTGACTATCGGGGCTCTTGGAGGCGCTATACGCCTTCTCAGCGTTAGCGGAAGCCGAGGAGTCGGCACTGGGCTGCCCGGATGCGCAGGAGCTAAGCACCAGGGTCAGCGGGAGTAGAGCCCCGGCGAGGGCTCGTAGGGTGTTCTGTCGACGCATAGGTGTGCACTTCCTCGTGAAATATAGCTGCATCTTTGTTCACTCGTTCACAGGGCTCATCGTTGTTTGCCCTTGAGAGAAGATGATTTGAACACTAGCCTACCATGCAGTGTCTGGGCGGCGCACCGCATGTTTTTCTATCGGGATACGGGGTGGCGCGCCGTGTTTTCCGGAAGCGCCCTCAGGGTGTCACACGGACGCTCTCCGAAGCGAAGCAAGGAAGAGCGGAGCGTCCGGGTGACGGGTGCCCCTGCGTAGGCGCGGAGGAAACATGCGGCGTGCCGTCCCAACCAGCGAGGCGAAGACGAACACCGCCCCTTCTGCACCGGCCGCATCCCCTAGAAATGCGGGTGCCTCCCCCAGAACCGGTTAGTTGCCGGTCATACCCAGCAGCTCATTCGCGCGAACGCGAGCCCAACGCTCCGCGTTCAGCACAGCCTCCAGCGTCAAATCAGCGTCAGAGACAGCCTCAGCGCTGCCGGTGTGCTCCTCCAGCACGCGCGCGACCGAATCGACAATGTCGGTAAAGCGAATCGCTCCCGCATGGAATGCAGCGACGGCTTCCTCGTTGGCGGCGTTGAACACTGCCGGGTGGGTGCCACCGATCTTACCGGCGTCCTTGATCATGCGCACGGCGGGGAATGCTTCCTCGTCCAGAGGCTCAAAAGTCCAGGATGCCGCCTTCGACCAGTCACAAGCGGGCACGGCACCGGGGATGCGGTGCGGCCAGGTCAGACCCAGCGCGATGGGCAGCACCATGCTCGGCGGCGACGCCTGCGCGATGGTCGAGCCGTCCACGAACTGCACCATGGAATGCACGATCGACTGCGGGTGAACCGCCACGTCAATACGGTCCAGGTCCACGCCGAACAGGTGGTGTGCTTCAAGCACTTCGAGTGCCTTGTTGACCATGGTTGCCGAGTTGGTGGTGACGACCAGGCCCATGTCCCAGGTGGGGTGTGCGAGCGCCTGCGCGGGGGTCACGTCGTGCAGCTGTTCGCGCTTGTAGCCGCGGAACGGGCCGCCCGATGCGGTGAGAATCAGTCGGTCGATTTCTGCGTCAGTTCCGGAGGCGAGTGCCTGCGCGAGGGCGGAGTGTTCGGAGTCGACGGGCACCATGGGGGTGTTCAGGGGCGATGCGTCGACGGCGGCGCGTACGAGCGGGCCGCCTGCGATGAGGGATTCCTTGTTGGCCAGTGCCACGCGGTAGCCGCTGTTGAGGGCGGTGAGGGTCGGTTCCAGGCCGATGGAGCCGGTGATGCCGTTGAGGACGGTGTCTGCCGGGTGTGCTGCCGCCTGTACGGAGGCTTCGGCGCCGTGAGCGATTTGCGGGGTGTAGCCGGTAATGCCGGCTTCGGAGGCTGCCGCTTCGATAAGTTCGCGGAGGCGCTGCGCGTCTTCTGCGGTACCGCTGGTGGCGATCAGTTCGGCGCGCACGTGCACTGCCTGGCGTGCGAGCAGTTCGAGGGATCGGGAGCCTGCGGAGAGGGCGACGACCTTCAGCGGTGCGTCGTCGGCGGAGGCGCTGGTGCCCTTGAGCGCGGCGAGGTGGTCGATGACTTCCATGGCTTGGGTGCCGATGGAGCCGGTTGAGCCGAGGAGGGTGACGCGCTGCGGTGCGCGGGTGAGTTCTGTGAGGGCGTCGGTGAGGCGGTCGCGGCTGCCGCCGACGCGTGCTGAGGATCCAAACTTCATGGTTCTAGTGTCTCATGAGCTCGCGGCTTCGCAGAGGCACGCTGATTCGCCGCTACGTAGAAGGACTCAACCTAGATGAGCCCAGCGTAGAAGAATCCCCCACCCTGTCATACGGGGCGGGGGATTCAACACATAACGTTTTAGAGCAGATCTTGCAGCAGCTCAATGCAGCGGTCCAGGAAAGCATCCACCTGCGATTCCTCGTAGCTGACGGTGCCGGAGGCGGGGCGGAACTTTGCGTGGCGCACCACGGAGGGGTCCAGCGGCTCTTCGCTGTTGAGCTGGGCGTACACGCGGTCGCAGATGGCGTCCACATCGCCGACGAAGTAGCCCATGTGGCGGCGCTTGCTGGGGCGGCGGAAACGCTCACCGGCGGGGCGTTCCAGGCGGCCAGCGAGCAGCTCGCCGGTCTCCACTAGGGAGCGTTCCCAGTTGTCCAGGCCGTACGCCTCAATGTAGCGGCTGCGTTCGAGCTTGGCGAAGCGTTCCTCAATCTTTTCGAGGGCGCGGTCGACCACATCCAGCTGGTAGCCGCCGGGCTCTTCACGGAAGACGACCTGGCGGATTCGTCGGGAGGTGTAGAGGTCTTCGGGTAGCTCGGAGGCTCCGCTGAGCTTCTCGTAGTCCTCGGCAAGGCGGGTGAACAGGCGGTCTACTTCACTGCGCTTGTAGCCGGGTTCGGTTTCTGCTGCACGGGCAAATCCGTCTCCGCGGGTGGTGCTTGCCAAGGTGGCTCCTCTCGACGATTGAACTTTAAGAATACCAATGCTGAGGCTACCCGATGCAAGGTTGGCGGGCGGTGTCTTAGATATAGTCCCCTACACCCCTGATTCACCGGGTACAGAAAAGGCAGGTACAGCAAGATGGGTACAGCAAACGGGTATAGCAAAGGCGAGGCGCCCCTCCCCCACTCGTGGGAAGAAACGCCCCGCCTCCTGCAATCAATCAAAGCTTCAGGCCTAGAGCGGCATAATAAACCGGAAAATCAGGCAACCAGCCGCCGCAGCAAAAAGAATCGAGTCCAGGCGATCCATCATGCCGCCGTGACCGGGCAGAATATTCGACATGTCCTTCACACCCATACGGCGCTTGAACACGGACTCCACCAGATCACCGGCAGTCGAAGCGACCACCATAACCGCCGCCAGCGGAATAGCCCAGTACCAGGGCGACCCCATGACCGCCAAGGCGATAGCACCAACAACCGCCGAGCCGACGAAGGATCCAGCCAGGCCCTCCCAGCTTTTCTTCGGGGAAATCTTCGGCGCCATCGGGTGCTTACCCCAATTCACACCGGCAATAAAGCCGAACGTGTCATTGCAGATGGCCATCAGCAGAATCATGAGGACGCCACGCTCGCCGTGGTCCGTCTGGAAGTAGACCATGGCGATGCCCAGCATCAGCGGCACCCACAGCAGAGCCAGGGCGCTACCGCTCAAAGACTTACCCAGTGAGACCTGACGGTCAGCACGCACAAGAGCAGAAGAGAACAGCAGCACCAGCAGGCTCACCGCCAGGGCGATGCCCAGCCCGGTAAAACCGAACAGGTACGACACCACCACAATTGCGCCAGACAGGCCACCCAGCAGGTACTCCGGGATGCCGTAGCCGCGGCGGGTGTTGAGCACGTGCCCAATCTCCCAGGCGCCCAAAGCTGCCGCGCCGGTAGCGATCGCAACAAAAATCGGCTGGTACATCAGACCCAGCGCCAGCAGCATGCCGAAACCAACGCCCACACCAATGGCGGCGGGCAGGTTACGGCCAGCTTTGGCGCTGCGCGACTTCACCGGCGTTGCAGCGGTCTGCGGGCTCGGCTGTGGCGCAGGCGGTGCGCTTCTCTCTTCTTTCGCTTCTTTGCGTGCACTCATTAGGGTTTAGACCTCGAGCAGTTCAGCTTCCTTGTGCTTGTACAGTGCGTCGACCTGGTCGATGTGCTTCTTGGTCTGTGCGTCCAGTTCCTTCTCAGCGCGTGCGCCTTCGTCCTCACCGATTTCGCTGTCCTTGACGAGCTTGTCGATAGCGGTCTTAGCGTGGCGGCGAACGTTACGGATGGAAACGCGGGACTCCTCAGCCTTGCTGTTGACGAGCTTGGTGTATTCCTTACGGCGCTCAGCGGTCATTTCGGGCATGACAACGCGGATAGCTGCACCGTCGTTGCTGGGGTTAACACCCAGGTCAGAGTCACGCAGAGCCTTCTCAATAGCCGCCAGTGCGGTCACGTCGAAGGGAACGATCTTGACGGTACGTGCGTCCTCAACGTTGAAGGACACCAGCTGCTGCAGCGGGGTCGGTGCGCCGTAGTACTCGGCGGTCAGGCCGCTGAAGATTGCGGGGTTCACACGACCGGTACGAACCTTAGCGAACTCAGTCTTGGTTGCTTCGATGGTCTTTTCCATCTTCTCGCCGGCTTCGGCAAGGATTTCTTCGATCACGAAAGGATCTCCTTTGTCGGTATTCTGGGGTACCAGAATTGTCGGTGGGTGCGCGTTCAGCCTTCATGATTTCCCTACCGGTTCGCGGCGCATCCGAGGCGAAAACCTGAGGAATAATGCGAAGTCGACGGGAAAGAGGCAGAACGTCGTATTTGATATAAGTCTAGACGGTACCGGCGGGCATAAGCGAGTTTTAGCGCCTACCCGCGCGGTACCGTCCAGAATAAGTCCGGGCTATCGAGCACGGTCACAATCAGAGGGGCATCAAACATGCCCCGGCCTAGAAAATTAGGCGTTAGCGAGTAACGAGGGTACCCATCTTCTCGCCCAGAATCGCGCGGGTCACGTTACCCTCACCCTGCATGCCGAACACGCGCATGGTCACGTTGTTGTCACGGCACAGGGAGAACGCGGTCTGGTCCAGCACGCGGATGTTGCGCTGCATTGCCTCATCGTAGGTGAGGTTGTACAGGCGCTCAGCGTTGGGGTCCTTGTTCGGGTCAGCAGTGTAGATGCCGTCCACGCCGTTCTTAGCCACCAGAACCTCATCTGCGTGGATTTCCAGGGCGCGCTGAGCAGCCACAGTGTCGGTGGAGAAGTAGGGCAGACCCGCACCAGCACCGAAAATCACGACGCGGTCCTTCTGCATGTGGCGAATCGCGCGGCGAGGAATGTAAGTCTCAGCAACCTGCGGCATGGTGATAGCCGACTGAACGCGGGTGTCAATACCCTCCTGCTCCAGGAAGTCCTGCAGAGCCAGGGAGTTCATCACGGTGCCGAGCATACCCATGTAGTCTGCACGGGAACGATCCATACCCGCCTGAGAGAGTTCAGCGCCACGGAAGAAGTTACCGCCACCAATCACGATGGAGGTCTCAACCTCGCCAACAGTTGCGGCGATCTGCTTAGCGATGCTGCGCACGACCTCGGTCGAAATGCCAACTTCACCGCCACCAAAAACCTCACCGGAAAGCTTGAGCAAAACGCGGCGGCGGCCGGTTTCGTCACGGTGCATCGGGCGGGGATTCGCTTCAGTCATGGTTCCTCCAGTGGCTTACCTAGGGATTGTTATGGGTGATTGGGGCGGACTCCTGCCGCCTAGTCCTTATCAAGGATACAGCAAAGCCGGGTAGCCACCAGTGGTGACTACCCGGCTTCAGGCTATAATCCCAACCTCATACGATTTCCCTTACCGGGAACCCGCAATACGGAAGGGTAGAACTGCAGCGAGTCCTTATGCGCCCACGCGGAAACGTGCGAACGCGGTAGCGGTTGCGCCAGCCTCGGACAGAACCTGTGCGACAGACTTCTTGGAGTCCTTCGCGAAGTCCTGATCGAGCAGGGTGTTCTCCTTGAAGAAGCCCTTCAGGCGACCCTCAACGATCTTGTCCAGAATCTTCTCGGGCTTGCCCTCAGCGATTGCGGTCTCGCGAGCAACGCGCTTCTCGGTCTCGATCTGGTCTGCGGGGATGGACTCGGAATCCAGGTACTTGGGGCTCATTGCAGCAATGTGCACTGCAACGTCGTGTGCGATCTCGTCGGTGTTCTCACCGGAGACAGCCAGCAGAACGCCAACCTGTGCCGGCAGGTCCTTGGAGGTCTTGTGCAGGTAAACTGCAACGTTCTCGCCCTCAACGCGTGCAACGCGGCGGACAACGATCTTCTCGCCGAGCAGTGCACCAGCGTCGGTGGTCAGCTCCTCAACGGTCTTGCCCTCGTAGGATGCAGCCTGCAGCTCTTCCAGGGTGGAAGCGTTAGCAGCAATAGCAGCCTCGAGCACGTTCTGGCCGAAAGCGATGAAGGGGTCGGACTTTGCCACGAAGTCGGTCTCAGAGTTGACCTCGATCATGTAGCCAACGCCGTTCTCAACGCGTGCAGCTACCAGACCCTCAGCGGTTGCGCGACCCTCGCGCTTGGTGATGCCCTTCAGACCCTTAACGCGGATAATCTCGGCAGCCTTCTGCTGGTCGCCGTTAGCCTCGTCCAGAGCCTTCTTGACGTCGAGCATACCTGCGCCGGTCTTCTCGCGCAGTGCCTTGATGTCTGCTGCGGTGTAGTTCGCCATTGTGAACTCCTTGTGTTGCTGTAATAAATCGGGATGACATCCCGGTGGTACAAATGGCGGACGGCGCCGCGCCCAGGTCAGGGCGGGCGCCGTCCGAACGTGGTCCCCGCAGGCGGGGGCCACAAAGCATAAAGCTTAGTGGGCTAAGAAAGCTTACTTAGCTGCCTCTTCAGCCTGTGCAGCCTCGTGCTGCTCCAGGAGCTCGCGCTCCCAAGCTGCCATGGGCTCCTCAGCTGCTTCAGCCTTGCCGTTCTTCTTAGCGTTGCGCTCGATCAGGCCGGCTGCCACTGCGTCAGCAATCACGCGGGTGAGCAGGTTGACGGAGCGGATAGCGTCGTCGTTACCGGGAATCGGGAAAGCAACCTCGTCGGGGTCGCAGTTGGTGTCGAGGATAGCAACAACGGGGATGCCCAGCTTCTGAGCCTCGTTAACTGCCAGGTGCTCCTTCTTGGTGTCAACAACCCACAGGAGGGAGGGAACCTTGGACAGGTTACGGATACCGCCGAGGGTCTTCTCGAGCTTCTCGAACTCGCGACGCATGAGGAGCAGTTCCTTCTTGGTGTAGCGAGAACCTGCTACATCGTCGAAGTCAATCTGCTCGAGTTCCTTCATGCGCTCGATGCTCTTGGAGATGGTGCTAAAGTTGGTCAGCATACCACCGAGCCAGCGGTGGTTCACGTAGGGCATGTTCACGCGGGTTGCCTGCTCAGCGATAACTTCCTGAGCCTGCTTCTTGGTACCCACGAACAGGATGTTGCCACCGTGTGCGACGGTCGACTTAACAGCCTCGTATGCCTTGTCGATGAAGGCGAGGGACTGCTGCAGGTCGATGATGTAGATGCCGTTGCGCTCGGTCAGGATGAAACGCTTCATCTTGGGGTTCCAACGGCGGGTCTGGTGACCGAAGTGAACGCCGGAGTCCAGCATTTCACGCATAGTTACGACGGGCATGTCGTCTCCTTTTTGGTGCCGCGCGGACCTCCCATTCGGGCTAGCCCAACGCGCGCATAGTAGTTATCAGTTTTTCCTGGCGGCGGTTAGCGTTCACGGTTACCGTTTAGCTCAGGCCCTAACCACCCTGTGTGGGTGGACCGAAGGTCCCTTATCGGCTCCCCATTTGAGGATGCCGCTCACGCCGCGCGTCGTCAGTGAAGCTGTGCGGAATCCCTCGATGAGGGAGAATACCCGCGCAGGCACACTGCAATACGACATTGTACCGTATATTCCGCGATTAATCCGCCGGATTAGGGTTAAAACCTGCGCAGGCGCGGTGAGTGTGTGCAGGGGCACTGTGGATAAAGGATTTTAAGGCGAAAACGGCGGGGTTATCCACAATTTTTCGTGAGGCGCTACGGGGCGAGGCAATTCGTGATGTGCTCAGAAGATGAAGCAGAACATGAAGACATTAGCGACAACGCTACGGCGCACGATGCTGGTGGCGTGCTGCCTGCTGGGTGCACTTGTGATCTCGGGTGGGCAGGTCTGTTCAGGCTGGCTCAGTTTTACAGGCGGGGCAGGGTTTACTGACGGTGCCGCATCAAGTACACAAGTTCCCGGCAACGCGCACATTCCCCACACCGTTGAGCTCACCGCGAGCCGACTACGCTACCGCTCCCCCACCGCCGAATCCAGACCGCGGGTGATCCGCCCCTTTGAGAAGCCCACCCAACGCTGGAGCGCGGGGCACCGCGGCGTAGACCTTGCCGTACCCGTAAACGACCGGCGCGTCTACGCACCGGCACCCGGAAAAGTGGTTTTCAGCGGCACGGTCGTCAACCGCAAAGTACTGGTCATTGCGCATCCGGATGGGCGACGCAGCACCTTCGAACCCATGGACGAAGCACTACCGGTCGGCACCACCGTTGCAGCCGGTGATGTCATCGGCACTGTCGCAGGAACGGCGAACGGCAACAGCGAGCGCCCCTACCGGCGATGCTCCACCCCCTGCCTGTACTGGGGTGTACGACAGGGAGGCGCCCGCGGGGACGGCAGCGGCAAGACCACCGAGTACGTCAACCCCATGAGCCTGCTGGGGTCGAAGAAACCTAGCATTCTGCTACCCGTGCCGGGCGGATATTAGGCGTGGGTACTGGTTATTAGGCGCGGGTATTAGCGCCGAGTATGAGCCGAACCAGATACAGCTGTGGCCCGTCACCTCCGGGGAAGGAGGCAACGGGCCACAGGAGCCAGCCTAAGTTGTGCCCACTAGCGTAGGTGCTAGAGGCAGCTACTTACTGGAGGACGTCACCGTCATCAGCACCGAACTGGTTCGGCTGTACAGGCTGCTGAGCAGTCTGACCGGGCTGAACCGGCTGCTCAGTCGGAGGGATATACGCGGGCATTGCCTTGGTCGGCTCGTTCTCGCCGTAGTTCACGCCGTGCTGCGGGGTGAACACCTGAGTCGGCGAATCATCCCCCGTAGCGTAGGCGGTGTTCTGCGCCGGGTAGCCCCCCTGTGCCTGGTAACCGGGCTGAGCGGCATAACCATTCTGAGTAGCGTAGCCGCCCTGTGCCTGGTAGCCGTTCTGTGCGTCAGCCTGGGTTGCGCCGTAACCGGTCGCAACACCCGCCGCCGCGCCCAGTGCCGCAGCCGAAGCGGCACGACGCTCACGACCCTTCGCGCGAGCCGCCGCAATCTTCTTGCGGAACAGGAAGAGCAGAACCAGGATGAGCAGCAGCAGACCCACAATAACCGCATCCACGATTACGTCGGTCATGCTCAGACCGGACACCGGAACAGTCAACGCGTTACCGCTAAACACACCGTTCTCACTCTTGACGCTCAGCTCGCCACCATTGACGGTGAACTGTACACCGGCACGCGCCAAATCATAGTTGAGGGTGTTCACCTTCTGCTGGTCCAGCGAGGAGAAGGTCGGTGCCTTGAAAGTGAGTTCGTAAGGAACACGGTAGTAGTTACCCAGCTTCTGAACGAGCTTAATATCCGGCTTCAGAGTGTAGTCACTGCCGAAGGGGTGGTAGCCACCGGAGCGGGTGACGGTCACCTTCGATTCGGGCAGGTATTCATTCAGTCGCTGGTTGAACTCAGCTTCGTCTTTACCGCGAACCTTCACGCTCACGATGGTGGCGTCGCCGTCCTGGCGGACCTCAGTCTCGTCATTGCTACCACCAGCAAAAGCATTCTTCAGAGCCTCTTCTGCACCAGCTACGTCAGAGCTCGGGAAGGAGTAGAGGAAACGTGCCTCCATGGAACCGTCCAGGCCCAGGGAAGTAGCCACCTTCATGCCCTTCATAGCCACCTGCTGCGAAAGGTAACGGCTCAGGTGAAGGACGCTCTTCGAAGAGGAAGAGCCAGAGTTGCCGGTGTTATCAACCTGATAGCTGTGGTCGGAGCTGTCCTTCAGGATGACTTCCAGGCCGTCGCCTTCCGGAGAACACAGCAGCGAGCAGTCCAGCACGCCCTTCATGGTCTTACGCACATAGAAGGTCTTCGACTCTTCCTTGACCTCTCGGGTGTAGCTCAAATCGGTGGTACCTGCACCCAGCAGCTTCTTCAGCTTAGTGTTCAGGTCGTCCAGGGAGGATGCGCTGAAGGTCAGGGTACGACCCACTTCTTCCTTCGCCGCACTGGTAGAAGCAGATGGAGCCATGTAGGTTGCCTGGGAAGACTCCAGACCCTTCTTCAGCTCGGAGCCTTCAGGCTTGACCTGGTTCAGGTAGGCGTCGATCGCAGCAGCGGTCTCCGAGTTCATGATGTCCTTCGCTACGAAGGAGGCAGTAGCAGAGTAGCCACCGTCCTTTTCCTGAAGCTCAAGAACCATCGCCTTGAATCCACGGTCCTGCACGTCCTTCGCAGAGATAGTGGAACCGCCGGAATTCTTTACTTCCTTCTCGCCAAACTTCACAGTGGTTTCGCTGCCGCTGCTGTTGAACACACTGTTCTTGTTGGAGGATTCAATCACGCCATCAACAACAAGAGCTTCGGGGACCCAATCCAGCAGCTCCTTCGAGCTGAAGTTTTCCTTCACCTGGATACCCTGCACCAGGCCCTGCTCGGTATTGAGAATAGTGACGGTAGGCTCGGTCTTGGAACCAGCAGCCTTCAGGATAGAAGCAACCTTGTTACGGTACTCATCCACAGAGGAGAAGGGAATGGTGAAGGTCGCACGTGCCTTGTCACCCTCAGACTGAATACCACCGTATTCCAGGCCCTCGGGCAGGTGCTTACGCACGGACGCATCCAGAGCCTCCGAACCGCCCCTAATCTTGTCCTTGTTGTCCTTGAGGTTAAAGGAAACCTGCATGGTACGGGTGCCCTTCTCGGCACTCTCAAGGCCCAGCTGAGTCTCAATCTTCGCACCGCAGGCACTTAGAATCAGGGCGGCAATGGTCAGCAGAACCGCCAGGAACATCCAGCGCTGACGAGTCGGCGCGCTCGGGGCGTGAGTCATCGCGTGCATACTAGGCTCCCATCAGGCGAATAGCCACGTAGTAAACAATCATGGAGGCAAAAACCCACGCAGTGCTCAACGCTGCATGCATAATAATCGGGGACTTCGCGAAACGACCCAGACGGTTCAGGCCCAGGTAGGTGAGCGCCTCGCCCGAGAACACGGCGAAAGCAAGCCCCAGGCCCATGAGCATGGTCAGGAAGGACGCACCGTCACCGCTACGGCTGAGGGTCATGAAGAACACGAGCAAGTTCAGCAGCAGGAACGAAGGAATCAGCGCCAAAGAAGACACCGACACCGCGTGCATACTCGCGGTGAAAGACGCCGGAGCCTTGCCGATACGCGCGGTCAGTTGCAGCTGCACACCGCGCAGAACCTGCACACCGAAGATGGCGAGAGCCATCAGCACGTACGCCAGAATCATGCGTCCGGTCGGCACGGCCTGCGAGGCGTAGGCGCCACCGTAGGCACCGCCTCGACCGTACATATAGCCCATCATGGACATCGCGACAGTGGCAGCCAGGATAACCAGCCGGCTGAAGAAGAAAGCGCCCACCAGCGACTGCAGAGTCGTGGGAACAATCCAACCCCACGCACCTGCGGAAGAGATGCGGGCGTGCGCGGTCGCCGGGTTGCTGGAGAAAACATCCAGGAACGCGTTCCAGGTAGCCCCCAGCGCCTTCACTGCCGGATGCGGTGCGCTCGGCGCATAGGTTGCCTGGCCGGGCTGACCGGGCTGCGCGGCCCCAGGCTGAGCAGTACCGGGCTGGGGTGCGGCGGCGGGCTGACCGGGCTGTGCGGGGGTTGCCTGAGCCTCAGAATTCGGCTGTGCATTAGCGTTTGCCTGAGCGGGCTGGGGTGCCTGCTGAGGCTGAACAGGCTGCTGCGGTGCTACCGGTGCGGCAGGCTGAGCAACATTACCCTGCTGGCTCGGCTGCACGGGCTGGCTCGGCTGGGCAGCCTGAGCTGCATTACCCGGCTGAGCAGCCTGACCCGGAAGCGAAGCATCCTGCGCGGGATGCGCGCCAGCATCGTAGCCGTAGCCGCCGGCTGCACCCTGCGACGGGTTGTTGGGAGTGTTCTCCGACATTGAGATCCTCTCGTATGGTGTGTGGATGCAACACCTACCGGCTGAATCGGCATCTACCGGCGGCATCACACTGTCTTTCGTGACAAGACTCTTCAACCCTACAGTATTGAACGCTATGATGCGTCTTCGTTCGTCATTTACTCATTTTCATCACCGTTGATGCATTCCATGAACAAAAATAGGCACCCTGAGTGCACGACAAAAGAGCACGAAAAGAGGGCACGAAAAAGCCCCGCCCGCCGACAAGTGGGTGAAGTCGACGGGCGGGGCCGTAGGGAGTGCGGGGCTCGAACCCGCGACCAAGGGATTATGAGTCCCCTGCTCTAACCGGCTGAGCTAACTCCCCATCCGGTGCAGTGACGGCACGCAATGGGCGCCAGCACCATCCTCTAGAGTACCTGAACGGCGACTGAGAACGAAAAACGCTCTCTCCTACTCAACGCTCAGAATCTAGAGAAGCTTAGCGGCGCGAATCCAGGTAACGCTGGTACGGAGCATCACTCACGTACAGTTCCTCGAAGGTGCGCCAGGTGTTCTCAGCGCTGTGGAAGCCCACGATGCGGCGGGACTCGCGGCCCATCTGCTCACGCTCAGCGGCGGGCAGGGAGAGCACCGCCTCCAGCTTCTTCGCCAAATCCTGAGCGTTATTGGGTTCGAAGAGGTAGCCGTTCACGCCATCCTCCACCAGGTGCGGCAGAGCCAGCGCGTTCGCAAGCACCACGGGGGTGGAGGCGCTCATCGCCTCCAGGGAAACCAGGGACTGCAGCTCGGCGGTACCGGGCTGGCAGAACACGTCAGCCATCTGGTACACCTCGGGCAGATGCTCATCCGGAACGAAGCCACGGAAAATCACGCGGTCGGACACGCCGCAATCGTGCGCTTTCTGCTCAAGAGCTTCACGCAGCTCACCGCCACCGGCGATATCCAGCACCACGTGCTCGAGAGTGTCGGGCAGCAGGGAGAGCGCCTCGATGAGCACGTCCACGTTCTTCTCTTCGGCAAGGCGACCCACGAAGGCAATACGCAGCTCACCGGGAACCTTGCCAGCGTCAGCGCCCTCAGCCAGCTCGTAGTCGCTGATCTCAATACCGTTAGAAACCGGCATAACGGGGCGGTCAAAATGGCCCAGGTCGCGCATCGCATCCGCACCGATCTGGGTGGGGGTGGTAACGACCGCAGTCTTGGAGAAGCAGAAACGCATGTCCTTCCAGGTGACCTTCTCAATCACGCGCTTCACAGGAGCGGGGAAAGGCAGGAACGGGTCAAGGTTCGCCGGCATGAAGTGGTTCGTTGCGATAACGCGGATACCGCGGCGCTTCGCCTGGAAGATGAGGGCACGGCCAATAATGTAGTGGCACTGCACGTGCACCACGTCCGGGCGGACCTCGTCAAGGATTGCACCAACCTCGGACCAGATCTCCCAGGGCACGCAGATGCGGTTCGTCTCGTGGGTCGGAGGCAGGTGCGAGCGCAGGCGGTGCTCCACGATGCCACTCTCTACTTCGGTGCGGTAGCTGGGGCCGGGGATGGGGCTGGCGGCGACCACGTGCACGGAGTGACCTCGCTTGAGCATGGAGGTGGCGAGGCGGTGACCGAATTGTGCTGCACCGTTGATGTCCGGCGGGTAGGTTTCTGCGCCAATCAGAATCGTCTTTGCCTGTTCCATGACGGGGCTCCTCATCGGGGTGTAGTGTGTCGGTGACTTTGGGGTTTCGGGTGCGACGGTGCGCCGCTTCTACCTCTGTCTGCCGCGTGCACCGGGTGGGTCCAGTACGTACAGCACTTGTCTATTCTACCTGTGAGCTGCGTCCTTCTCCGACTTGAGGCGGGCGGCTTTGGCTGGGAGTTACCTCTAAACCAACCGTTGAGACAGACGCCCGGAACCTGCCCGTAGACGCACAAACGCCCCGATACAAGTATCGGGGCGTTTGGACGCTTGGCGTTAAACCTGTGCGCCGGCTTTAGCGGCGACTGGGTTTATGGTGTACCGGGTTTAGCGGCGTACCAGGCGGTTCAGGAAGTGCAGGACGGTTGCAATGGATGCGCCCAGTGCTGCGAAGGACTTCCAGCGTGCCTGCAGAACCTCGGGCTTGCGCACGTTCTCTGCCAGGCCGCGGCCGGTAGCTGCTGCACCTGCGGCAACCTCGGAGGGCACTGCCTTGAGAGCATCCAGAGCCTGCTGGGTGTTGTTCTGAACGTCGCCGGTGTAGGACTGCAGGTCGTCGCGCAGGGCTGCCAGGTGCTGGCGGCGTTCTGCGGTGCGCTGCTTGAGCTCTTCGAAGGTCGGCGGCTTGGGCTCTTCCTCACCGCGTGCCTTGCGCTCTTCAGCTTCCTGACGTGCGCGTTCTGCTGCTTCTTCAGCTTCCTTAGCCTTCTGCTCTGCACGCTCTGCCTGTTCCTTCTTCAGGCGCTCAGCGGACATGGCGGTACCTTCCTTGAGTACGCCGAGGTCGAAGAGCAGACCGAAGATTGCGGATTCGGGCTTGAACGGCAGCTGTGCCTTGACCTTCTTCAGACCGACCAGGGCGCAAATTGCCAGGACGATGAGGAAGATGAGGGCGAAGACCAGCGCGGATGCCCAGTAGGGCATGACGGTGCCGAGGCCGAGGATTGCTGCGGCGACCAGCGCAATGATCAGGAACAGACCGAAGACTGCTGCGACGCCGAAGAAGGCTGCGCCCTTACCAACGGCGATACCCTTGGTCTTCAGCTCGTGCTTTGCAATCTGGATTTCGTCCTTGACCTGGCTGGGTCCGAGGGTCTTGAAGGTTTTGCCAGCGTCGATGATGTTCGCGACGCCGGACTTAATCCCGCTGATGCCAGCAAAGAAACGCTTGGGTGCCTTGGGATTAGTAGTAGTGGTCATGACCACCTCTCCGTGACGTGTTTTTGGAGGCTTCTTTTTCGCACTCCACCTCCTATAGTTTAGCCCCTTATGATACCTCCGCGTGACCGTTTGGGTGGGGGTTTGCGCTATCTCTTCAGGTATTTTCGACTTTCTGGAGGCTACATTGAGCTGCAGGCGTAGCTTTCTGGGTTTGGTTGCGCCTGTGGATTTGCTCTGGAGTAGGCGTAAGAGGATGCCGATGCGCCGCTCCCCCGCTACGCGCCGAGTGGGCGTGTGGTTGATGTGGGTAAGGAACTTCTCTGTGCGTTAGACTTCACATTTTTGCAGGGTACATTTTTGCAGGATGAAGTATCTTTGCCTCGCCGGGGGCGTAAGCCCGAGGAGTTACTCATTCACGACTTGGAGAGAACGTTCCGACTGGACTCGACACAGCGGGGTAACGGTTTTTCCGAGCGCGAGAGGAAGTAAAAACCGTTACCCCGCCGAGGGCGCAAGCCCGAGGGCCTGGAGGGAGCGCCCCAGCGCCTGCGTAGGGCGGAGTGGTTACTGGTTCACGACTTAGAGGGAACGTTCCGACTGGACTCGCCTAGCGAGGCGAAGATTTTCCGAGCGCGCGAGGAACCAAAAATCTTTGCCTCGCCGAGGGCGTAAGCCCGAGGGGTTACTGGTTCGAGCCAGAGGAACGTATATAGCAAGAGCCCCGGAACTTCGTTCCGGGGCTCTTGCTATATTTGCTCCCCCGACTGGACTCGAACCAGTAACCCTTCGATTAACAGTCGAATGCTCTGCCAATTGAGCTACGGGGGATTATTGTGTTTTAGTTGCTGGTTTCCCTTGCAACGAGTAATAACTATACCGGGGCTGTTTGGGCTCCGCAACTTGAAATGCCGTGAAGTGCATCACTTTTGGGTTGTGTGGCTGGTTTGGGTGGTGAGGGAAGCTTCTACCCCGCGGTATTCCCCGGCTACCTGTGGAACGTAGAGGTTCTGCAGGCAGCCGGGGTATTCACAAGGAACCGTACTTAGCCGCGCTGGGCTGTGAGCTGGCGGCGGCGCATTTCCAGTTCGAGGAGCTGACGCTGTACGGCTTCGAACTCTTCGTCGTCGGGGTTGGCGCTGAGCTGTTCCAGGCGCATCATCAGGTCGGATTTTTGGCGGGCGATCTGCTGTTCAAACAGAGCATTGAGCGCGCCAGTCACAAAACCGGGCAGGCGCTCGGCGCTGCTGACCGGTAGCGGTGAGACGGCGAGCTCCGCGATGGCGGGGTGCACGCCATCCACAGCGCCGGAGCGCACGCAATTGATCCATTCGATGCCGGGGGTGGGCGCCATGACGGTTGCCGCGTGAATAATGCCGGCGGCCACCTCGCGGTGGGTGCGGTAGCGGAACTGCACGGTGGCGAGGTTGCGCCACTGTTCCACGCTGATGAGCTCGGGGTGCTGCAGGGCAATCTCGAGCGCCGCCTTTTCGAGGCGGGCAACCGGGTCGCGCGGGTCGGGGGTGAGGAATTCCTCGACGGCGGGGACGGTCGCCTCCGGCTGGGGTGCGGTGGTCTGAATGCTGCTCGGCGGGTGCGCGGCAGCGTTCTGCCCGGCGTAGGCGCTGGGTGCGGCGTGGTCTTCCGGGGGCGGTGCGTCGTAGGCGGGGTCGTAGGGCGCGTCAGCATGAACTGTCCCCTGGCCACCCGCGTAACCCTGAGCACCCGTATAGCCCGGCGCGCCCGCATAGCTCGGCGTGCCCGGCGTGCCCGGCACTCCCTGCGGCCCCTCGTTCAGACGCTCGTAACGCGGCGCGGCTGCGGGAGCCTCCGCCTGCTGGGAGCGAGAAAGCTTCGGGTGGTTCTGCGCATATGCCACGGCACGCTGAATCTCGTCAAGCTCCAGACCGAGCTGACCGGATACCTTACGCATGTAGGCGGGGCGCAAGTCGCGGTCCTTAATGCCGGCAATAATCGGGGCGATAGCGCGCATCGCCAGCACACGGCCCTCAAGGGTCGCCAAATCGTACTTGGCGAGGGTCGAATCAATCGCGAACTCGAACAGCGGGCGGCGCGAAGCAATCAGCGAGCGCACGGCGGCGTCACCCTTGTGCAGGCGCAGGTCGCAGGGGTCCATGCCGTTCTCGGCAACCGCCACGAAGGTCTGCGCGACGAAGCGCTGGTCCTCCTGGAATGCAGCCATGGCGGCTTTCTGGCCTGCGGCGTCACCGTCGAAAGTGAAGATGATTTCGCCGCCGGAGCCGTCATCGGTAATCATGCGGCGCACCATCTTGATGTGGCCGGGACCGAACGCGGTGCCGCAGGTGGCAACGGCGGTGGTGATGCCGGCGAGGTGTGCCGCCATGACGTCCGTGTAGCCTTCCACGATGACGACCTGCTTGGTCTTGGTCATATCGCGTTTTGCCAGGTCAATGCCGTAAAGCACCTGGGATTTCTTGTACAGCTGCGTCTCGGGGGTGTTCAGGTATTTGGGGCCTTGGTCGTCGTCGAAGAGGCGGCGGGCACCGAAACCGATGGTTTCACCGGCGATGGTGCGAATCGGCCAGATGATGCGGCCGCGGAAGCGGTCGTACAGGCCTCGGTTGCCCTCCGAGAACATGCCGGTCGCCTTCAGCTCCTCGTCCGTGAAGCCCTGGGAGCGAAGGTGCTTGAGCAGGTGGTCCCAGCCGCGCGGGGCGTAGCCGACACCGAACTTGCGGGTAGCGGCGGGGTCGAAACCGCGGGCGCCGAGGAAGCGCTGCGCCTCCTGAGCATCAGCGCTATAGAGGTTACGTTCAAAGAACTCGGCGGCAATCTTGTGCGCGTCAAGCAGGCGGCGGCGCATACCCGCCTCGTAGCGGTCACCGGGCTTACCGCCCTCATAGTGCAGGGTGTAACCAATACGGGCGGCTAGACGCTCCACCGTCTCAACGAAGCTGGTGTGTTCCATCGCCATGACGAAGGAGTACACGTCACCGGATTCACCGCAGCCAAAGCAGTGGTACGAGCCGACCTGCGGGCGCACATTGAAGGAGGGCGTGCGCTCGTCGTGGAACGGGCACAGCCCCTTGAAGGTGCCTATACCGGCGCTTTTGAGGCTCACATAGCCTTCAATGATTTCGCGGATATCGGTACGGGCGCGGACTTCGTCAATGTCTTCTTTGCGGATTAATCCAGCCATAAACTCAATTCTACGGTGAGGGTCAACAGGTAGCCTCTGCAGGCGTTATAGGCGCGGGAAATAACGCACGAACAGGCTCACAAAAAGGATGCGCCGCGACGCGCAAACAGCACGCCGCGGCACACAAGTACAGGTGTTTAGCCGCCGGAAATATCCAGCTCAGCCTCCGCCAGGCCCAGACGCTCAGCGTCCCCCAGGATACGCGAATCTAGCCAGCCATCGGGCAGGTGCGGCTGCTTGGGGCTGCCGGCGCGACCGCGCGAACCCTCCACAGCGGCACCCGGGTAACCAATCGAGTGGTCCAGCTGAGCAATCAGTTCACGGAACGTCGCCAGGTCGGGCACCTGAGCCATCTTCGCGCGCAGCTCGCCACCAACCGGGTAGCCCTTGAAGTACCACGCCACGTGCTTGCGGATCTCGCGCAGGCCTCGGGTCTCATCGCCGAAGGTTTCCACCAGCAGTTCTGCGTGGCGGTAAATCATGTCCGACACCTCAGTCAGGGTCGGGCGGATACGCTCCGACGAACCCTCAAACGCATTCTGCAGGTCACCAAATAGCCACGGGCGACCCTGGCAGCCACGACCAATCACCACGCCATCCACGCCGGTCTGCTCAACCATGCGCACCGCATCCTCGGCAGAGAAAATATCGCCATTACCCAGGATCGGCACGTCCGGAATCAGCTCACGCAGCTGCGCAATAGAATCCCAGTCAGCCTTACCCGAATAATGCTGAGCCGCAGTACGACCGTGCAGGGCAATCGCCGCAACACCGGCATCACGCGCGATCTTGGCGGATTCCAAGAACGTAATGTGGTCATCGTCGATGCCCTTACGCATCTTAATAGTCAGCGGAATATCGTTGCGGGACGCCTCCTTCACCGCGGTCTGCACAATCGCAGTGAACAGGTCAGTCTTCCAGGGCAGGGCGGCACCGCCACCGCGGCGAGTCACCTTAGGAGCCGGGCAGCCAAAGTTCAAGTCAATGTGGTCGGCACGGTCCTCTTCAACGACCATGCGCACAGCCTTACCGACGTTGACCGCGTCCACACCGTAAATCTGGATGGAGCGGATCTTCTCGTCCGGGTCATGCTCAATAATGCGCATGGACTCGGGCTTACGCTCCACCAGGGCGCGCGCAGTCACCATTTCGGTAACGTACAGGCCGCCGCCATATTCACTGCAGAGGCGGCGGAAAGCCTTATTGGTCACGCCAGCCATCGGGGCGAGAACCACGGGAGTATCAACGGTCAGATTGCCCAGTTTCAGGGGCGGAAGGGTAAGACGGGGTGCTTCAGAATTCACCCCTATATTGTGGCATACGGGGGCAAATCGAGAACCGGACTCAGCTGAGGGGGTACAGGAGCACTGTGCAAGCTCAGCAACCGTGAGGAGGCGCAGGTACGCGAGAGGGGCGGAGGAGCATTCCACTCCCCCGCCCCTTCAGCAAGAGTCAGCCAGCAGGTTCAGTACCGAGAATCTACTTGGCAACCTACGAACCTACTCGAGAATCTACTCTCGAACCTACTCGGTCACGTAAATATAGGTCGGGTCACCCTCCACCGAAGCAGTACCGGCACGCAGCAGCACGTCGGTCACCTGAACCAGCGCCTCCATGGCGTCGTCAACCTCAACCAGCACCGGGTACTTAGCGCTCAGCAGGGACAGCACCTGCATAATCGCCTCCACGGCACCCTCATTATCGAAGTCGTAACCCAGCAGCAGTTCGGTGGCGGTGTTCTCATTCACCAGCGCCGCCTCCGGGTCCGTCTCAAAGGGGTGGTAGCTCACCGCAAACGCCACAATCGGGCCCTTCTTACCCTCTGCAGCCGCCTCACGAATATGGTCACGAAGCACCACGGCGCCAAAAGCACGCACCTCATCCGAGAGGAAGTAGCGGTTCACGGTGCCCAAACCCACCTCAGCAGGAACATCCCACTCGTGGGCGCGGCGGTAGAAATCCCACAGCGCGGCTGTCAGCTCAACCGAACCGGTCGCCAAATCCTCAATCGCCTGAGTCTCGTTACCGTCAGCGTCCTCACGCAAAGACACCGGAGGAATCGCACCCGGCTCCACACGTACCATACGGGAACGCTGAATCAGCTTCATACCAGCAGCCTGCGCAAACTCCTCACCGTCACTAAACGGCGACAGCTTCACGCGCAGAGCAGTGGTCTGACCGTGCGCCGCCGCAATCTCACGTAGCGCATTCAACAGGGCAGTACCAATACCCTGACGGCGGTGATCAGCTGCCACCTCAATGTAGGACCATAGACGCGTCGGATGCAGCAGCGAAGCCACCACAGTACCCGCAGCCACCGGCACACCAGAAACAGTCACCACCAGGGTGCGGCTAAACGGCGCATCCGTATCCGGGCCGAAAAGGCCACGCTGGCGCTCCTCAACCTCATTGCGGGCAGAGTTCCAAATCTCAAGCAGGGCAAGGTCATCACCCTCCTGCCAAGGGCGAATCTCAAATTTTTCGCTGAGGCGTTCAGCCATATCCGTGCACCTTTCCTTTGCTCGCATCAATCGTGCCAATCAGTCTAACCAGGGTAGCCTAAATACACGACGGCGGGTAGCCTCTTTCGCTCTAAGAGGCTACCCGCCGACCATGTTATAAATTATTTTTAGCCTGCCAGGCGTGCAGCCAGGTAAGACTTCACCTGATCCAGAGCCACACGCTCCTGGTTCATGGTGTCGCGCTCGCGGATGGTCACAGCCTGATCCTCAAGAGTGTCAAAGTCCACGGTGATGCAGAACGGAGTACCGATCTCATCCTGGCGGCGGTAACGGCGACCAATAGCGCCCGCCTCGTCGTAATCCACGTTCCACAGGCCACGCAGCTCGTTCGCCAGCTTGGTTGCGGGCTCAGACAGTTCAGCCTTCTTGGACAGCGGCAGAACAGCAGCCTTCACCGGTGCCAGGCGCGGGTCGAGCTTCAGCACGACGCGCTTATCCACGCCACCCTTAGTGTTCGGTGCCTCATCCTCGACGTATGCGTCAACAAGGAACGCCATCATGGAGCGGGTCAGACCAAAGGACGGCTCAATCACGTACGGCACGTAACGCTCACCTGTAGCCTGGTCGAAGTACTCAAGCTTCGCGTTAGAGTGCTCATTGTGCACGCCCAGGTCGTAATCGGTACGGTTCGCAACGCCCATCAGCTCACCCCACTCGGAACCCTGGAAGCCGAAGCGGTACTCAACGTCAATAGTGCCAGCCGAGTAGTGTGCACGCTCCTCCTGAGGAACGTCGAAGCGGCGCATGTTATCCGGGTTAATACCCAGGTCAACGAACCAGTTCCAGCAGTCCTCAACCCACTCGTTGAAGTACTTATCAGCGTCATCCGGGTGCACGAAGTACTCAATTTCCATCTGCTCGAACTCACGAGTACGGAAAATGAAGTTACCGGGAGTGATCTCGTTACGGAACGACTTACCAATCTGGCCAATACCGAACGGCGGGCGCTTACGAGAAGCAGTGACCACATTGTTGAAGTTCACGAAAATACCCTGAGCGGTCTCGGGGCGCAGGAAGTGTAGACCCTCCTCATTATCAACCGGGCCCAGGTAAGTCTTCATCAGACCGGAGAAGTTCTGCGGCTCAGTCCACTCACCACGAGTACCACAGTTCGGGCAAGCAATCTCCTCCATACCCTCAGCCGCGCGGCCCTTCTTCGCCTCAAAGTTCTCCAGCAGGTGATCCTGACGCAGACGCTTGTGGCACGACAGGCACTCAACCAGCGGGTCGGTGAAGGTCGCCACGTGACCGGATGCCTCCCACACCGCACGAGGCAGAATAACAGAGGAGTCCAGGCCAACCATGTCCGCACGGGAGCGGACGAAACGCTGCCACCACTGCTGACGGATGTTTTCCTTCAGCTCTGCACCGAGGGGGCCGTAGTCCCATGCGGAGCGGGAACCGCCGTAAATTTCACCGGCCTGGAAAACAAAGCCGCGGCGCTTCGCGAGCGCAATAACGTTATCGAGGGTGGACTTTTCAGCCATAGTTACTCCTTCTGCCCCGCCACCGGCTGTGACGTGCGTGAGTTCGGGTTCATAAGGGACGCGACCCAGAACGGGGCGCCCGTATTCGCGCTCATCGGCGCAATATGCACACTTTTTGATGCAAGACACTAGGGTACCATCACCACCCCACCCCTGGGTATGCCTACCCGACCCACCACTCCCCCATTTTTACCGGACGCCAGGATGCACCCGGCGGGATAAACTAGAGAGCATGGAAGAAATTTTTATTCGCGACGACATGATCCGCCTCGGTCAGTTCCTCAAGCTCGCCAACCTCGTAGAGGACGGCGCGCAGGCACGCGAGGTCATTCAGCACGGCCTGGTAAAGGTCAACGGCGACATTGAAGAAGCACGCGGCAAGCAGCTGCACCCCGGCGACACCGTCAGCTTTAACGGCGTGACCGTGAAGGTTGCGCACGAGGACTAGCCAGACCTTTTATTCCGTTTAGATAGGGTGTTAGGTCAAGGCGAGGGGCGATGCTCGTCCTCGTTCCTTTCCCTACCCCCTACCGGAGGCGGGGCGCGCCGCATATTTCCTCCGCGCCTACGCAGGGGCACCCGTCACCCGGACGCTCCGCTTCCTCCTCGCTCCGCATCGGAGAGCGTCCGGGCTGACACCCTGAGGGCGCATCCGGAAAACGCGGCCGCGCCCGCACAGCTCTACGGACAGGCCTGCTAACTCCAGCGCGGAAAGGCGGTATCGTCCGAAAGTGACATCAGGGTGCCCGAAGCGAAGCGAGGGCGGGTTCCCCTGTAGGAACGAGGACGATAACCGCCTTTCCAAGCGGAACCGTGCATCCCACGCGGAAGCAGAACTACAGTAAAGCCCCCGAGTCATCAGACCCGGGGGCTTTCCACATGTCGTTTTAGGCGTCAGAGCCTTCCGCGGTGCCGGTCGCCTCCGCAACCTTCTGCGCACGAATACGCGGCTCCTTACCCTGCACCTTCACCTCCAGGAACTCGCCCACATGGCGAATCTCCATGGCGCTCACGCCGTGACCCGCACCGGCGTACAGCACCTTAATGCCGTCGGTGTACTTGCGGATCCAGTCGTAGGTGTAGTTCACCATCTCCTGCGGGATGACGGGGTCTTCCTGGTCGCGGCCGAAGAACACCGGCAGTTCGGTCTTCTTCAGCTCCTCATCCTTGAAGTACGGCGAATCTGAGTCCACCGCGTAGCCGGACAGACCCACCACGGCGGCGAACTCGCCGGGAGCGTGACGCACCATCGAGGTTGCGATACCCATGCCCTGCGAGAAGCCCAGCAGGGTCACCGAGGCGTACGGGGTGCGGTTCGCGCGTACCCACTCCAGCACGTAGTCGCTGGCCTGCTCGATGGCGCGCTGATCGGATTCGAGCTGCTGGTTTAGCGGGTACCACTGGTAGCCGATAGCGTCCGCAGCAATGTAGGCGCCGGTCGAGTCCGCAGAGAACTGGGTACCGACCGGCTGCGGTGCACGCATGGAGGCGTAGGTGAAGCCCTCCTGCGGAAGGTGCGCCGCCAGAGACAGCAGATCGTGTTCCTGGGAGCCGTAGCCGTGCAGCATGAGCACCAGGTGGGTGCCTGCGCGTTCGTTCTCGGGGCGGGTGTATTCGACGACGTATTTGTTTTCGCTCATGCACCCATCTTAGCGAGGACTCCTCCACAAACCTGCACCGCAGGTTCCGCCGCTAGCTTGACCCTCACCTAACGTGAGGTTTTAGAGTGAAACCATGGACGCGAACATAACACCGCCTGACGGGCAACACGAATACACCGTAGGAGAAGCGGCATCATTGCACGGGCTAACAGTGCGCACGCTTCACCATTGGGAGCAGCGGGGCTTACTCAACCCGGCACATGATGAGTTCAACGGGTACCGGTACTACACCGATACAGACCTTGAACGAATCACCGTCATCATGGGATACCGCGCCACCGGCATGAGCCTTGATGCCATTCACAAAATACTGCAGGACGAAGCGAACAGCACCGAGCATCTGCTCGCTCAGCGGGATATGCTTCAACGCAAAATCGCCGCGTACGGGCGCATGCTTGAAACCATCGAACACCTTTTGGAGGACACCATGGCACCTAAGAATGAGCAGCTCAGCGCTGCCGAAAAAGCAGAGATTATGGGTGAAGGGTTCAGCCTCGCCCACCAGCAGGAAGCGCAGGAGCGTTACGTGAAAACTGACGACTGGGCTGAATACCAGCGCCGCACTGCCTCAATGGACCGTGCCGACTGGCAGAACGGCAAACAGCAGATTGACGAGGTAGAACAGGCCCTCGTCGAGGCATTCAACCGCGGCGTGCAGCCGGGCAGTGAGGAGGCGAACGCGCTCGCCGAGCGGCACCGCGCCTCCCTGTTCTTCTTTGAGGTCACCCCCGCTAAGCACGCTATTCTAGCCCGCGGTTACGTTGAGGATGCCCGCTTCAAAGCGTACTACGAGAAGCTCGCGACCGGGCTCGCGGAGTGGTTGCGAGATGTCATCTACGAGAATGCTCGTGCACACGGTGTTGACCCGCAGGAAGCTAACTGGGGGTAAGCTACCCGAGGTTAAACCTTCGGGCTGAAAATACCCAGTAGCTAGGGGTGAGTAGCTGAGTGTGAAAGCTGAGCACGAAAAAACGCCCGGTATTCCCCGTGATAAGGGGAATACCGGGCGTTACATGCTGTATCTGCATGAAAACTAGATGGCTACCTAGCGGGTGCCGTCGAGGTGACGGCGGTGCTCCTGAATACGGCGATCCAGGTGCTCAAGGTTCTGTTGCAACCCCGCAATCTCATTCTCAATCTTTCGGCGGGCTCGCTCCATCACGTCGATGGAGAGAGCATGATCATCCGGATTGTCCAAGATTGTACGAATGTCGGCAAGACTCATGCCGGCCTGACGGCAGGTAGCAATAAACCGTGCAGCGGAGATAGACTCCGCATCAAAAATACGGGTTCCGTGAGCATCGCGGGGCACAGCAATGAGCCCCTCTTTTTCGTAATACCGCAGGGCGTGGGTGCTCACCCCCAACTGCTCCGCTACCTCTTGAATACTTACCACAACTTCAATGCTATGGGGTTAGAGCAGGTCTAAAGCAAACCGAGAACCATTACCTTCCAGTGCAACAGGAGGGTACTTCCGCGGTATCTCGCGGCGGTTTCAAAAGCATCTAAAAACCCGGAAAATATTCCCCGGCTTGGAACAATACCCGTCAGGCGGGTGCAATAGAATGCCGGGCGTTCGCATCATATGAATGCCCGGCATTCTATTGCATAACCCTGAGGGTGAAGGTTAATTCTCGGTGGACGGAAGAACCTGTGAAGACACTATCTGCCCGCCCGAAAATTACCGGCACTTAGGTGGCGTAAACAGCATCCAGAGGGCACAATCAACGCCCCGTGGATGAACATCCCGTGGATGCTCGCGATTCTAGCGGGCCGCCGTAGCGTACAGGCGAGTCATCGAGTCCAGCGCCTCACGCTCACGCTGCGCCTCACTCGGGGCTGCGGATTCATCTTCAACGCCGAGGGCACGCGCCAGAATCTTCTCCACCTGCTTCGCCTCAATCAAGAAGCCATCATGGCCGTGATTCGACTCGATAATGTCCACGGGCACCGGGGTGGGCAGCGCCTCCGCCAGGCGGTGCGACTCATGCGGGAAGAACAGACGGTCCGTGTTCACCGCCGCAATCGTCCACTCGCAATCGGTGTGCGCCAGCGCCTGCGCCAGGGTACCGCGGCCACGTGCCACGTCGTGCGAAATCAGTGCCTCGTTCACGGCAAGGTAGCTGTTCGCGTCAAAACGCTCAACCAGCTTGGCGCCGTGGTGGTCCAGGTAGCTTTCGATGGCGTAGCGGCCACGCGGCTCACCCAGCGAGCCGCCCACGGTGCTTTCGCCACGGTTCTCTTCGCGGCCGAAGCGGTGCTCCAGCTCGGCGGGGCTGCGGTAGGTGGTGTGCGCGATACGGCGCGCCAGGGCAAGACCGTTTACCGGCGCGGGACCGGAATAGTAGTCGCCGCCGGCGAAGTTCGCATCCGAACGAATCGCAATGTTCTGGGTGTGAGCCCACGAAATCTGCTCCGCAGTAGCCGAAGGACCGGAGGCAATCACCGCACATCCGCGCACCAGCTCAGGGTTAGTTGCCGCCCACTCCAGGGCGCGAGCGCCACCGAGGGAACCACCAATCACGTAGCGGAAGCTGGTCACCCCCAGGGCACGCGCCAGGCGCGCCTCAGCGCGCACAGAGTCGCGGATGCTCACCTGCGGGAAGCGGGAGCCCCAGTGTTCACCGGCGCCCGGGTAGCCTTCGGGAATGATGCTTGCCGGTCCGGTGGAGCCGTAGCAGCCGCCCAGAATATTGGGTGCAATCACGAAGTAGCGGTTGGTGTCCACGACCGAGCCGGGGCCCACGATGCCTTCCCACCAGCCGTCGGATTCGATAGCGCGAATCAGCGGGGCGGGCATATCGGGGGTGGGTACGCCGCGGGAAACATGCGTGTCACCGGTGAGCGCGTGCAGGATCAGGATGGCGTTATCGCCAGCCTCGTTGAGGGTGCCCCAGGTTTCGTAGCCGATGATGACCTGCGGCAGGGTCACGCCGGATTCGAGCTCCAGGTCGCCGATGTTCAGCTGACGCAGGTAGCCTTGCGCTTCCGGATGTTCGCGCTGAGTGCCCGCCACGGGGATGGGCGCGGTGACAGGCTGGTTGATAGTGCCGGGCTGGGCGGTACCAGACTGGCTAGTGCCGGACTGGCTAGTGCTCTGGGTGGTCATGGGGGGGTTCCCTTCACTGGGTTGGCCGGCGAGGTGGTGCCGGGTGTGAGCGGGGTAGGTGTGAGCGGGGTACTCGTCTGCAGGTAGAAGGAGCAACGGGTTGGGCGGCTCCGCGCCGCGCAGTGACAAAATGCTCCATAACGGGGAATCCGCAGGTGGACCGAGAAGCCGTAGCTTACCGGTCCACCTGCGGGTTGCATCACCGTTTAGGAGAGGGTGTCGAAGCCCAGCTGCAGGTCGGCGAGAATATCGTCAATGTTCTCAATACCGACTGCCAGGCGGACGAAGTTCGGGTACACACCAATCTTCTCCAGCTCCTCAGTGGAAAGCTGAGCGTGGGTGGTGGAGGCGGGGTGAATCACGAGCGAGCGCACATCACCGATGTTCGCCACGTTGGAGTGCAGCTTCAGTGCGTCCACGAAGTTGCGGGTCTGCCCCAGGGTTGCATCCTTGAGGGTGAAGCCGAGCACCGCACCGGGGCCCTTGGGCAGGTACTTCTGTGCGCGCTCGTACCAGGGGGAGGATTCCACGCCAGCCCAGATGACCTTCTCGACCTGCGGGTTTGCTTCGAGCCAGTGGGCAACCTTGGTGGCGTTCTCAATGTGGCGTTCGATGCGCAGGGAGAGGGTTTCCAGACCGATGCCGATGTTGAAGGCGTTGGTCGGGGAGATAGCGGCGCCGGTGTCACGCAGCAGGGAGACGCGCGCCTTCAGGATGTAGGAGAGGTTCGCGCCGAATGCGGAGTCCTTGCCCAGGTCGCGTGCGTAGACCAGGCCGTGGTAGCCGGGGGCGGGCTGGTTGAACTTGGGGAACTTCTCGGGGTCTGCACCGTAGTCGAAGTTACCGGAGTCAACAATCACGCCGCCGATGGAGGTGCCGTGGCCACCCAGGTACTTGGTGGCGGAGTGGACGACCACATCCGCGCCGTGTTCAATGGGGCGCAGCAGGTAGGGGGTGGGTACGGTGTTGTCCACAATCAGGGGTACACCGTTTTCGTGCGCGATTGCTGCGATGGGCTCAATGTCGAGCACGTCGTTGCGGGGGTTGGGCACGGACTCGCCGTAGAACAGCTTGGTGTTGGGGCGAACCGCGGCGCGCCACTCGTCCAGGTTATCGGGGTCCTCAACGAAGGTGGTTTCGATGCCGAGGTCGGCGAGGGTGTACTTGAGCAGGTTGTAGGTGCCGCCGTACACGGAGGGGGAGGCAACAATGTGGTCGCCTGCACCGGCAATGTTCAGGATTGCGTAGGTGATGGCCGCCTGGCCGGATGCCAGCAGCAGCGCGCCTACGCCGCCTTCGAGGGAGGCGATGCGGTTTTCGATGACTTCCTGAGTGGGGTTGGTCATGCGGGTGTAGATGGGGCCCAGCTCGGCGAGGGCGAAGCGGTTCGCTGCCTGCTCGGCGCTGTCAAAGACGAAGGAAGTGGTCTGGTAGATGGGTAGTGCCCGAGCTCCCGTTGCGGCATCCGGTGCCTGTCCCGCGTGAATCTGGCGGGTTTCGAACTTCCAACCGGCGGGGTTGGCGGGAGTCGGGACGGTAGTGTTGTTGCTCATGCGTGGCTCCTAATGGGGATTCTTAGGGGGCCGCATGCCGAGCGGTACAGGAATCGTCGTCGAATAATCCTGTCACGATTGATGTACCGGATTCGGTCACATCGGTCCCGCGCTTGCGTCACGCTTTTGCGTGTCGCCTGGTCTTCACCCAGGGCACCCCACCGCGGAGGAGGGTTGCCGGCCAGCTAGCTGGGGCTTATCGCTGGCGCTCTTGACCTGTATTCAGGGTGTCATAGGGCGCGGGGCGGGGTCAAGGATTTTGTGGGTGCGCGGCACTTTAAGACATTTCATTGCAAAGATGACGTTTTTTAACGTCTGTAACAAAACGTTAGTAACGAAGCCGGGGCAGTCGGGGTGCGAAGGTACCCACCCAAAACCGCCCGTATAGTAACCCTCATCACTTTTAATCGTGCTTTTCGGTACACTGGGACTACGCATACACTCGTGCGGGGCTTCACACACGTCGCCTACCCCTCGCCTACCCTTCCGGCGCAGAAGCCGGAAAACCGACCTCAAAGGTTGTCCATCATGTCTCTCGTTCTCGATGCGGCGCAGCTTAGCCGCATCTTTGGCACGGGCGAACGCGCCTTCACCGCCGTCGACCGCGTGTCCCTTCGCATCAGCTCCGGCGAGATCCACGCCCTTCTCGGTCCCAATGGTGCGGGTAAAACGACGACCGTGCAGATGTGCTCGACTCTACTCTCCCCCACCGGCGGTAGCCTCACCGTGAACGGTATTGACGCTATCGCCCACCCGCAGCGGGCGCGCCGTCACGTGGGTCTCGCTTTGGGCGGGGATAACGGCTTCTACCCGCGCGCCAGCGCACGCGATAATCTACTGTTCTTCGCAGATATTGCGGGGGTCTGCGGGCGGGCTCGACGGTACGAGGTGGAGCATGCTCTAGCCCGCGTGGAACTCACCGACGCCGCCACGCGGCCCGTTCAGGAGTTCTCCCGCGGCATGAAGCAGCGCCTACACATTGCCCGCGCTACGCTCGGCTCCCCCGCTCTGCTCCTGCTGGATGAGCCAACGAACGGGCTCGACCCCGATATCGCTATGACCGTGCGTGCCCTGATCCGTTCCCTCGCAGAAGACGGTGCCGCCATTCTGCTGACGAGCCACCTGCTGGGCGAAATTGAGGATCTGGCGCACACCATCACCGTTTTGGGTGCCGGCTCCGTTGCTGTGAGCGGTAGCCTCGAGGATGTTGCCGCACACGCCGGTATTGCCGCCACGACCGTGGTTCAGGTTGGCGCCAACGCGACCGAGGGTCTTGATACGCTGCGCGGATTCCTCAGCAATCAGGCGGCGGTACTTTTTGCCCCGCGCGGTTCCGGCTGGGAACTCACTCTCTACTGGCACGGCGAGCGCGCCACCTTCGAGGCGGGCGCGGCGCACCGCATCCTGGCGGAGGGGCTTGCCGCCGCACGCATCGGGGCGCGGACCGAGCCGTACACGCGACCGGCGACTCTGGAAGAGGCATACCTGGCAATGGCGGAGGGGCTCAAGCGATGAACGCACACAGCGCGCACGGTAGTGAAGGTGTGAAAGACCCCCGGCAGCAGACCCAAGGGTACGATTTGAGCCAGGAGTGCGCCCGCCAGTTGCGACTTATGGGCTTTAGCCTGCGGCAGTTTCTGACGGTCCCCTACTTCATTCAGCTGCTCATCAGTACGGTGCTCGGGTCGGTTATTATTCAGGCTCTTGCAGTGCACGCGGCGGCGCAGAGCTCCGAGGGCCACTCCGTTGACCCGACCCTGGCGTGGACTCGCGCCGGTATTGTGGGCATGTGGTCGGTCTGTATTGTGTCTGCGGGCATCATTAATTTTGAGCGTTTCCGCGGGACTCTCGTGTACCTGTGTTCGGGGTCGATTTCTCCGGTGCGGGTGCTGGCGGCTATAGTTTCGAGCGCCTCCATTGTGGGTCTGGCGGCCCTACCCCTGTCGTGGCTCATCTGGGCTCTTGTGACACTCAATCCGCAGGTCACTGACTTTTCCGCCCTCTGGCCCCGCTACGTTCTGGGCGTTCCTCTGCTGTGGCTTGCGTGCCTGTCGGTCACGTTCATGATTGCGGTGTTCTTCGTGGCGACGCCGAACGCTATCGCCTACGAGGAGCTTCTGCTTGTGCCGGTGTTTATTCTCTCCGGGGTTCTCTTCACGACCGTTGAGGCGCCCGACTGGCTGAACGCTGCGGGTGTGCTCATCCCCCTGCAAGCGCCGGTGCACCTGCTACTTGGGCGTACCGCTATCACTACCCCGGCGGATGCGTTCCTGCCCGTGGCGCAGACCCTATTCGTGAGCTTCATCTGGGCGTTGTGTGCCTTCCTTTTCGCTCGCAAGGCTCTCGCCTCCGCCCGTCATCACGGCACCCTGGGGGCGATGTAGCGTGCGTGCTCTCTCTTCTGTTGCCCTGCCTGGCGCTGTATCACTGTCTGGCACGGTGCGTCGGGCTCTGTCTACCGCCTCTATTGGCTGGTCGTCGTCCATTACCTTTGCGACCCTCGGAACGGCTATCACTACCCTGGTGCTCGTGCCGGGCCTCAACGTGCTTTTCACGGTGCTTCTGGGCGCCGACCTCGCCGCAAACGATACGGTACGCATCGGCTGCGCAACCGCCCTGATTGCCACCCTCAGCTCGGTGGCCGCCGGTATTGTCGCGCGCGTCGCCACTGACCGTTGGATTGGTGTCTTCGAGTACGTATGCACGGCACGCCCCGTGGATGCGGGCTATTGGCTGGGCGCGGCGGCGGTGCCGGCCCTGTTGGCGTCCGTGACGGGTCTGAGCAATGTGGGCATCGTGTGGTTGCTATCCCTCACTGTGCCCTCTACCGGAGCGGTTTCGGGGCTTCTGCTGGGCGCTCTTGCGTTGATGCCGGTTGCGGTTCTGGGCGGGGTCTGCCTGGGCATTTTTGCCGCCGGCCTGGGACTATACCTGTCGGATCCGTATACGGGGTCCAATTTTCTGGCGATTATTCTGCCGGTCAGCGCGGGCGTGATTGTGCCGGTGAGCACCTACCCCGCGTGGCTTGCGTGGCTGTGTTCGTGGGTTCCGGGGTCCCGGCTGGTGCAGGCGTTAGATACCTCTGGCGGTATTGCGGGCAGCACCGCGCCGGATCTCTTCGCGCTCTTGGCTGCAGACACAGCCCTGGGGGTGCTCTACGCCGCTATCGGGTTGGGGCTGACGTATCTTGCGGCCCGCCGCATCCGTGCCGGTGCCCGCGCCTCGCTGCTATAGGGTATGAAACCCAAAAAGAACGAACCTTTTAAGTGCCCACTACCCGGCGCATTATCCAGGTGTCATATTCAACCGGGCGCCACAACCAAGAAAGAACCTCCTGTGACCATCACTCCCGCCGCGTACACGCTAGAGACCCTCGGCTTCGACCCATCCTGGCAGGGTGCGGCAATCCGCGCCGCGTTCACCCTCGACGGTACCCTCGAGGATTTCACTCTCGCCCGCGTCAGCGCCGTGCACCGCACCCGCTGCGAACTGCTGACTTGTGAGCGGGGCGAGCTCGTGAAGCTCTCCGCTCCCTTGCGTCCGGTCGAAAATGACTACGGCGAAGAAGAGTACCCCGTCGTGGGCGACTGGGTGCTGGCTCAGCCCATCCCCGGGACCGGTAGCGATAGCCAGCCCGCGGAGCATAAGCCCCTCGCGATTCTGCCCCGCCGAAGCTACCTCACCCGCCCCAGCGCCACCCGCGAATCCTCGGATCAGCCTGTCGCCGCCAACGTGGATATGCTCTGCATCGTTGAGCCGTGCTTCCCCGAGCCGTCCATCGGGCGAATCGAACGCTACACCACTCTGGCGCACGCTTCCGGGGTGCAGGTCGCGCTGATTCTCACCAAGGGTGATTTGGTGACGGCGGAACAACTCGCCGGGTATCAGGAATCCCTGGGTAGCGGCGTGGATGCGGTGCTCACCGTCTGCACGGACAACGGCTACGACCCCGCCCCGGTTGCGGAGCTTGTCGCCGGGCGTACCGCCGCGTTCCTGGGCCGCAGCGGTGCCGGAAAATCTACCCTCGTCAACGCCCTGCTCAACCCCGGAATTGACCCCCGCGAAGATGCCGCAGAATACCAGGTTCAGGCTACTTCCGCGGTTCGCGGAGCCGACGGCAAGGGGCGCCACACCACCACCAGCCGCCAGATGATTGTTCTGCCCGGTGCTGGATACTTCGGTGCTGGAGAATCCGGCGCAGAAGGCTCCGATGCAGAGCCCTCACTCGGCACGGTACTGATCGACACCCCGGGCGTGCGAGCCCTCGCCGCCACGAGCGACAGCGCCGCCATTGACGAAACCTTCGACGACGTCTCCAGCTACGCCTCCTCCTGCCGGTACAGCGACTGCTCCCACAGCTCCGAACCCGGATGCGCGGTGCAACAGGCTCTCGCTGACGGTGCCCTCGACCCCGAGCGCTTCGAACGCTACCGCAGGATGATTGCCGAATCCGCGCGCCTACGTCTGCGGTCTCAGGAGCGCGAATACCGGCAGAGCAACCGCGCCTTCACGAAGGCGAATAAGGCGGGTCGCCGCACCCTCATGTCCCTTAAGGGGCGCGCCAACTAGCCGCTGAACGCACACGTCCCGGCGAGGCTCCGGTGAGGCTTCCACAGGCTGAACCGGGTACCCCTGCGCAGGCGGCAATATAGTAGCCTCCCTCACTCTTCGATACACTAGAACTAGGCGTGCCCACAGTCCCCCGCACCCCGTCCCCTCGGCGGTAGAAGAGGCGGGCGCAGACGGCACACACCATTCACAAACCCATAACCCAATGAAAGAGGTGGCAGCATGGCTGAACAGAACCTCACCCCGCCCGTACCGAAGAAGGTCGAGCACCGCCGCGAACACCACGGCGACGTCTTCATCGACCCCTACGAATGGCTCCGCGACAAGGAAAGCGAAGAGGTCCTCAACTACCTCAAGGCAGAAGCCGAATACACCGAAGCTGTCACCGCAGACCAGCAGCCCCTCCGCGAATCCATCTTCAACGAAATCAAGGACCGCACCCTGCTGTCAGATCTGACCGTCCCGAACCGTATCGGTGACTGGTGGTACTACAGCCGCATGGTACCCGGCGGCCAGTACCCCGTCTTCTACCGCTACCCCGCCCTGCACGAAGGCGACGAGGTGGTGCGCTACACCCCGCCGACCGTCACCCCCGGCGAAGTACTCGAGGGTGAAGTCATCATCCTCGACTGCAACGAATACGCCAAGGACATGGAGTTCTTCTCCCTCGGCAGCTTCCAGCCCGCACGTAACGGCAAACTGCTGAGCATCTCCGTGGACGAAAAGGGCGACGAACGCTACGAGCAGCGCTTCCTCAACATGGAAACCGGCGCCTTCCTCGAAGACACCATCCCCAACATTGCGGCGGGATCCTTCTTCATCAACCACGCCGAACAGCTCATCTACCTCGTCCCCGACGAGTCGTGGCGCCCCTGGCGTGTCTACGTGCACGACGTCGGACAGGACACCGAAGACCACCTGATCTACGAGGAACCGGACAACACCATGTGGCTCGGCGCCGCCATGAGCTCCGACCGTTCCTCCGTGGTCATTACCAGCTCCAACTCCGAATACACGGAAGTGCGCCTCATCCCCACCCGCGAACCCAAGGGTGAGCCGACCCTGCTCATCCCCAAGAGCGCGGGCATCGAATACTACGCCGAGCCGCTCAACATTGCCGGCGAACAGCACCTGCTGATTCAGCACGACTACAATGCACTGAACTCCGAGCTGGTCCTCGCAGACATGCCGCGCGAAGGTGAAAGCCTCGAAGAGTACGCGCAGCGTTGGGTGCCGGTCATCCGCCACAGCGAACACGTGCGCCTGGAGGGCTTCACCTTCACCGCAACGCACCTGGTCGTCACCGCCCGCGCGGACACCACCACCCGCATCTTCCTCGCACCGCGTGAGCAGTTGCCCATCCAGTGGCGCCGCCGCCGACCCGCCGGCGTGACCTTCATGGAACCTGCCGGTTTCGACGAGGAACTGTACACCGCCTCCGTGCTGCGTGCGGAAAACTACTCCCCCGTGCTGCGCATCGCCTACACCTCGTTCCTGACGCCGCGCCGCGTCTACGACTACTTCCCCATGTCGCAGACCCTGCTGCTGCGCCGTGAAACCCCGGTACTCGGCGGCTACAACCGCGAGGACTACCGCGCCTACCGCGACTGGGCGCCAGCGGCGGACGGCACGCTCATCCCGATCTCGGTGATTCACCGCGCCGACCTGGACATGAGCAAGCCGCACCCGGTCATCCAGTACGGTTACGGCTCCTACGAGTCATCCATGGACCCGATGTTCTCCATCCCGATGCTGTCGATCCTGGACCGCGGCGTCATCTACGTCATCGCGCATATTCGCGGCGGCGGCGAGATGGGCCGCTCCTGGTACCAGAACGGCAAGAAGCTCGCGAAGAAGAACACCTTCACCGACTTCGTGGACGTCACCAGCTACATTGCGGCTAAGCCGTGGGCTGATGAGGCGCATATCGGCTGCTACGGTGGTAGCGCCGGCGGCCTGCTCATGGGTGCTGTGCTGAACCTCGCCCCCGAGAAGTATGCCGCCTGCCTGGCTGCCGTACCGTTCGTGGATGCGCTGACCACCATCCTCGACCCGGAGCTGCCGCTGTCGGCGATGGAGTGGGAAGAGTGGGGCAACCCGATTGAGGACCCGGAAGTGTATGCCTACATGAAGTCGTACACCCCGTACGAGAACATCCGCCCGGTCCGCTACCCGGCGATTGCTGCGGTGACGAGCCTGCACGACACCCGCGTGCTCTACGTGGAGCCTGCGAAGTGGGTTGCGGCGCTGCGTGAGCAGATTGACCCGTCGTCGCCGGTGCCTCTGCTGAAGATTGACATGTCGGGTGGTCACGGTGGCGGTTCCGGCCGGTATACGCGTTGGCGTGAGATTGCGTGGGATTACGCGTTCCTGCTGAGCAACCTCGGCGTTACTGAGTAGGCTGTATACACGCCAACCGCACATTAAATAGAACGCTCCGTCTGTATCTTGAGGGATACGGACGGAGCGTTTCTCGTTTAAGTACATTGCGTTACTGGAGGGACGGCGTTCGTCCTCGTTCCTCTCAGGCTGGGAGGGGCGGGGCGCCGCATATTTCCTCCGCGCCTACGCAGGGGCACCCGTCACCCGGACGCTCCGCCCCTCCTCGCTCCGCATCGGAGAGCGTCCGGGCTGACACCCTGAGGGCGCATCCGGAAAACGCGGCCGCACCCGCACAGTATCCCAGCGCGGAAAGGCGGTATCGTCCGAACGTGACATCAGGGTGCCCGAAGCGAAGCGAGGGCGGGTGCCCCTGTAGGAACGAGGACGATAACCGCCTTTCCAAGCGGAATCTGAGAGAGCACGAAAGAGGCGCCGCCTCCCACCTCGGGAGACAGCGCCTCTTTTACGTTAGAGCCGGGTCAGCGGAAAAGCTTAGCCTTCCACGCCGCACTCAGCCAGGATCAGCTCACGCACGCGGGCGGCGTCAGCCTGACCGCGGGTAGCCTTCATGACCTGACCGACGATAGCGCCAGCAGCCTGAACCTTACCGGCACGGATCTTGTCGGCAACGTCGGGCATTGCTGCCAGTGCTTCCTGGACGGCTGCGGTGAGCGCGCCGTCGTCAGAGACCACGGCGAGGCCGCGTGCCTCAACGATTTCGGCGGGGGTGCCTTCACCGGCGAGGACGAACTCGAGCACCTGGCGGGCGATCTTGTCGTTGATCTTGCCTTCGGAGATGAGCGCTTCGAGGGCGACCACGGTTGCGGGCTCCACGCCGAGGGCGGTGAGCTCAACCTCAGCCTGCTTTGCGCGGCGGGCGATTTCACCCATCCACCACTTGCGGGCTGCTGCTGCGGTTGCGCCTGCGGCGACGGTCTCTTCGATGACGTCGAGTGCGCCTGCGTTGACTACGTCGCGGAACTCTTCGTCGGAGTAGCCCCATTCGCCCTTGAGGCGGCGGCGGCGTTCTGCCGGGGGTTCGGGCAGTTCGGCACGCAGACGCTCAATCCACTCGCTGTTGGTGACGACCGGTACGAGGTCCGGTTCGGGGAAGTAGCGGTAGTCGTCAGCGTCGGACTTGGGGCGACCCGAGGAGGTTTCGCGGGTGTCTTCGTGCCAATGGCGGGTCTCCTGGGTGATCTTTTCGCCGCGTTCGAGGATCGCTGCGTGGCGGCGAATCTCGTAGCGGACGGCGCGCTCAACCGAACGCAGGGAGTTCACGTTCTTGGTTTCGGAGCGGGTGCCAAACTTTTCGGCGCCCTTGGGCATGAGGGAGACGTTGGCGTCGCAGCGGACGTTACCGCGTTCCATGCGGGCGTCGGAGATGCCGAGGGAGCGGACGATGTCGCGGATTGCGGCAACGTAGGCGCGTGCCAGTTCGGGTGCACGCTCGCCGGCGCCGACGATGGGTCGGGTGACGATCTCAATCAGGGGCACGCCTGCGCGGTTGTAGTCGACCAGGGAGGAGGTTGCACCCTGGATTCGGCCGTCTGCACCGCCGACGTGGGTGAGCTTGCCTGCGTCTTCTTCCATGTGGGCGCGCTCAATTTCGACGGTGAAGATGGTGCCGTCTTCGAGCTCAACGTCCAGGGAGCCGTTTTCCGCGATGGGGCCGCCAGCCTGGGAAGTCTGGAAGTTCTTCGGGGAGTCCGGGTAGAAGTAGTTCTTGCGGGCAAAGTAGGACTTGTCTGCAATCTCGCAGCCCAGTGCCAGGCCGAGCTTGATGGCGGACTCAACAGCGGTCTTGTTCACCATGGGCAGCGCGCCGGGCAGGCCGAGCGATACGGGGGTGACGTTGGTGTTGGGTTCGTCGCCGAACTCGTTGGGTGCGGAGTCGAACATCTTGGTTTTGGTGTTCAGTTCGACGTGCACCTCGAAGCCGAGGACCGGGTCGTACTTTTCGATGGCTTCTTCGAAGCTGAGGACTTCTTCACTCATTACTTGGTTCCCCCAAAGTCAAAGTCGCGGATCAGGGTTTCGGTGTCGGGCAGGCTCTTGTAGAGCGGTGCGCCCCACTTTGCGGTCAGCAGTTCTTCCAGGGCTGCACCGACGCGGTAGAGGCGTGCATCCTCGCGGGCGGGTGCGGTGAACTGGATGCCGACGGGCAGGTTGTTCTCTTCGGAGAGGCCGCCGGGCAGGGAGAGCGCCGGGACGCCTGCCAGGTTGACGGGCACGGTTGCGACGTCGCCCAGGTACATTGCCATGGGGTCGCCTTCGGTCTTCTCGCCGAGTTTGAACGCGGTGGAGGGCGCGGTCGGGGAGATGAGCACGTCGCACTTTTCGAATGCTGCTGCGTAGTCTCGCTGGATGAGGGTGCGTACGCGCAGTGCGGCGCCGTAGTAGGCGTCGAAGTTACCTGCGGACAGTGCGTAGGTGCCGAGGATGATGCGGCGCTTGACCTCGTGGCCGAAACCTGCGGAGCGGGTTGCGGACATGACGCGTTCGATGGTGACGGGGCCGTCTTCGGGTACGACGCGCAGGCCGTAGCGGACGCCGTCGTAGCGTGCCAGGTTGGAGGACACCTCGGAGGACATGATCATGTAGTAGGCGCTGATGGCTTCGGTGACGGAGGGCAGGGAGACCTCGATAATCTCTGCGCCTGCGGCACGCAGCTCTTCGACGGATTCGCGGAAGCGTGCGAGGACGCCTGCTTCGAAGCCTTCGCCGTCGCCGCCGCCGAGTTCCTTGATGACGCCGATGCGCAGGCCGGACAGGTCGCGCTTGCGTGCGGCTTCTGCGCCTGCCTTGGCTCCTTCAACGAAGTTGCCGGGCTCATCGGGCAGGGAGGTTGCGTCGAGCGGGTCGTGGCCTGCGATCGCTTCGTGGAGCAGTGCGGTGTCCAGGACGGTGCGGGCGACGGGACCGACCTGGTCGAGAGAGGATGCCATGGCGATGACGCCGTAACGGGAGACGGAGCCGTAGGTGGGCTTGACGCCGACGCTACCGGTCAGTGCTGCGGGCTGGCGGATGGAGCCGCCGGTGTCGGTGCCGAGCGCCAGGGGTGCCTGGAAGGCGGTGACGGCTGCTGCGGAGCCGCCGCCGGAGCCGCCGGGTGCGCGGTCGAGTGCCCAGGGGTTGCGGACTACGCCGAATGCGGAGTGCTCGTTGGAGGAGCCCATTGCGAATTCGTCGAGGTTGGTCTTGCCGAGGATGGGCATGCGTGCTTCGCGGACCTTGCGGGTGACGGTGCCGTCGTAGGGGCTCATCCAGCCTTCGAGCATGCGCGATGCTGCGGTGGTGGGCTGGCCCTTAGTGACGATGAGGTCCTTGACGGCGATGGGTACGCCTGCGAGCAGGGGCAGTTCCTTGCCTGCTGCGCGGTCTGCGTCCACTGCTGCTGCGGTGGCGAGTGCTTCTTCGGCGTTGATGTGCAGGAAGGCGTTGAGGCCGCTCTTGCCGTCTGCTCGGTTATCGCTTAGGGGTGCGCCGTCGGTGGCTGCGATGCGGTCCAGGTGTGCCTGGGTGAGCTCGACGGAGGTGATTTCGCCGGATGCGAGCTTTTCTGCTGCTTCTGCGGCGGTGAGCTGGATCAGTTCGTTCACTTGGTTGTTCTCCTCTTAGTCTTCGTCGAGGATTGCCGGCACGCGGAACTTGCCGTCCTGTGCGTCGGGGGCGCCGGAGAGCGCCTCTTCCTGGGTGAGGGTGGTGACGGGTACGTCTTCGCGGAAGACGTTCTCGAGGGGGATGGGGTGGCTGGTCGCGGGGATGTCGGCAGTTGCTTTCTGCGACATGGTCTCAACGGATGCGACGATGACGTCCAGCTCAGACGCCATCGCGGTGAGTTCTTCATCGGTCATCTCAATGAGTGCCAGCGATGCCAGGTGCTTTACCTGTTCAAAGGTGATGGCAGACATGGTTCTCCCGTAGTTTGTTTTCTTGTCTCTTCTCTAGTGTAGTGGAGGTTGCGTGTTCCGTCTCATTGGGGGTTGGAGGGTTTACCTGCTGGTTTGTGTGTTCAGGCGGTGTCCTTCTCCCCTGTTTTAGGGTTAAATGCTCAACGCCCCGCTCCTCGTGTGAGGTGCGGGGCGTTGGGCCACAACGTGTCCACGTTACGCTTGAGGGTTAATCCTTAGGCGGGGATGGTCAGAACCTGGCCGGGGAAGATCAGGTCAACGTTGTAGATGATGTCGGTGTTCGCAGCTGCGATTGCCTGGTAGCCGCCTGCAACGCCGAGCTTTGCAGCGATCAGCGAGAGGGAGTCACCGGGAACCACGGTGTAGGTGCCTGCTGCAGCCTTGGGAGCTGCAACGGGTGCTGCTGCGGGAGCCTCAACTGCCGGTGCAGCGGGTGCTGCGGCGGGTGCCTCAACTGCTGCGGGAGCTGCCTGAGCTGCCGGTGCAGCGGGTGCCTCAACTGCTGCGGGTGCAGCCTGAGCTGCAGGAGCTGCGGGTGCAACCTGTGCCGCGGGAGCGGTGTAGGTCTGCTGGGTCTGCGACTGTGCAGCCACGGTGGTGGTGGGCTCGGTGTAGGTGGGAGCTGCGCCGGTCTTGCCGTAGAGGCCAAGCTTAGCGGAGCATGCGGGCCATGCGCCCCAGCCCTGGATAGCGAGCAGACGCTCGCCAGCCTCGATCTGCTGTGCACGGGAAGCGGTCGCGGGGGAGCCGGACATGCCGACGCCGTTCCAGGACTGCTGGGTGAACTGCAGACCGCCGTAGAAGCCGTTACCGGTGTTGATGGACCAGTTGCCACCGGACTCGCACTGTGCCAGTGCATCCCAGGTAGCACCGTCTACTGCGTTTGCAGCAGGCATCGACAGGGTAGCTGCTACAGCGCCACCGATGGCGAGAGCTGCTGCGGTACGACGAATGGAAGTGTTCTTCATAATGCTCCTTGGGGCCGTCCCCGCTCGTTCCGTCCCCGGAACTCTAACGCGCCGCCGCTCACCCTTTGATAACGAAGTAGGTTACTCATGTTCTGGCTCTACCATGTGAGCGGCTCTCCACCGATTTCATGTCACCGTGAGCGATTCTGCACTTGTGTGCGGAATCCGGGTGGCACTTCCTCGATGGGGACGTGCGGTAGAACCGGGCATCGTTTCAAGCATTCCAAGCTTGAAACCACACAGGCGATTCCCTTGCGAGAATCTATCTGGTCTCAAAGATAGCCGAGGTTTTTTATGATTCCAACCTGATTTCAAGTTCACAGCGAACGTCCCGAGTTCTCCCAGGGTTCTTTCAGGTAAAAAGTGCAGGAAACATTAATTAAGACCTCGAGCCCCGCGTACCTTAGGGGTTTTCCCCCGAAATTTCGGGGTTTTCTAGGGGTTTAACTCGGATGCACTCCCCCGCTGAGCTTTCTGATTCGGGGTTGATGAGCGCCACCTTTAAGGGTTTTGAACGGCGTGTAAATATTTTTTAAATATTTCTTCGCTTTGGGAGTGTTTTAAGGCGCTTCCACCTTAAAAGCTGTGGTAATTATAAATGCCAAAAATTGGCATTCAGGCTCTGGAGCACGCACTCCAGAGCCTGAATGCTCTATATATTGCACTCTATATATTGCAGGGGTCAGGTTCAGATGACCCCGCTACCGGGCCTACTCGGCGGTAGCCTCGACCGCCTCCGGACCGCCCTCGAGCAGGGCGGTGAAGCCCTCCTCATCCAGTACCTTCAGTCCCAGCTGCTGAGCCTTATCCAGCTTCGAGCCGGCGTTCGCGCCTGCGACCACAAAGTGGGTTTTCTTAGACACCGAACCGGATGCCTTACCGCCGCGAGAAATAATGGCTTCCTTCGCACCGTCACGGGTGTAGCCGTTCAGCGTACCGGTCACGACCACGGTCAGACCCTCCAGGGTGCGCTCCACGGACTCGTCGCGAGTATCTTCCATACGCACGCCGGCGGCAGCCCAGGAGTCCACAACCTCGGCGTGCCAGTCCTCAGCGAACCACTCAATAATCGAGTCGGCAATCGTGGTGCCCACACCGTCCACAGCGGCAAGGCGTTCACGGTCAGCCTCGCGGATCGCCTGCATCGAACCGAACTCCGCGGCGAGCGCGCGGGCAGCGGTCGGGCCCACGTGGCGAATCGAGAGGGCAACCAGCACGCGCCACAGCGGCTGCTGTTTTGCCTTCTCCAGCTCGGCGAAGAGGTTCAGCGTATTCTTCGTGGGCTTCGGCTCGGGGCGTGCCTTGGTCGGTTTGGTGTAGAAGTAGGGCACACGCTCCATCTTTCCGGTGCCCACGCCCTTGACCTTCTTCTCACGCTCGATGGTGACCTCGCGCAGGTCCTCGATGTTGAGGCTGAACAGGTGTGCCTCTGTCGTGAGCGGAGGGGTGTCCGGGGTTGCGGGGCTGGTGAGTGCCTTTGCTGCTTCGTAGCCGAGCGCCTCAATGTCGAAGGCGCCGCGGCTTGCCGCGTAGTACACGCGCTCGGTCAGCTGTGCAGGGCAGGAGCGCGGGTTCGTGCAACGCAGGTCCACGTCGCCTTCCTTGCCGGGGGCAAGGGGCGAGCCGCAGGAGGGGCATTCGCTGGGCATGACGAACTCGCGTTCGGTGCCGTCACGCAGGGCGACCACGGGGGCGACAATCTCGGGGATCACGTCGCCTGCCTTGCGCAGCACCACGGTGTCACCGATGAGCACGCCCTTAGCCTTGACCACGTCCTGATTGTGCAGGGTGGCGCGTTCCACGGTCGAGCCGGAGACGAACACGGGCTCCATGACGCCGTAGGGGGTCACGCGGCCGGTGCGTCCCACGTCCACGCGGATGTCCAGCAGCTTGGTGTGCACCTCCTCGGGCGGGTACTTATACGCAACCGCCCAGCGCGGCACGCGGGAGGTGTAGCCCAGCTGAGCCTGGGTCGTGAAGTCGTTGACCTTAATGACGATGCCGTCGATTTCGTGCACTAGGGAGTGGCGCTGCTCGCCGTACTTGTTAATGAAGTCGAACACCGCCTCGGTGTTATCGGCGATTTCGCTGTAGGGGCTCACGGGCAGGCCCCAGGAGGCGAGCAGGTCGTAGGTCTCGTACTGGGTGGCAATATCCAGGCCGGTGCGCGACCCGATGCCGTGCACGTACATGCTCAGCGGGCGCGATGCGGTCACCGCCGCGTCCTTCTGGCGTAGCGAGCCTGCCGCGGCGTTACGCGGGTTCGCGAAGGGGTTCTTGCCGGCGGCAATCATGGACTCGTTGAGCTTCTCAAAATCGGCGGAGGAGATGAACACTTCGCCGCGGATTTCAATCTCTTCGGGGTGGTTCTCGCCGGTCAGCTGCTGCGGGATGCTCGCAATGGTGCGCACGTTGTGGGTGACGTCTTCGCCGGTGGTGCCGTCGCCGCGGGTTGCCGCGCGCACGAGGGTGCCGTTGCGGTAGAGCAGGTTCACCGCGAGGCCGTCAATCTTCAGCTCGGTCAGCCACTGCGGTGCGCTACCGGTGAGGTTGCGGACACTCTCATCGGTTTTGGTCAGCCAGGCGCGCAGCTCCTCGAAGGAGAAGACGTCCTCGAGGGAGTACATGCGCTGCAGGTGGGTGACGGGCGCGAAAGCTTCGATGGCTTCACCGCCGACTTCCTGAGTGGGCGAGTCATTCGCAATGATGAGCGGGTGCTCCGCCTCTATGATTTCGAGGCGGCGGTAGAGCGCATCGTACTCGGCGTCGGAGAGGAAGGGCGCGTCCTCGTTGTAGTAGGCGCGGCGGGCGGCACGAATCTTATCGGTCAGTTCCGCGTACTCGGCACGCAGGGCCTCGGTAATTTCCGCGGTGTTTTCTGCGGTGCTCTCTGCTCGAGTCTCGGCGGGGGCAGTCTGCTGGGTGGTGTTGTTCTCAGTCACCCGTCCAGTCTAGCGTTTTTGCCGGTCCTCTCCCCTATTACTCGTCATCCTCTCCCCTATCGCTCGTCATATTGCCGGGTTCCGCAGGCGCATATTCACTGCCTCTACGCTCAATCTCTACGGTCAGTAACGCTGCCTTCGGATACAGTTCACCCCCGCCTCCTATAGGCGCTCAATCGAGCACCCGAGAAAACGGGGGTGAATCACACGGTATGAAGTTTAGGCTTCGACAGCGTCGGCAACAATCACGGTAATGTTGTCGCGGCCGCCCGATCGTAGCGCCTCGTGCTGGAGCACGTCAGCGGCGTCCTGCGGGTGGCGGATCGAAGTAAGCACGCGCGCCATGTACTCGTGCGAAAGCTCACCGGAAAGACCGTCGGAGCAGAGCATCAGGCGGTCACCGGCGCGGGCGGGCAGAACCCAGAAGTCCGGTTCCCAGTAGTTGCCGGTACCCAGCGCGCGGGTAATCACGTTGCGGCGCGGGTGGGTCAGCGCCTCCAGGGCGGTAATCTGACCCTCGTCGACCAGGTACTGCACCTCAGAGTGGTCGCTAGTGACCTGCTCCAGCGAGGCGGAGCCCTCAGCGCCGGGCAGCTTCTCCATGGCGGAGTGGTGAATACCCTCGTCCTCACGTAGCAGGCGATAGGTTCGGGAGTCACCCACGTTGAAAATAACCCACAGGTTACGGTCACCGATGCTGGTCAGCCAGGCGCCGGTGACGGTCGTACCGCCGGAGCGGGAGAGCGCCTGCTTAATTTCTTCGTTGGTTTCGCCGAGGATATCGTGCAGGCGGTTCAGGGTGCCCACGATTTCGTTGTTAAGCAGGGTGTTTGCGCGGCGGCGGCGCTTGGCGGGGTCTTCCTCGTCAATAGCTGCGAGGCGCTCAAGGTAGGTCTGCTGTTCCTCTTCGCTACGGCCACCGGGCATCGTGAAGAACGGCGAGTAGGCGAGCTGACGCACGCACAGGCGCGAAGCAACCTCGCCCGCCTCGTGGCCTCCCATGCCGTCCGCGACCACGCAAAGGGAACCGGCGACGACCATCGAATCTTCGTTATTTTCTCGATGTGCGCCGCGGTGCGTTGCACCACCGGTACGTAGTTTCAGTTCAGTCATGAGAGGTCTATCTCCATTGTGTAGTTCACGCGACGAGTCACCGCCACGGGGTCTACGTTACCAAAGCTTCTAACGTTTCGCGTTCCTTGAGAGGTGAGAGTATAGCGATTTCCCACCTGTCGGAGCGTGTTTGCTGTCTCATTATCGGTCAGCACGGTACCCGGTTCAGCCAGGGAGACCAGGCGCGCAGCCAGATTCACGCTGGAGCCGTACACGTCGCCGCGGTTAGCCAGAACCTCGCCCCAAATGAAGGCGACGCGTGCATCCGGCAACTGCGGGTCGGCACCGATCTTTTCGGAGAGCTGCAGGCTAATTTCTGCGATAGCGTCCGGGGTTTCAGTGAGGAAGAAAACTTCGTCACCAAGAGTCTTAATAATGCGACCGCCCAGGGGTGCGATAACGTCCAGGCAGCTCTGCTCGAAGTGGTTGATGAGCTGAGAGAGAGCCGCGGCGTCCAGGTTACGCACCAGGGAGGTGTACGAGACCAGATCAACGAATCCGACACCGCGCACCAGGGGCAGGCGGGAAAGTCCGGAGGTGGTCACATTGTTTTCGCGCAATCCCAAGCGCAGGATTCCGGCGTACATCTGGCGACGGTATGCGTACAGCGCCAGACGCTCGAGAACCTCAAGGTAGCGCGGGAAGTCTTTGAGGAGCTTGCGGCGGGCATCATTATCGCTGAGGTTTTCGGTGACCATGATGTTGTGCACGAGCGCCTCAATCTGCCAGGCGACGGTGCGGTCGGTCAGTTGACCTTCGGCGCGCACGAGGGATGCCACATATTCCATGCGGATGTCGCCTTCTGCGTCCAACTTCTGCAGGTCGGCGAGCATCTGCACGTCTGTTTCAGTGAAGTAGGGCGCGTGGTCGGCAATGGTCGGGAAGCCCATGTTGTGCCAGATGCGCTGGGCGGTTTCGAGGGGAAGTCCGGCGCATTCTGCGGCTTCTATGGGGGTGTAGCGGCGGCCCTGTCCCAGGAGCGACTTTTCGAGGGCTCGGATTCCTGCCTTGGATTCCTCGTCTCGGTAGATATTGTTCTGGGCGAGGTTCTGCAGAATTTTGAGGTTCAGCATTTGGGTTTCGGGGCCCATGGTGGCGCCGGTGCCCTGCGGAGAGTGTGCAGGTTTCTGGGGGTCTGCCGTGCTCATTGCCGCTGCCGCTCCTTTCAAATCTGCCGAATCATCTGTTCTATCGTGCGAGTGCGCTAGCGTGTGCCGTGCGTCGATTGTGCACTGCTTCACTGTATAGCGCCTTGTTACTATACCCCCACTGCGATGTTATGGGCGTCAAAGCGCCCACATCCAAAGATATTTTAGTGGAGTAATTCACATTTAAGAATACTCTAATCCGCATTTTTTCGGCAGATTTAGGTGCCGGGTTAGACTCTGAGCCAACCGGCCCGCCCCCCTGTAGCGGGCGGCCGCACCCCGGAGAGGGCTAGATGTAGCGGGAGCGCAGGGCGTAGTAGTCGCGTCGGGCGGCCTTAATTTCTTTTTCAAAGCGCTTGGGCTCGGGCACGTAGGTCAGGCGGTGGTGCACCCCGCGGCAGACCACATACACCGAACCGTAGCCCAGCCACGCCCCCAGGCCGCGCTGTTTTGCCCAGCGTTCCCCCATGGAATCCAGGTAGAGGGATTCATCTCCGCTGCGGGTCATCATGCCGCGGCGCACTACGAGCCGGTGGGTGGTCAGCAGGTAGTAGGTGGTTGCCCAACGCCAGGCGGTGCGCACGGCGCTAATCAGGGTACCTACCGCACAGATCATGCCGAGAGTCCACAGAATCGGTGAGGACCGTGCCGTGGAGGCGAAGGTTGAGGCGGCTATAGCAACCAGCAGGTAGGCGAGCGCGGGCAGCAGGGCACCGTAGTGCTGTCGGGTCGCAATGATGACATGCTCACCGGGGTTGAGTTTTCCGCGCAAACGCATGGTGTTCCTTAGCTGTGCTGGTTGTTATGTTCCGGCTGGAGGCGCCGGTTGAGGTGGTGTGGGGTGATGGAGTTGCCGTGCTGGGCAGAAATTTTATGGGCTGAAGTTTTATGGGCAGAAATTTTAGGGGTTGGTTCTAGTGTGCCTGCTGAAAATCTCCGTAGCTACCGTTGGCGGGGCGAAGGTGCTCAATATCGCCCACCGCGTAGGGCTCTAGGGTTCCGTCCTCGCGGCGAATGAGGATGCGCCCCTGCGCGTCAAGGTCTTCGGCGATGCCTTCTACGGTGCTTCCGTCGGGCAGGCTCATGCGCACGCTGGCTCCGAGGGTTGCGGTGGCGGCGCGTGCCTGGTCGAGCAGGCTGATGCTCTCGGGCTTGAAGGGGTCGGAGTTGAGGGGGTCGGGGCGTTCGGGGTCGCCGCCGGCGCGCACGAAGGCGCGGTAGCGGCGGGCGAAGATGCTCAGCAGTCGGGTGAGCACCTCGGAGGAGTCGATGACCTGCCCGGTGCACAGACTCAGGCTGGTTGCGGTGGGCACAGGCAGCTGTTCGGCGGACATGTTCGTGTTCTGGCCGATGCCCACAATAATGCTGCGCCGCCCCTCGGTGGAGCCGCTTTCGGGAACAAGCTGGGCGAGGATTCCGCAGCCCTTAGCGCCCTGTGCGATGACGTCGTTGGGCCATTTGAGGGCGGCGTCTACCCCGTAGCTGCGCCAAATATCGACCACGCTGAGCCCGGCGATGAGGGTCAGCCAGTGGTAGCTGTCTTCGGGTAGTTCTCGGGCGAGCGGGTCTGCGGAGGCGTGCGGGCGCACCACGATACTTGCGGCGAGGCAGGCTCCGGGTGGGGCGGTCCAGGCTCGGGCGAGGCGGCCGCGTCCGGCGCTTTGGTAGAGGCTGGCGTAGACGGAGAGCTCGCCGAGCTGTTCGCGTTCGGGGTCCGTGCCGTCCATGAGTAGTTCGCGGGCGCGGGTGGTGGTGGAGTCGACTTCATCGTAGAGGTGTACGCTGGAGTACCCGGTTTCCATTGCGATGGTGCGGATGCGCGGGGCATCCAAAACCGAATGACCGCTCTCGGTATGCATATTCTCTTCCATGGGCTGCGCCTTTCTGTCCTGTCCAAAACTACTCTGCCGTATGTCGACCCGCTTTCAGCTCACCGCCAAAACCTGCCGGTTTCTACCGAGTCGCACTGGCTTCTCACCATATCAATTTCTTGCCGCCGGTGATGCCCGTCCGGCGCCCGAGACGGTACATTAGACAGTGAGGGTGCATGAAGCACCGACCGGCTGCGGAGGTTCCTCCGCCCTGCTCGAAAGAAGACCGTTATGGCTTATTACGCAATTACTTATGTTTACGCAGCTCCCGAGGAGCAGGCGAAGTACCGCCCGGCTCACCGCGAGTACCTTGGTTCGCAGATTGAGGCGGGCAACCTGATTGTTTCCGGTCCTCTGCTGGATGGCGAGACCCCCGCCGGCGCTCTGCTGATTGCAAAGGTCGACTCCGTTGAGGCGGCCGAGAAGCTGGTTGCCGGCGACCCGATGAACATTGGTGGAGCGGTTCTGTCTCACACCATCACCGAGTGGAACCCGGTTCTGGGCACCATCTAAGCGTCATTCACGCTGAAAAAGCTTGAACGTGAACCCCCTTTTTTCGCCGGCAAGGTTTGCCGGTGCGAGAGGGGGTTTTCTGTGCTCTCTTGAGTCGTTCTTTCGCACTTTTCGTTCGCTATATGCACCTTCTTCTGTGCTGAGTGCATAAAAGTGTATCTAGTGTTGATATTCTGGCTTCTCACCTGGCATATGTGCGCTAGTTCGCACTATAGTTGAAAGATATGCACATTGTTCAAGAGTGCTCTTCGGGGCACCTGAGCACCCTATCACCGCAACCACTGGCTCCCGACGATCGGGTGGAGCAGGAACGAGGAATAATGTCCGAGAACCTCCAGCAGGAATTTGACTTGAGCACCACCGCCGGTAAGCTCGCTGATTTTTATGCACGTCGAGAGCGCAGCTTCGCGCCCAGCGGTGAGGCAGCTATTGAAAAGCAGCACGCGCGCGGCAAGCACACCGCCCGCGAGCGCATCGACATGCTTCTGGACGAGGGTTCTTTCGTAGAGTTTGATGCCCTTGCCCGCCACCGCACCACCGCATTCGGTATGGAGGCGAAGAAGCCTCTGGGCGATGGTCTGGTCTCCGGTTACGGCACCGTGGATGGTCGCCTAGTTGCCGTGTATTCGCAGGATTTCACCGTCTACGGCGGTTCCCTCTCGCAGGTGAACGGCGAGAAGATTGTGAAGGTGCAGAAGTTCGCGCTGAAGAACGGCTGCCCGGTTATCGGCATTAACGACGGTGGTGGCGCCCGTATTCAGGAGGGCGTGGCTTCCCTGGCGATGTTTGCCGATATTTTCCGTATGAACGTGCGTGCGTCCGGTGTGGTTCCGCAGATTTCGGTCATTATGGGCCCCTGCGCTGGCGGTGCCGCGTACTCCCCCGCGCTGACTGACTACATCATCATGGTGGACAAGACGTCGCACATGTTCATTACCGGCCCGGACGTCATTAAGACCGTGACCGGCGAGGACGTGGACATGGAAACCCTCGGTGGTGCGCGTCAGCACAACTCTGTGACCGGTACCAGCACCTACCTGGCTGAGGATGAGGAAGACGCTTTCGACTTTGTGCGCGAGCTTCTGGAGTTCCTGCCCTCGAATAACCTTGCGGAGTCCCTGCCCCTGGAGCATGACCAGGAGGCGCAGGTGAGCGTGGACGATCTGGATTTGGATACTCTCATCCCGGATTCGGCGAACCAGCCTTACGATATGCGCGCGGTCATTGAGTCCGTGGTCGATGACGGCCACTTCCTGGAGATGCAGGCGCTGTACGCCCCGAACGTGATGATTGGTTACGCCCGCGTTGAGGGCCGCACGGTCGGTATTGTGGCAAACCAACCGATGCAGTTCGCCGGTTGCCTGGACATTTCTGCCTCCGAGAAGGCTGCCCGTTTTGTGCGTCATTGCGATGCATTCAACATTCCGATTCTGACTTTTGTGGATGTTCCCGGCTTCCTGCCCGGCACCGATCAGGAGTTCAACGGCATTATCCGCCGCGGCGCTAAGCTGCTCTACGCTTACGCGGAGGCGACCGTTCCGCTGGTTACCGTCATTACCCGTAAGGCGTACGGCGGTGCGTACATTGTGATGGGCTCGAAGAAGCTGGGTGCCGACATTAACCTGGCGTGGCCCACCGCTCAGATTGGTGTGATGGGCGCTCAGGGCGCGGTGAATATTCTGTACCGTCGTGAGCTGGCTGCTCTGGCAGCTGAGGGCGGCGATGTTGAGGCTCGCCGCGCTGAGCTGATCGCCAAGTACGAGGAAGAGCTGCTGAACCCGTACCAGGCTGCTGAGCTGGGTTACATTGACGAGGTTATTGCCCCGAGTGAGACTCGCGTGCGCATTATTTCTTCACTGCGTGCCCTGCACGATAAGCGTGCGTCTACCCCGGCAAAGAAGCACGGCAACATCCCACTGTAGGCTTCCGTTGTGCGTTGTGCCCGCGCCGCCTGTGGCGCGGGCATTCCCAGGATTTTAGGTTTTCCCAGGATTTTAGGTTTTCGCAGGGTTTTAGGTTTTAAGGAGGCGTGCCTTTGGCAGGCTACAACCCGCTGAGTTATTTCTCATTCGGTAAAAAGAAGGATAGTTCGGAGGCTACTGAGAGCGCCGAGCAGCTTGAGCGTAGCTCCGCACGTTCTTCTGCGCACGCGGATACCGCCTCCAGCGCCGCGAAGGATTCCGCTCAGTCTTCGGTGGATACTGACGCTGAGCAGGAGCCGCTGCTGAAGGTGATTAAGGGCTCCCCCACTCCGGAGGAGATTGCCGCCCTCACTGCTGTGGTGGCAATGATGCAGGCGAGCGCCGCAAAGCAGGAGCAGAACTTGCTGGTGGGTGCCGCTTCGCGCATCCTGAACCGCGGTCAGCGCCTGGGTGTTTCGTTGCGTCCCGGTCCCGGTTCGTGGAGGCGCGCTCGCCCCATGTAGCGCGGGCTGATAACTCTGCTTCTTATATTCCCGTCACGCCGGCTGGTGTGACGGGAATATATTGTTTTGCCTCAAATTCAGGATATATATTGCGCTATTGAACATCTAATGCGCTGATTCTTGCGGTTTTGTCATATTAGAAACGATAAAGCGATGATGATACGCCCTGATGCTACGATGTATATACCGTCACATAAGTATTAATAATTGGCAGGGACCATGGCAAAGATGCTGAATAAAAACCATAGGCCCCCACCGGATGTCTACATCGCGCTTCTGTTGCCGACGCTACGGCGCTTGTCGAAGACTGTGCCCCGCACCGCCGCCTATGTTAGTGAGCAGTTGCGGCAGCAGACTAAGGCGTTGGGGTCGAAGAAGAACCTACCGGCTCTTGAATCCACCGATTTTGCGGTGGCTGTGCGCACCACCTTGAAGATCTTGGTGGCACTTCGTTATGCCCAGTTGATGCCTCGTCTGACCCCGTGGGAGAAGAGGAAGTATCTGCTCACTCCCCTGGGTGCAGAGCTGACTTGCACCCCGCATCTGCACGGTTCGGTGCCGCCGCGGGTGGTGAAGCAGGTGCAGGCGTTGTGCGCTCAGAGTCTGACGGCAAAGAGCGCGAAGAAGCTGAAGAAGCAGGCGAACGCGCTATTGGAGAATGCGGAGGAGGAGCATCGCCTCATTTTTGGTGCTTCTGATACCGGCACCCTTCATGCTCTGCCGCATTTCTCAGGCGCTGATTATGCTCAGCTGAGCCCCGCTGCTTATGCTGCAGCCGATGCCGGCTACCCTATACCCGCCCAGGATTCTGCTGGAACTGCGAATTCTTGGCCTGCCGGTCAGTCTCCGCTGGATATTATTTTGCGTGCCAGCGATTCGCCGGTGATTCACGCTCAGGCTGAGTTTGCTGAGCATTTTACGCAGGATTTGATTCAGCATATTCACGCGGTGACGCCAGAATATTTTGAGCAGATTGTTGCCGATATTTTTACGGCTCTTGGTTTTAGTACCGAGGTGACCGGCGGTGCTGACGATAAGGGCGTTGACGTTATTGCCCGCTATTCTGATGGGCTGGATTTCGCGCCGATTTATATTCAGGTGAAGCATTATTGCGGAACCATGAAGGTCACCCCTAACGAGATTCAGAAGCTCGCCGGTGCGGTACTTTTACACGGCGGTTTGCAGGGCGTTTTGGTGACCTGCGGTGCTTTTGCGCATCCGGTGCCTAAGTATTTGCAGGGTTTGCCGGGCGCACGCAATATTGCTCTGGTTGATCAGCACCACCTGGTGGAGCTGATGATTCGCCACCGTGTGGGTGTGCTTGATGGTGAGGGCGAGTGCGGTTATCGCATTGATGAGGAGTATTTTGCCCGCGGCATGGAGTAGACCTCACCGTTTGGAGTAGCCCTCGCGGTTTGGAGTAGCCGGGGTGTTTTTGGGGTGGGTATTTCCCTCTAAATATCTCTGACCTTCGCGCATTTCCTGCGTCATTTCACTTAATGTATTTTCACTTTTCCGCGAGGATATTTTTCACATATCGGCTGGTTTTAGAAATCTCGATGATTTCTGAAACCAGCCGATACAATAATGAAGGTAATGCGTTATATATTCTTCGCGTTATTTCACGAAGTGAATATACCCGCGACGGTCTAGACACTTCACCATAATTTAAGCGTTCTTTTCGAGTGCACGTCATAGAAGACCGTACGTAAGCGGAACGGGCTGAGAAATCTGCCGTTCCTACTTCTCTTCACGTGCTTCTCTTCATGAGGGGTTACCAAAGTGTCGGCGGGTTACCAAAGCGTCGGCCCAAAAATAAAGATGGTGTCACCCAGTATTGTGTGAATATTTTCCCGCTCGAATGACTGCACTCTATGAAGAACGCCCGCACGATAAATAACACCAGATAAGGAGCCCAGCGTGGCTTTTGTGAATAAAACAATGCTCCATATCGACCATTCCGAATTGCACTCTTTGCAGCAGGAAACCTCGTGGGAGGCCCTACCCGAGGAAGCACGCACTCTCAGCGTTGCGGCGGCTTTCTCTCTGCTCCGCCATTTTGAGCGCGCTCAGGATCGTGGCGAGAAGGTTTTCTTCCCCGATATGTACACCCCCGTAGGTGTGGACCTGGGGTTCAACATGACTCAGCGTTTCATTGCGGTCGGTGACAATGTTCTCTTCCGTGAGGCGCTCAATAAGCTGATCGCGGCACTGGTCAATGCTGACTATCTTGAGGTGTCCCTCAGCCAGCTACATCCGGGCAACTTGCACTACACCCTCAGCGAGGCTGGCCGCGAACTGCTCGGCACCCCGAAGGAACAGCAGGCGCAGGCGCTTCTGCCGGTTCTGCCCCTCCTCAGCGGCGTGTACCTCTACTACCTGAAGCAGTTCTACCCGGTTCTGCTCTCGCACATTACCGTGCATGAGCTTCTGCCCATCGTTCTGAGCGTGACCCCCTCCTACCCCGCGGCGGCGCCCGTGAAGATTCGCGAGCTGGTGCTGCGCGAGTGCGGTTTTGTGCAGGGCTGGTACGGTCTGTCGTACCTGGAGCAGCGCATTATTGAGCCGGTGATTGCTCAGGCGCTGAGCCTGCTGACCCGCGAGGGCTACCTGCGCACCAAGACGATTCACGAGCACACGGATTCTCCGCTGACTCTGTACTCGCTGTCGCCTTCCGCGAAGGACCTCGTGGAACGCTACGAAGAGACCGGCGTGCCGGCGAGCGAGCTGAGCTCCGTGCTGGCGCTGGTGAAGGATGAGGGCGCCTCCATTACGGCTGAGGATATTGCCGCAACCGATGCTCTGCTGACCCATATGGGCGTTCTTCTGCTCGACACCCTCAACGACCATGGCGCCGATGTGGAGCTGAGCCTTCCGAGCCTGGAGCAGGTCTTTGACCGCGACGAGCGCATCCAGCAGGCCTCCTCGAACCCCTATTTTGTGCAGATTGACGCGCAGGATTACCTCTACGATGTGCTGACCGCCCACCACTACCTCTCTGAGCGCGAGACCGTCTACTCGCTGGGTCCTGCTTTCGCGCCGGCTCTGGCGCAGATGGCTGAGCCGAGCGTTCAGAAGCTGGTGGCCTCGGCCCTGCTGGATCCTGCGGCGGTGGACGCTCTGCCGTACCCGCATCAGCTGCTGTACCCGATTCTGAAGCTCGTGGAGGAGAACCCGCGTATCTCCTACTACGACATCTACGATGAGTTGAAGATCGCCCTGGATATCCCGTACCTGCAGGGTGAGGTTGCTCCGCACCGTTATAAGCTGACCCCGCGTCTGCGTAACCGCTATTCGGTGGCGATGCACGTGCTCAAGGGCGAACGCTACCTGAACGCTCTGCGTGAGGGTACCGGTCGTACCTCCCGTAAGAACCCGGAGCGTTATGAGCTGAGCGAGGCGGGTAAGGAGCTGCTCAAGCGATTCCCGGAGGGCGCTCCGGAGGCGGTGACCGCCCGCATGGCGCCGCTGCCGCCGCAGTCGCTCAAGCACAAGCTGCCTCAGGATATTGCGGCTGAGTTGCAGGCTCGTGAGGAGGCTCTTCAGGCCGCTAAGGAGGCGCGCGCGGCGGAGCGTCAGGCTCGTCTGGCTGCTCGTGAGGGTGCTTCTCGTGAGCCGTTGGCTCCGGTGCCGGGTGCTTCTCCGGCGTTGTTGGCGCGTCCGGCTGGTTCGCCGGTAGCGGCTACTGTCCAAGCGACTACTGTCCAGGCACCCGCTGAGGTTCCGGCGGCACCGGTCGCTGAGGCTACCGCCCAGCCTGCTGTGCCCGCTCCTGCTGTTTCTGCGCCCGTTGCAGCTCCTGTTCAGCCGGTTGTTTCCGCTCCTGCTGTGTCCACTCCGGCTGTTTCGACTGCTGAGCCCTCGACCGCGCTGCAGGTGGCTGCCGCTCAGGTGCGTGAGGCGCTGAAGCGTTACCGTCAGGTCTTCCGCCGCGAGGCGCTGGCTCCGGCACTCGCTCAGGTGTCTGAGGAGCGCTTCCGTAGCATTGGTTTCGATCTGTTCCTGATGCGCGGCTACACGGTAGAGGCTCTGGATGCTCAGGGCGTGGACGGCGTAGCAACCCCCGCCTCCGGCGAAAAAGAACGCGCGTTCTACGTGCGTACTCTGCGCCCGGTAGCTGGCGGTGTGCTCTCCGCAAGCGTTCAGCCGCAGGATATTACCGCATTCTTCCTGGCGATTCACGCCCGCGGCGGTCAGCTCGGCACCTTCATCACGAACGCTGCGTTCAGCGATGAGGCGTACGACGAGTTCATCCGCTGCTCGACCAAGTACCCGAACATTCTGGTGGACTTGGTCTCCGGCGATGAGCTGCAGGACCGCCTCATTGCGCACCGCCTCGGCGTGGTCGAGGGTGCGAACGGTCTGCTGGAACTCAACGGTGAATACTTCGCCGGCTAGCAGTTTTTAGCCTATCTGGGGCGCCCCGGTCTTCTCTTCCCTGCGCGTTCAGGGAGAAAGCCGGGGCGTTTTCGCGCCTTTACCCCGGTGAGTTGTCCACAGGTAAGCCGTTTTCCTCGCATTCGGTGCCGCTCAATCCGTAATATTGCCGGTTTAGGCGACCTAAATCACCGAAATTCGTGGTTCAAGGCACACCCCTGAGTTAGGATATGAACATGAGCACTTACCAGGAACTTCCCAGCATCTACCGATTGAAGCGCTCGCTGACCGACGTCGATCAGATTGCTAACGAATATTTTGAAAAGGTCCTCGACCTGAACCCCGTCCAGGCGACCGAACTTGGTCGTAAAGGCGTAGAGACCCTATACCCCGACTACTCGCCCGCCGGCGAGAAGGCTTTTGCGCGCCTTGCGAAGAAGACTTTGAAGAAGGTTGACCGCGTTCTGCCTATTGACGACGTTGACCTGGTCACCCTGGATGCTCTGCAGGAGCGCCTGAGCCTGTACCGCAAGCAGTACAAGGCTGGTTTTGGTGGCTGGCAGCTGAACAATATTGCCTCCGTCCCGCAGGAGGTGCGCTCGGTTTTTGACCTGATGAAGCGCAACACCCAGCAGGACTGGGAGCACATTATTGGTCGTATGCACCGCGTGACCGAGGCGTTGGAGGGCTACATCCAGACTCTTGAGGCGGCTCGTGAAGAGGGCAAGGTTGCCCCGCGCCGCCAGGTGGATATTGTCATTGAGCAGACCGCCGCATACTACGCTCCCGGTGGTTTCTTTGACGAGCTCGCCGCCGAGGTCGCCGAAGCGGTCCCCTCCTTGAAGGATGAGGCTGCCGCCGGTGCCGAGGCTGCGAAGGAAGGCTACCGCCGCCTCAACAGCTACCTGGTGGAGAAGCTGCAGCCGGTCGCTCCCTCCCGCGACGCTGTGGGCCGTAAGGCGTACAGCCTGCACTCCCGTTCGTTCCTGGGTACCACCATTGACCTGGACGAAACCTACGCCTGGGGCGTGAAGGAACTGGAGAGCATTATTGCTCGTCAGCGTGAGGTTGCCGAGGAGATTGAGCCGGGCGCAAGCATTGAGCGTGCAAAGCAGCTGCTCGATGAGGATCCGGCGCGTCAGCTGCACGGCACCGATGAGCTGAAGGCGTGGATGCAGAAGCTCGCCGACGCCGCGGTAGAGAACCTGGCTGGCAGCCACTTCGAAATTGGCGGCCCCATGCGCCGCATTGAGTGCTGCATTGCGCCCACGAACGAGGGCGGTATTTACTACACCGGCCCCTCCCCCGATTTCTCGCGTCCGGGTCGCATGTGGTGGTCGGTTCCCGAGGGTGAGGACACGTTCACTACCTGGCGTGAAACCTCCACCGTGTACCACGAGGGCGTTCCGGGCCACCACCTGCAGATCGCTATCGCTACGGCTCTGCAGGGCACCATGAACTCCTGGCGCACGAACATGCTGTGGGTTTCCGGTCACGGTGAGGGCTGGGCACTGTACGCCGAGCGCCTCATGGAGGAACTGGGCTACCTGAAGGATCCGGGTGACCGCATGGGCATGCTGAACGCTCAGCGTATGCGCGCCGCCCGCGTGGTCTTCGATATTGGTGTTCACTGCGAGATGCCGATTCCCGATGAGTGGGCTGAGCAGCTGGGCGTTGAGCAGGGCACCATCTGGACTTCTGAGCTGGGTTACGAGTTCTTGAAGCTGAACCTGGACGAGTCCGAGGGTCACCTGCGTTTCGAGTTCCTGCGTTACCTGGGTTGGCCGGGTCAGGCGCCGAGCTACAAGATTGGCGAGCGCCTCTGGCTGGAGCTGCGCGATCAGGCTCTGCGCCGCGGCGATGACATGCGTGCGTTCCACACGCGTGCGCTTCTGCTTGGTTCGGTGGGTCTGGACACTCTGCGCCGCGCCCTGACCGATGAGATGATGCTTCCTCTGGATACTGAGGATGACGACGACGAGGACGACGAATAACCTCTAGATGAGTAGCCTCTGGACTAGAGCCTCCGCATAGGAACTCTATAGATGAAGCCCCCGCTTCAGCTTTGGCTGAGGCGGGGGCTTCGCTGTATTTTCGTGACTTCTGAGTGCTATCCGAAGTTTGCGGTGCCGGGGTCGGTGGTGCCGAACCCCATGCCGGTGGAGTCGTTCAGATCCACCAGGTGCGGGGCGAAGCGGCACCAATAGTCGGTGAGCGCGCCGTTCGATTCGCGGATACCCACGCCTACGGTGCGTCCGTCGACCACCCACACGCCGAGGATGGGGTGGCTGACCGGGTTGATAATGCCTTCGTAGCGCGGTGCCGGGATGTACTCCTGGTAGATGAATTCGCTTTCGGGGGCGTTGGCGAAGAAGTCGTCGTCTTCGGGTTTGATGAAGACGTCGTAGTCGGGGGCGTAGATTTCTACGCCGTCGCCTTCGCGTCCGAAGATGGGTTTGCGAACCCAGTTGCGCATGCCGCCGCGGTGGCCCGCGTAGGTGGGTACGAGGTTCGGGTGGCCCGGGTATTTATCCCAGAGCGCGGCGAGCAGCAGCTTATTGGAGAGGAACATCTTCCACGCCGGCTCGATCCAGCGGTCCATAGCGCCGTGGTAGGCGAAGAGGAGCTTGTCGTAGCCTGCTTCGCTGTCGGTGACCAGGTCTTCCCAGGGGTAGAGCTTGAAGAGATTGGTGATGGCGCGCCCTTGGGCGTCTTCCCAGCTCTTGGTTTCTTCGTTGAAGATGACTTCGTCGATGGGAATCATGTGGGTTTTGATGCCCGCCTGCTGCGCCGCGTAGGCGATGAGCCAGAGGTTGTTGTAGTCCTCGTTGTTCTCGTCAATCTCGGGGCTCACGTGCGCCAGATGCAGTACGGGCTTCACGCCGGCGGTGATTTCGGGGGCAAAGATGTGGCGCCAACGGTTGGTGAAGGCTTCACCGATTTCGCCCCAGTGGGCGTAGCCGCGGGTGTCGAGGCGCTGGTCTTTCGCCCAGGTTTTCTGGCTGACTGCCGCCTCCACGATACCGGTGGGGGTGTCGGCGTTGTATTCGAGCAGCTTCATGGGGTCGCCGGGCACGCCCGAATAGGTGAAGTCGAAGCGTCCGTAGAAGTCGGCGTCGCGGCGGTTCCAGGATTCTACGGCGAGGTTGAACGCCGCCTGGGGCAGGCCGAGGGTACCGAACGCGCCGGAGGCAATATACTCGACGGTTTCCAGGCACATGCGGTGCATTTCTTCCGCCTGGGCGCGCACAGAGTCCATTTCTTGCGGGCTGAAAATGTAGGCGGCGTATTCGTTCCAGTAGTGGTCGGTGTCGTGGGGGCCGTCCACGCTGTAGGTGAGGCCTTCCTCAATGATGACGTTCTCCCAGTCGGGTCGGCCGACGGGAAATTCTTCGCGGCGCATGAGGGGCTAGGCTCCTTCGAAGTAGTGAATGGAAAATAGTGAGGAAAATGCGGGCGGGACCGCTCAGTCCCTGCCCGCATTCAGTGTCATGGCTGATGGCTTAGCCGCCGGAGGTACCGCCACCGGACTTCGAGCCGCCGCCGAAACCGCCCTTGCTGCCGGACTTCGAGGAAGAACCAGACTTCGACGAGGAGCCAGACTTCGAGGACGAACCCGACTTGGAACCGGACTTCGAGGTGTTCGACTTGCTGTAGGAGCCGGTGCTACCGCTATTGCTGGTGCCCTGCTTACCGCTGGAGACCGAGCCGGTCGTCTTATTGCGTACCGCGGAGGTCTTACCGGAGTTGTTGGTGCTAGTCACCTTGCCCGAGGAGACGGTGGAGGACTTCTTCGCGGTGCGGTAGGAATCTTCGAAGCTACCGCCCTTGGAGGACACACCGCTGTAGACGGTGCCGTTGCTGGGGCGGGTGGTGCTGCCTCCGGAGAGCTTGGTGCCCACACCGGGAACCGTGGGGGTGCCGGTAGAGTTCGCGGCACTTTGGCGGCCCAGGTAGTACCAGAGGAACGCATTCGAATTATTGTGGGTGGTGGTCGAACCAGATGAGGTAGAACCGGAGGAGCTAGAGGAGCCCGAGGAACTGGAAGAACCCGACGAGCTCGACGAGCCCGAGGAATCGCTACTGGACGAGTCGGTCGGCTCCTGAACACCTGCCTTCTCGCATTCGCTATCTTCCACGCGCAGACCAGTCTTCGCATCCTGGCAGACGCGGGCGTACTCTTCGCCCTGCGACAAGAATGCGTTCTCTTCCTGGTGCATGGAGTTGTAGGCGAAGATGCCACCGCCAACCAGCAGCACGCCAGCGCCAGCTACGGCAATCATCTTGGCGATGCCGGGGCGGGTCGCGCCCAGGTTCAGGGTCTGCTGGGCTGAGGTCTGTGCGGCGCGGGTAGCGAAATCTGCAACCGCTTCCATGCGCTTGCGGGGCTTCTTCGGGCCGTTAGGGGTGGTGGTTCCGCCGGGGTATTGGGGAGCAGAACTCATGCATCTCTCCTTGAAAGGTGGTGCGTGGCGTAACGCTCAACGCGTACATGAAGCTGAGTGGGTACAGCATCATCCGGCGACTTTCGCCGGACTATCGGTGTGGTTCCAGCATATCAAGCCCTAGCTTTCGGATTATTAGCTGACGGCAAAATCTCAGCAAGCTTCCCCGCATGTTGCGCAGTTGTTTCCTTTCTGTTTGCTTTTGCGGTGGCTCCCGAATAACTATCAGCCGTTTTAACCGCCTATGGGGGTCAGCTGGCGGCACCAATGGATGCACTTGTTGGATGCGCTGGTGGGCGCGCTGTTGGATGTGCCGTTGGATGTTTTGTTAGTTGCGCTACCGAAAGGTGCTCTCTCTCTCTCTCTCCCCCCCCCCCGAAAGGTGCCGCAGGAAGGTCACGATTCGTCATACATCCCCTCCACTGCACCGGGTTGCAATACTTCTTCACACAAACTCGCGCCGGAGTGCGCAAAAGTTTTAGAGTATGCCACATGTCTACACCGCATGCATCATCTCGTTCACCTCTGCCCAAGTGGGCTACTTCTTTCGGCAACCAAATCATTGCCTCCCTCATTCTGGGTATTGTTCTCGGCGCGCTCGCTCTCGCACTGGGTGGGGACGCGAAGAGCAACCCCAACTGGCTCATGGTGACCTTAGATACCATCGGCTCCTCCTACGTCACCCTGCTGAAGGCTGCTGTTGTTCCGCTGATTTTCACCGCCGTGGTCGCCTCCATCTCGAACCTGTCGCAGGTGACGAACGCGGCGCGTCTGGCGGTTAACACGCTCATCTGGTTTGCGATTACCGCGTTCTTCGCGGTGCTCATTGGTATTGCAATGGGCCTGATTGTCCAGCCGGGCGTGGGCGCGCAGGTGCAGGGCAATGCGTACACCGGCTCGACCGGTTCGTGGACCGCATTCCTGACCGGTCTGATTCCGGTGAACTTCCTGGGTCTGGGTGTCAGCGCTAAGTCCGGTGATTCAGGCATCACCGCCTCGGCATCCTTTAACGTGCTGCAGATCCTGGTCATTTCCGGCGCGGTCGGCATTGCCGCACTGAAGGTCGGCGAGTCCGCTAAGCCGTTCATTGACGTGGTCAAGAGCGCCCTGGCGATTATTCAGAAGATTCTGTGGTGGATTATTCGCCTGGCACCGCTGGGCACCGTGGGTCTGATCGCTAAGGCAGTGTTCGCGTACGGTTGGGCGTCGATGGGTTCGCTGGTCGCGTTCGTTATCGCCCTCTACATTGGCCTGCTGCTGGTCTTCCTCGTGGTCTACCCGATTATTGTTCGCGCGAACGGCCTGTCGGTCCGCCAGTACTTCTCGGGCGTGTGGCCGGCGCTTCAGCTGGGCTTCGTGTCCCGCTCCTCCATGGGTTCGATGCCGATGACCCAGACCGTTGCCGAACGCAACCTGGGTGTTCCCCGCGCCTACGCATCCTTCGCGGTTCCGCTGGGTGCGACCACCAAGATGGACGGTTGTGCCTCGGTTTACCCGGCTCTTGCCGCGATCTTCGTGGCTCAGTTCTACGGTATTCAGCTGGACTTCACCCAGTACCTGCTGATTGTGATGGTGTCCGTGCTCGGTTCGGCTGCGACTGCCGGTACGACCGGCGCTATCGTGATGCTGACCCTGACCCTTTCCACTCTGGGTCTGCCGCTGGACGGCGTGGGTCTGCTCCTGGCGATCGACCCGATTGTTGATATGGGCCGTACCGCTCTGAACGTTGCCGGTCAGGCTCTGGTTCCCGCGATTGTGGCTCGCCGCGAGGGCATTCTGGACGAGGAGCTCTACAACGCTCCCCGTTCGGAGGGCGGCTTCGTGGCTCAGGAATTCTACGATGAGCGCATCGCCGGTGAGGCGCAGCGACTTCACGAGGTGGAGGACGCGGTACGCCGCTAATCTGGCGAGCTCATCAGGCAAAGGTTCACGCGCACGGCGCTAGGCGGTACCGCTTAGCGCCGTGTAGCTTCTCCACCGCCCGCGCCTCCCCAGCATGGGCGCACAGCACGGACGAAATACATTTGTCAAACGTCATAAAAATGTCATTATTGATTCTTCTTTTCTTTAATTCTTGAGAAGAGTTATGATTTTGAACGGCGTGTTCCATCTCCTACGTGGTTGAGGGGGATGGGACACGCTCTTTTTATACCCGCCGGGCTCGGCACTCCAGCCCGTCCCTCCCACAGATCACGCCCCCCCAGATTACGCCAAGGATCCATATTCAACGCTGACGCGCCGACTGAGGGGTTCCACCTAGTGACCCTCAATCTGCACCCGAGAGTAAAACTCACCGGCGACACTCTAAAATAGAACCCATGACTACCAGCGCTTCACCGACCCGACTGATTCTTGCCTCCGCCTCCCCGGCGCGCCGCAAGCTCCTGGAAGACTCCCGCATCGCGTTCACGGTGCGCGTCTCCTCCGTAGATGAGGACGCCGCACTCGCCACCGCCAACGAGCAGGCGCGAGCGCAGGGCCGTGCGGGACTCACCCCGGCTGAAACCGCCTCCCTGCTGGCGCAGTTGAAGGCGCAGGCCGTTGCCGCCGAACTTGCCGCCGAGGGTGTGCGCGATGCGCTGGTTCTGGGATGCGATTCGGTCTTCGAGTTTGAGGGTGTTGCCTACGGCAAGCCGCACACCGCCGAGGCGGCGCGCGAGCGCATCAGCGCCATGAGTGGCAACTACGGCGTGTTGCATACCGGTCACGCGCTCGTGGATTTGCGCGACATTGAGCCGGGTGCCGAACTGCCCGCCGCTTCTGAGCTACCCACTGTTGCTGAGCTACCCGCTGTTGCTGAGCTATGCAGCGCTACCGTCCACTTCGATACGCTCAGCCCCGAAGAGATTGAGGCGTACATTGCTACCGGCGAGCCGCTCTGGGTGGCCGGTTCCTTTACCCTGGACGGCTACGGTTCGGCGTTTATTCGCGGTATTGAGGGCGAGTTCCACACGGTGGTGGGCCTGTCCATCCACGCGCTACGCGATATGCTGCGCCGCCGCGAGGTTGCTGTGACCGAATTGTGGCTAGCGCCCGAAGACGAGGATTAGATCCAGCGTAATCGTATAAATCTGTCTCAAAGCGCGCTCTGGAATACACATTATTGAACACCAATCGATAAGATAGAACAGTATGATGCGCGTTATATTCGCCAATCCTGCCGATGTATCCTTGGAGCAGGAGATTAAAGGAGAGCTTTAAGTGACTCAGCACCAGGCAGAAGCCGCCAAGAAATTTACTGCAGTCCCCGGCCGCCACACCGGCCCGGTCAGCAAGATTCTAATCGCTAACCGCGGTGAAATTGCTGTCCGCGTGATTCGTGCAGCCCGCGATGAGGGCCTGCAGACCGTCGCCGTCTACGCTGACCCCGACCGCGACGCCCAGCACGTAAAGCTTGCCGATGAAGCCTACGCTCTCGGCGGCGCCACCGCGGCACAGTCCTACCTGGTCATGGACAAGCTCATTGAGATTGCTATCCGCTCCGGCGCTGACGCAGTGCACCCCGGTTACGGTTTCCTCTCTGAGAACGCGCAGTTCGCGCAGAAGTGCATCGACGCGGGCCTGACCTGGATTGGCCCCTCCCCCGAGTCCATTACCCAGCTGGGCGATAAGGTAGCGGCCCGCCACATCGCGCAGAAGGTGGGCGCTCCCCTGGTGCCCGGCACCAAGGACCCGGTCAAGTCCGCCGATGAGGTTGTTGCTTTCGCGGATGAGCACGGTCTGCCCATTGCGGTGAAGGCCGCATTCGGTGGCGGTGGCCGCGGCATTAAGGTGGCACGCGACCGCGAGAGCATTGTTGAGATGTACGAGTCCGCTGTTCGCGAGGCTACCGCGGCGTTCGGTCGCGGCGAGTGCTTCATCGAGCGCTTCCTGGATTCGCCCCGCCACGTTGAGACCCAGTGCCTGGCGGATGCGCACGGCAACGTTGTGGTGGTTTCCACCCGTGACTGCTCCCTGCAGCGCCGTAACCAAAAGCTCGTTGAGGAGGCGCCCGCCCCCTACCTGAGCGATGAGCAGAATGAGCGCCTGTACGAGGCGTCCCGCGCGATTCTGCGTGAGGCTGGCTACCAGGGCGCCGGCACCTGCGAGTTCCTGGTCGGCACCGACGGCACCATTTCCTTCCTTGAGGTCAACACTCGACTGCAGGTGGAGCACCCGGTCTCCGAGGAGATTTCCGGCCTGGACCTGGTTCGTGAGCAGTTCCGCATTGCTCGCGGCGAGAAGATTGAGGAGAAGGACCCGGTTCTGCGCGGTCACTCCTTCGAATTCCGTATTAACGGTGAGGATGCGGGCCGTTCCTTCATGCCCGCCCCCGGCACCATCGAGAAGATGACCGTGCCCACCGGCCCCGGTGTTCGCTGGGATTCCGGCTTCGTGGCTGGCGACGTTATCGGCGGTAACTTCGACTCCATGCTGGCTAAGCTCATTGTCACCGGCGCGGACCGCAAGCAGGCTCTGCAGCGTGCCCGCCGTGCCCTGGCTGAGCTGAGCATTGAGGGTATGCCCACCGTCATTCCGTTCCACCGCGTCGTGCTGGATGATCCCGCTTTCGCGCCGGCTGAGGGCGGCGAGTTCAAGGTGCACACCCGCTGGATTGAGACCGAGTTCAACAACACCATCCCCATGTACTCCGGTGCACCTGGTAGCGTGGGTTCCGATGAGGATGAGCGCACCACCGTGGTTGTCGAGGTCAACGGTAAGCGTATGGAGGTGTCCCTGCCTGATTTGGGTGGCGGCACTAAGCCTGCGGCTAAGCCCGCCTCCAAGACCCGCAAGTCTCGTTCGGCACGCGGCGCGGCAAAGGGTGGCGGCGACGAGCTGACCAGCCCCATGCAGGGCACCATCGTGAAGGTTGCGGCTTCTGACGGCGACACCGTTGCCGAGGGCGACCTGATTCTGGTGCTGGAGGCGATGAAGATGGAGCAGCCCATTACCGCGCACAAGGCGGGTAAGGTTTCGGGTCTGTCCGCTAAGGCCGGCGATACCGTCACCTCCGGTGCGGTGCTGGCGACCATCAAGTAACGCTTCGCCGCGATACCGCGGTCTCGCGAGCGCTATAGGCTACACAGATCCCCCGGAAGGGTATGAGGTCCCCTCTCGTATCTTTCCGGGGGATTTTCTGTGTCCGCCCTGTCTGTTTCTGCGCTCTTGCCTGTTTCTGTGGGGTTTTGAGCAACTACCTATTGCGATTACGTCCAAATAGTGGCTGTATTTGTTGGGTCTCTTCTGAACAGAGTTATAATGTTGCACTTTAGAGGAGCCTTTCAGATTCCTACGCTCACCGCACCCCACCCGATGCGGTCGCAGCACCCGGTACGCACCTACGGCACACCCGCCTCCCACGCTGACCGGCAACGGAACACCTACCTCAGGCTCCATGTGTACACACAAATTCACCATCTCGGGAGTTTTCCTCATGAGCACCTCTGCACCCGACACGAAAGCGTCTGCTGCATCGGTGAAGAATACGACTCCTCGCAGTCGAGTTATTCTTGCCTCGCTCGTTGGTACCACCATCGAGTTCTACGATTTCTACATTTACGCCACCGCAGCAGTGGCTGTGTTCCCCGTGCTGTTCTTCCCCTCGAAGGACGCAACCACCGAGCTTCTGGCATCCTTCGCAACCTTCGGCGTCGCCTTCATCGCGCGCCCCCTCGGTTCCGTAATTTTCGGTCACTTCGGCGACAAGATCGGCCGTAAGGCAACCCTCGTCGGTGCACTGCTCACTATGGGTCTGGCAACCTTCATCATCGGTCTGCTGCCCACCTACCACCAGATTGGTCTGTGGGCACCGACTATGCTGACCATTATGCGTTTCTGCCAGGGCCTGGGCCTGGGCGGCGAATGGTCTGGTGCGGCACTGCTCGCCAGCGAATACGCTGAGGACGGCAAGCGTGCCCGCGCCGCCATGTGGCCGCAGCTCGGTGCCCCCATCGGCTTCGTGCTAGCCAACGGCTTCATGCTGCTGCTGACCAGCTGGATTTCCTTCAACTCCGCAACCGACGCTAAGAACTTTGATCACCCCTTCCTCATCTGGGGTTGGCGTATTCCGTTCCTGATGTCCATCGTGATGGTCGCTGTCGGCCTGTACGTGCGTTTCAAGCTGGAGGAGACCCCCGTCTTCGCCAAGGCTGCCGCTAACAACGAGAAGGTTAAGACCCCGCTCGTTGAGGCGTTCAAGGTCGCTTGGTGGCCCATGATTCAGGGTACCTTCATCATGGTGGCATGCTACGTACTGTTCTACCTGATGACCGCATGGGTTCTCTCTTACGGTATCGGCAAGGCGGATAAGGGCGGTCTGGCTATCCCCTACCGCGAGTTCCTCGTGATTCAGCTGATCTCTATTATCGGCTTCGCAATCTTCATCCCGATCTCGGGTTGGCTGGCTGATAAGTACGGCCGCCGCACCCAGCAGCTGTGGACCACCATCGCGATGGCAGTCTTCGGTCTGTGCTTCGGCCTGCTCATCTCCCCCTCCGTCGTTGGTACCGGTGCGAATGCGAATGTCGCAGTGGTCACCCTCTTCATCTTCATCGGTATGTGCCTGATGGGTCTGTCCTTCGGTTCCATGTCCGCATACTTGCCGGAGCTGTACCCCACCAACGTGCGTTACACCGCCAGCGGTATCGCCTACAACGTGGCGTCCATCCTCGGTGCGGCGCTGACCCCGTTCGTGGCAGTGTGGCTGAACTCCTCCTACGGTGTGGGCGCTGTGGGCGGCTACCTGGCATTCGCCTCGATCCTGAGCGTTATCTTCATCCTGCTCACTCACGAAACCCGTGACGTGGACATGAACGCTGTCAGCACCACGAAGTAAAACTTCGAACAGCTAACGTCTCTGACGGCAAAGCGGTGGGGGTCGCCTCCTGAATTCCTTAGATTCAGGAGGCGACCCCCACCGCTTTATTGTTTTCCGGGATACTGCGCCAGGCGTGCAACGCCCAGCTCAGCACCTCGTGTGCGCGGATTACAGGCCGCGAGTGTGCAGCTTGCGAGCCGCCTCAGCGATAGAGCCGGAGAGCGAGGGGTAAACCGTGAAGGTATCCGCCAGGTCATCCACCGCAAGCTTCTTCTCCACCGCCAGGGCAATGGGGTAAATCAGCTCGGAAGCACGCTGACCAACCACCACGCCACCAATGACAGTGCCGGAGTGGCGGCGTGCAAAAATCTTCACGAAGCCATCGCGCATCGCCATCATCTTCGCGCGCGGGTTCGTACCCAGCTGCAGGGTTACCACATCACCACGGTAGGCGCCCTCGGCAAGATCCTTCTCGCTCACACCCACGGTCGCAATCTCCGGGGAGGTGAAGATATTCGCGGCAACCTTATCGGTACGCAACGGACGCACCGCATCACCGAGGATGTGCGCCATAGCGATACGGCCCTGCATCGCAGCCACGGAAGCCAACGGGTACACGCCCGTGCAGTCGCCAGCGGCGTAAATGCTGTTCACGCTCGTGCGGGACACACCGTCCACCTTGATGTGGCCGCTCGAGGTCTGCTCCACACCGGCAGCTTCCAGGCCCAAATCCTCAGTGTTCGGAATCGAACCAATAGCAACCAGGCAGTGAGTGCCAGAGACCTTACGGCCGTCCGACAGGGTCACGATGACGCCGGTACCATCCTCAGTGCGCTCAACAGCAGCGGCACGAGAACGCGGCATCACTCGCACGCCGCGACGCTCAAAGACGTCCTCCAGCACGCGGGCTGCGTCCTCGTCCTCACCGGGAAGCACACGGTCACGCGAAGACACCAGGGTCACCCTCGAACCCAGGCCGTTATATGCCGAGGCGAACTCCGCACCGGTCACACCCGAACCAATCACAATCAGTTCCTCGGGAACCTCGCAAAGGTTGTACAGCTGAGTCCAGGTCAGAATGCGCTCACCGTCAGGCATACCGGTCGCCATTTCACGCGGATGCGTACCCACCGACAGCAGCACAAAGTCCGCCTGCAGGGGGTAGACCAGACCAGCCTCATCAGTCACCTGAACGGTGTGGCGGTCCAGGAGCTTACCGGTACCGTGAATAATCTTCACACCAGCAGAAGCCAGGGCACGCTTGATGTCGGCAGACTGCTGTTGAGCCAGGTCGCGGACTCGGCGGTTCACGCGGTCCATATCAACACGCAGCTGAGGCGCCTTGCCCTTCGTGTTCTCAATGCCCAAGCTACCTGCCTCGGAGAAGCGGGTCATCATATCCGCCGTAGCGATCAGGGTCTTAGAGGGCACAACGTCGGTCAGAACGGCGGAGCCACCAATGGCATTGCGCTCAATCAGAGTCACGTCCGCGTTGGATGCGGCAGCCACCATCGCTGCCTCGTAGCCGCCGGGGCCACCACCAATAATTACAATTCGCTGAGATGCATAGTTCACCTTTGAAGTCATGCCTTAATTGTGAGCTATGCCGCCGCTACGGGGCAAACGCACTCGCCGTGCAGATATGCCATATTGTGGCAACCTGCACGGCGAGCATTTACTTGGGGCATGCCGGCTAGACGGAGCGCTCCCCTACTCCTCGAGGGCCTGCGGCTTCTCCGCGTAAATCGAGTTGATAAACTTCTCGGCCCACTCCAGCATGGGGCGGTCCACCAGCTCCTTGCCGCCAACCGGCATGGTCTTCGGGCGCGGCACCAGAGTCAGCCAAGTGTCCATACCCTTCGGCTGGGCGTGCGTGGAACCCGGGTACACGCGCTTCAGGCGCATCTGGCGGGACTCCGGCAGCGGCGTAGCGGTCACCACGCGCACCTTCGGGCCCAACACCACCAGCTCGTGAATACCGGCGGCACAGGCGTGCATACGCACCGTCGCCACGGCAAGCAGGTTCTCTACCGCCTCCGGCAGCTCACCGTAACGGTCAACCAGTTCCTCGCGTGCCTCCGCGATCTTCTCTTCGGTATCGGCGGCAGCGATCTGACGGTACGCCTGCAAGCGCAGACGCTCAGAATCAATGTAGGTGTGCGGAATATGCGCGTTGACGGGCAGGTCAATCTTCGTTTCGACCTCTCGCTCTTCCTTCTCGCCGCGGTAGTTCGCCACGGCCTCACCGACCAGGCGCAGGTACAGGTCAAAACCAACGCCGGCAATATGACCGGACTGTTCGCCGCCGAGCAGGTTGCCGGCACCGCGAATCTCCAGGTCCTTCATGGCCAGCTGCAGGCCCGCACCCAGCTCGTTATGGGTCGCCACAGCCTTCAGACGCTCGTGCGCAATCTCGCCGAGGGTCTTATCCACCGGGTACAGGAAGTAGGCGTAGGCGCGCTCGCGGCCACGACCCACACGTCCACGCAGCTGATGCAGCTGGCTCAGACCGTAGTTCTGGGCGTGATCAACAATGAGGGTGTTCGCGTTCGAAATATCCAGGCCGGTCTCCACGATGGTGGTGCAGACCAGCACGTCAAAGCGGCGCTCCCAGAAGTCCACAATAATCTGCTCCAGGCGCGATTCACTCATGCGGCCGTGGGCGGTGGCGATGCGCGCCTCCGGCACGAGCTTGCCGATTTCCGCGGCAACATCATCGATATCAGCCACGCGGTTGTGTACGAAGAACACCTGTCCTTCACGCATGAGCTCGCGGCGAATTGCGGCAGTAATCTGGCTGTCGGTTCGCGGTCCCACGAAAGTCAGCACGGGGTGGCGTTCCTCCGGCGCGGTGGCAAGGGTGGAGGTCTCTCGAATACCGGTGAGCGACATTTCCAGGGTGCGCGGAATGGGGGTTGCACTCATGGCGAGCACGTCCACGTTGGTGCGCATCTGCTTGAGCTTTTCCTTGTGCTCCACGCCGAAACGCTGCTCCTCGTCAATGATGACCAGGCCCAGGTCCTTAAACACCACGCTGTCCGAGAGGATGCGGTGGGTACCAATCACCACGTCCACCGCGCCGGAGGCGATTTCTTCGGTAATCTGGCGGGTTTCTTTCGCCTTCTGGAAGCGGGAAAGCACGCGAATCTTCACGGGGAAGCCCGAGAAGCGCTCGCTAAACGTCTCGTAATGCTGCTGGGCGAGCAGGGTCGTCGGCACGAGTACGGCAACCTGTTTGCCGTCCTGTACCGCCTTGAATGCGGCGCGCACGGCGACCTCGGTTTTGCCGAACCCCACGTCGCCGGAGATGAGGCGGTCCATGGGGATTTCTTTCTCCATGTCTTCCTTCACCTCGTGGATGGCGGTGAGCTGGTCGGGAGTCTCGTTGTAGGGGAAGGACTCTTCCAGCTCTCGCTGCCAGGGGGTATCTGCGGCGAAGGCGTGACCGCGCGACGCCTGGCGTGCCGAGTAGAGTTTCACCAGGTCGGCGGCGATTTCCTTGACTGCCTTGCGAGCGCGGGACTTGGTCTTAGCCCAGTCGCTACCGCCCATCTTGGACAGGCTCGGGTTCTCGCCACCCACGTAGTTGGAGATGAGGTCCAGCTGGTCGGAGGGCACGAAGAGGCGGTCGGGTGCGCCGCCGCGCTTGGCGGGGGCGTACTCGATGACCAGGTATTCCTTCATGGGCTGCACGCCATTGACCGGGGATGCACCAGCCACCGGGCGGGAGGTCATCTCGACGAACCTGCCGATGCCGTGGCGTTCGTGCACCACGTAGTCGCCGGGGTTCAGCGCGAGCGGGTCGACGGCGTTGCGGCGGCGGCGTGTCTTGAATTTCTGTCCGGCGGCACCTCGGGGTGCATAGGTTCCGCGGCGGCCGAGCAGTTCGGCTTCGGTGAAGACGGCGAGCTTCGCCTCCTCAATCAAGAAGCCTGCGGAGGCGGGCGCCTCACACACCTCGACGATGCCGTGGTCGAGCTTGCCGGCGGGGTCCGCTTCGAGGCTGGTTCGGCGGGCTGCGGGTACGGCGGGTGCCCCTTCGCCGGAGTGGAAGAGGTCGATGAGGCGGTCGGTGGAGCCGCGGCCGTTGGTGAGGGCGAGGACGGTCCACTGTTTCTGGATGAGGTCGCCGACCTGACTGAGCATACGTTCGACGGAGCCGTTGAATGCGGTTGCGGGGGTTGCGCTGACGGTGTAGGTGTCGATTCCGTCTTCGATGGCGTCGGCGATGCTCTGGTTTTCGAGCGCGCCTGGGTTTTCGAGTGCACCTGCGGCGGCATCTTCGAGCAGGTCTGCGTCGGTGACGAGTTCGGTGATTTCCCACCAGCTGAGCTTGGCTTCGAGTGCCTGTGCGGTAGTTTGGTCGATGGTGCGGAATCCGCTGTCGCTCATGCGTAGCTGGCCGAGGTCGATGGGTGCTACTGCATCGGCTTCCGCGGAGGTGTCCCATGCGGCGGCGAGGAATTCTTCGTTGGTGGCGACGAGGTCTTCGGCGCGGGCGCGCACGCGCTCGGGTTCGACGTTAATAATCATGGACCCTGCTGGCAGCAGCTCGGTGAGGGTATTCATGGATTCGATGAGCAGCGGGGTGAGCGATTCCATGCCTTCGACGTAGATTCCGCCGGCGATCTTTTCGAGCATGGTTGCGGCTGCCGGGTAGTCGGCTTTCAGGCGTGCGGCGCGGCTCATGACCTCGGGAGTGATGAGCAGTTCGCGGCAGGGCAGCAGGGTGAGTTCGGTGAGTTCTTCTCCCCCGCTGAGGGTGCGCTGGTCGGCGACGGAGAAGTGGCGCATTTCGTCGAGCTCGTCGCCGAAGAATTCGAGGCGGACGGGGGTGGTTGCGGTGGGCGGGAAGACGTCGATGATGCCGCCGCGTACGGCGTATTCGCCGCGCTTGGCGACGAGGTCTACGCGCGAGTATGCGGCGTCGCTGAGGCCTCGTACAACGTCTTTGAAGGGGTATTCTTCGCCGCGAACCAGGTGTACGGGTTCAAGTTTTTCGATGCCGGTGACGATGGGCTGGATGACGGCGCGTACGGGCGCGATAACGACCTGGGGGCGCTTGGTCGCTTCCCCGGTCATGGCGCGCAGTACCTGCAGGCGGCGGCCTACGGTGTCGGAGCGCGGTGAGAGGCGTTCGTGGGGCAGGGTTTCCCAGGCGGGGAAGAGCGCTATGTCGGCGGCGGGTAGGTAGGCGCGCAGGGCTGCGGCGAGGTCTTCTGCTTGGCGGTCGGTGGGGGCGATGATGAGGCTGAGCGCTTCGGGGGTGGTTGCGCGTACGGCGGCGGAGACGTCGGCGATGAGTGCGGCGTGGGTTCCGGCGACGGCACCGATGAGGGTGCGTGCGCTACGTTCAGCAGGGTTCGCGGAGGCGGCGGTGCGGATCGCGACCCAGCTGCTGAGTTGGTTGAGGGTGTTCAGGAGGGGGCGCAGGGGTGCTTCGGGGGGCTGTGCGGTAGCTTTTCGGGTGGTACTCACGGGTTCTCCTGAATCTGCGGTCCTCGGTTCCGGCGGTTTGGCTGGTGGAGGGTGCCGACCGGCGGTCGGTGTAAGGTGGTGTCGGGTGGGGTGCCCGAGTGTTTTATTTTGAGGAATTTTATGTGCACTTTTTGGTGATGTGCGCGGCTTTTCTATTGTAGGTCTACTCTGCTTTTTATGGCATTTTTCTTTCGTGGGGTTCTTTGGCTGTAGATATAGCTTTTTGCACCCGGTTGTCGCTTTCATTGGCGATATATGAGTATGGTTTTATTCTGTGTCATTTCTTGTGCCACAACGCCGATTTTATAGGGCGTAAATCACACTCTCACCCGCATTTTTGCACTTTGTGCACCATTATTTTCACAGCTTAATCCTGTACCCTAATCATTAACACTTACAGAAAAACCACACAGTATATCTCCTTCCGGATTCTGATTACCTCTTCCAACCAACCTCAGGTTTTCAGTATTTACTGCGGTTTTTCTAGTGCAATAATTCACCGTTTCTTTCGATGTTTCTTCCGGAACGTCGCATCAGAAAGACACAAATGACAACCACATACACGAACAATCCCGCTGAAAAGCCCCATGCCCATTCATGGTCTGCTAAGAAGTGGGCTGCTTGCGCACTCGCTTTTGGTACTGCTTTCACTGCGGCACCGCTTACTCCTATTACTCCCGCCTCGGCTGCTACCGGCACCCATGATGGTTCCAGCAGCGATAAGGCGGCTGCTTCCTGCTACGAGGTCAAGCAGGTTAATCCTTCTGCCCCTTCTGGCACTTACTGGCTGTACACCCCGCAGATGAGCGGCCCGGCACAGTTCTACTGCGATCAGGAAACTGATGGCGGCGGCTGGGTCATGATTGGCCGCGGTCGTGAGGGTTGGACCGAGTCCTACAATGGCACCGGCGACCCGAATCAGCTGCATCAGAATCCCACCGGTCCTGCCGCTTTTACGCCGGTCCAGCTTCCCGCAAACACTGTCGATGCGCTGCTGAACGGCATTAAGCCTCAGGATCTTCCCGACGGCATGCGCCTGCACCGCGCCCACAATGCGAGGGGCACCCAGTGGCAGAACGTTTATGTTCAGCGTCCTCAGACTGAGCAGTGGACCTGGGCGATGAGCTACGGTCAGCGTTGGGGCAACGTAAAGTTCACCGGCGCAGGCATCAACCGCACCGCTCATATGGGCGGTTACCCCTCGGAAATGGCTCCGGGCATCACCACCAGCTCGGTGCGTTTCTTCGCTAACCCGAACCAGGGCTACCAGATTGGTTTTGCGTACGGCGCACTGGTGAACTTCGGTAATGAGAATTCTGATTCGTATATTTACCACAAGCGCGGTTCCTTCGGTTACTCTATCCCCTTCACTCAGGTGTTCCTGCGCCCGAAGCTGACTCAGCGTGACTTGAACTTCTCGCAGATTGGTTCTGGCTCTGCCGCCAGCAACCGTCGTGCTCTGCCCAATAGCTACACGATGCCCGTTCGCTGGCGCACCAGTGAGCAGACTGGCACCGGCAAGAAGAACGAGATGAACACCTACGTTCAGGCTATTACTCAGGTGGGCGATACCGTCTTCACCGGTGGTGACTTCAAGTATGTGGAGTCGGCTGGCGGCGAGCGCGTGGATCAGTCGTACCTGGCTGGCTACAACGTGGATTCGGGTGAGCTGGTTCGTTCCTTCCGCCCGACCTTCAACGGTCAGATTAAGGCTCTTGAGGCTCTGCCGAATAACCGCCTGGCGGTTGGTGGCGAATTTACCGAGGTGAATGGCGAGAAGGTTAACCACTTTGTCATTCTGGACGCGACCACCGGTCAGATTGACCGCACGTGGGATGTTCAGGTTCAGCGCCGCAGTGGCGATGCCGCCCAGGTGAAGACCCTACTGGTTCAGGACGGTTACCTGTACATTGGCGGTAACTTCACCCATGTGAAGGGCAATACTTCTAAGGCGTACGCTTACTCGCGTGGTGCCGCTCGTATTAACCTTTCGAACGGTGCGGTGGATTGGAATTGGCGCCCGAACTTCAACGGCACGGTCAACGGTATTACCGCTGCATCCGATAACTCGACTGTTCACGCTGCGGGTTACTTCACTGAGCTGAATAACCAGCGTGCGTTCCGTCTGGCTGCTTTGAATGGTTCTAACGCTTCGAACATTAAGTGGGAGTGGGAGCCGTCGCTGAAGCTGAACATTACTGACCGTATTGTGTACGCGTTCCAGTTCGATGTTCAGGATGCTGGCTCGACCGTGTGGACTGGCGGTGCTGACCACCTGATTGCGAACTACTCGAAGAATGGTTACGGCCGTATTTCTTCGTCGATTTCTAAGTACGGTGGCGACTGGCAGGATCTGCACCTGAGCGGTAACACCATTTACGGTGCATGCCACTGCGGTGACGTGCTCTTTGAGGGCTCTACCGGTTACCACACCTACTGGAAGGAGTCGAAGGCAGTTCACCGTATGCGCCTGGTCGCAGCGTTCGATAAGGACAGCGGCGAGGTTATCGGTGAGTTCAGCCCGGTTCTGAAGGGCGCTAGCGGCTACGGTGTGTGGGAGTCCTTCGTGGATTCTCGCGGCAACCTGTGGGTTGGTGGCGACATTAACCGTTCGCTGGGTGCTAATGGTGAGCAGCGCACTGTCGGTTTCGCTCGCTTTGCTCCTCGCGATGTAACCGCCCCGTCGACTCCGTCGAACCTGTCGGTTCAGCGTGATGGTTCAGTGGATAAGCTGTCCTGGTCTGGCGTTCGTGAGAGCGGTGCTCGCTACCAGGTGCTGCGTGATGACCGTGTGATTGCTACGGTCTCGGGTACCAGCTACGAGGTTGAGCACACCGATGGCGCTCGCTACTACGTGCGTTCCATCGATGCATCTGAGAATTTCTCGGCTTCTACGGGAGCTGCTCAGGCTTAGGTCAGGTTGTTGATCTAGTTTCTTTGAGCCGCCGCCTGATGTGGGCTCTGCAGGGTTTGCGGGGTTCGGATCAGGCGGTGGCGCACCCGGGGTGTATACCCCCCTATAGTTTTGGTTTGGCCCGAGTTGCCCAGTTTGCTATCGCTTCGCCTCTGCGGCGGCTATGATGGGTTGGGATTCATTGCGTCGGATGGGTTGCTTCCGTCCTTTCCGATGATGGGCTGAATCTTGGTCTGTGGTGTTTTTTCGCTGTTGGTACGACAGTGGAAACTTCACAGATTTTTAGCGTTCTGCTTCTTACGGGTGCGGTGCCGTTGTTGGCTTCGTGCGTGAGGGGCGGGGCGTATTCATTCAATTTCCGATAACTACACTCACTGATTCCGGCAGCAGACTCTCTGTTAGTGCAGTTCATAACGCTTCTTCCCTCCCCGATGCATGGTTACTATGCTGTGCCCTGTGTTGGGTGGATGTTGCTGTGTGAATTGCATTTTTCTGTTGTGTACCGGTTGAGGTCTCTAGGAGAGACATATGAATTTTCTTCCGTTCACGCGTGGAGGGCGCTCACAGGGCGTTGCTTCCTCCGCTTCTGAGGGCTCTCGCGTAGGCTCTCGTTCTGGGTCCCGCGCTTTGGGTGCGGCGGCTGCTTCTTTTGCGATGGTTGCGGCGTCTTTGGGTCCGATTGCTTCGGGCGCTCAGGCTGCTGACGCACGCTATTATGATGGTTCGTCGAGCGAGCGCGCTGCGGCGAGCTGCTGGGAGGCTAAGCAGAATAATCCGCGTGGCAAGAGCGGCGCGTACTGGCTGTACACCCCCGCGATGAGTGCTCCCGAGCAGTTCTATTGCGATCAGGAAACTGATGGTGGCGGCTGGGTTATGATTGGCCGAGGTCGTGAGAGCTGGACTGAGAACTACTACGGTCGTGGTAGTGCTGATCAGCTGTATAAGAACCCGACCGGCTTTGATGCGGTGCAGCTCTCCGGCGTGACCGTGAATGCGCTACTGAACGGTACCCGTCCGCAGGATTTGCCTGACGGTGTGCGTTTCCATCGCGCGATGAATGTTGAGGGCACTACCTGGCAGGATTTTAAGGCTCACCGTGATTCCAGTACCGAATGGACTTGGACTTTGCGTTCGAAGATGTTCTGGTCAAATATTTCGGTTAAGAACACCTGGCAGTACAGTAACCGTTATGACTACGCCAACCGTGGTCAGGTGGCTGGCAACATCTTCACCCATGAATCTGATGATTTCCGTTCTCTGAACTTCGAAGAGAAGGCATCGCAGGGCTACAAGTTGGGCTTCACCTACGGTCGAAACGCCCGGATTACATGGTGGACTGAGACCTACCTGATGAACCGACCTTCGGCGTATATTTACCGCCCGGCGAATGATTCGACCACTCCCCTGGTGTTTACTCAGATGTTCTTGCGTCCGAAGGTGACTCAGAACGATTTGGCGGCTAAGGGTCTGCATGCTTATGGCCCGCAGGGTGCTGCTGCAAGTAACCACCGCGCACTGCCCAATAGCTACTCTGAGAAGTGGAAGTGGCGTACCAGCGCTGAAACCGGTACCGGCAAGAAGGGTGAGATGAACACCCAGGTTGAGGCTATCACCGAGGTTGGTGGCGCTGTCTTTACCGGTGGTGATTTCGCGTACGTTGAGTCGGCAAGCGGCGAGAAGGTTGAGCAAGCTTTCTTGGCTGCTTACGAGGTGGGTACCGGCGAGTTGCGCCGTTCCTTCCGTCCGAAGATTAACGGTCAGGTGAAGTCGGTTGAGGCTCTGCCGAACGGCCTGTTGGCTGTGGGCGGCTCCTTCGATCAGGTGAACGGCGAGTACTACAACGGTTTCGTGCTTCTGGATCCGCAGACCGGTCAGGTGGCTAAGGATTGGGATATCCGCGTGGTCAGCCGCATCACTTCCCTGCCGGTACAGATTAAGACCCTGCACGTGCGTGACGGTTACCTGTACATTGGCGGTTCCTTCACTCATCTGAAGGGCCAGACTTCCCCCACCTACGCGTATGCGAGGAACCTGGCTCGCATTAAGTTGAGCAACGGCGAGGTGGATTGGAACTGGCGTCCGGTCTTTAACGGCACGGTCAACGGTGTGAGCGCTTCCGAGGGCAACGCCGATGTGTACGTTGCTGGCTACTTCACTCAGCTGAATAATCAGGAGGCGTTCCGTCTCGCTCATATGCAAGGTAATAGCACGAACCCGCTGACCTGGAACCACCGTCCTTCGTACACCCCCAAGAGTGCCCGAACCTGGGATCTGAAAAACGAGCGCAAGATGTGGGGCTTCCAGTTCGATGTTCAGGACGCTGGCTCCTCTGTCTGGGTGGGTGGCACCGAGCATATGATTAGCCGTTACGAGAAGAGCTCGATGCGCCGCACCGATAGCGCGATTACTCGTGAGGGCGGCGATTTCCAGGATCTGCATCTGAGCGGCAACACCATTTACGGTGCGTGCCACTGCGGCGATTTCCTCTTTCAGGGTGCAGACACTATCGATTCGGAGTGGGAGAACGCGACTAACGCTCAGACCATTCGTCTGGTAGCTGCGTTCGATAAGGACAGCGGCAAGATGCTACCGGAGTTTGCACCGATTATGAACGGTGCGTATGGCTATGGTGTGTGGGAGTCCTTCGTGGATTCGACCGGCACTCTGTGGGTTGGTGGCGATATCCGTAAGTCACTGGGTGCTAACGGTGTGCAGCCGACCATTGGTTTTGCACGTTATGCACCTCGCGATGTGACTCCTCCGGCTCCCCCGAGCAACCTGAAGGTTACGACGAACGGTTCTAAGGATCAGCTGACCTGGTCGGGTATTTCCGAGCGTAGGGTGAAGTACCAGGTTCTGCGCGATGATCGTCCTATTGCAACGGTTACGGGCACGAGCTACTCGGTGGATCACCGCGACGGCGCCCGCTACTATGTACGTGCGGTAGATACTGCGGATAACTATTCGGCAAGTACCGAGGCCGTTCAGGCGGCATAACCCCCCATCAGGGCAATATCCACTTTATGACAAATAATTTTAGTGATGTTCGCCCTATTGTCCCGGGCTGGTTTTCAACCAGCCCGGGACTTTTTTGCACATAGTGAATCTATTTCATTCATTTACATGAAGGTTTTTTCATGCAGAGATATATATTTACCTCGAATCAAGTAAAAATAGAGTATTAGTTAGGGCTTATTCTCATCATTTATAAAAAACGTTATTTTTGTGAGTCTAAGTATTTTCCCAGCTTTGCGTGTTAACCTTTAGGTGCTTAGCCATTGGGCGAGGTATTATCTTCCGGAATATAGTCATTCTCACTCCAACCACTAAAGAGGCTTCCCATGTCAGTGTTCTTCAAGCACCCCTCCCGGTCCCGCCTTCTGGGCACTTTGGGTACCGTTGCGGTATCCGCCCTGGTCCTGAGCGCTTGCGCTACTGAAAACCCAAGCTCCGATAGCTCTTCTTCTGCGTCTGCATCCGCGAGCGTTTCCGCGTCTGCGCACGCTTCGTCAAGCCAGTCTTCGAGTGCTTCCCCCCAGGTTTCTGAGCAGGGCACCGCAGAAGCATCCGCTAACGCTTCGGCTGAAGCAAAGGATGGGGCAAAGAGTGAGGCGACCTCTTCCGACGGCCAGAAGCTTGAAGAGATTTACACTGGTGCTGAGGAGATGAAGAAAGCTTCTTCCGTACCTGTTGACGCTGAAGAAGTTAAGAAGACTACCGAGCTGGTCAACTCTTTTGAAACCATTCTGACCAAGGTTAAGGCAGCCCCCTCTGCTGAGGCTTCGCCCGAGCGCACCGCTGATCCGAGTAGCGATGAAGAGGCTGAGCAGCAGAACGTTGAGCGGGCCCGCGCTGTTCTCGATGATGAGACGATCCGCTCCATCGAGGCCGTGGCTGTTGATTCCGCTGCGGCTGAGTTTGCTGTGCAGGCTTCCGAATACGCACTGGCTGGCTGGCACTATGAAGGTTCTTCCACTGTCGTGGGCACTCCCCGCATGGCTGAAACTCAGTACAAGGGTCAGCCCGCGCGCATGCTGGAAGTATGCATGGATTCTTCCTCTGTGAAGATCTATGACGAGAATAATCAGCCCGTTAAGGATGACAATTCTCCCAAGCGTTCACTCAATATTTACACCCTCGTTCAGGTCGATGGTCAGTGGAAGATTGCGACCCATGATTTCCCGAACAATCCTGATTGCTAGGGTCTAATTAAAGATGCCGGTTTCCAACTAAGAGGTTTCCAACTAAGATTCGCTGGAAACCGCGCACTATCATCCATAGCGCATTAATGTTGATGCGCACTCGATAACATTTCTTGGCATTCATTGGAGATATTATGAAAGCCCACTTTGGCATGACGAGCTCAGGCTTTTCTCGTTCTGCTATAACCCGCTCAACTCTTTGCTTGAGCATTGCTACGGCTTTGGCTTTGCCCGTAGCTATCCCCGCTATTACGCCGAGTACCGCTGTCGAACAGACTGCGGCAAAAAGGGACTCTGCTTTCTACAATGGCACGACCTCCGAGCGTGCTGCCGCTAGCTGTTGGGAAGCCAAGCAGGCTAACCCCGAGGCAAAGAGCGGCGCCTACTGGCTGTACACTCCCGCGATGAGCCAGCCGGCACAGTTCTACTGCGATCAGGAAACTGATGGCGGCGGCTGGGTCAAGATTGGTGAGGGCCGCGACGGCTGGACCGAAAACTACGAGGGCCAGGGAGACACTTCCCAGCTCTACAGCGATGCTGCACCCGCGTCATCCGGTTTGACTCTCGAGCAGGGCAAGGCTCTACGCTCGGTGCCCGCCGCGAAGACCCCGATTCAGCTTTCGGGCACCACTATTTCTCAGCTACTCAACGGCGTTCGCCCCGATCAGCTACCCGACGGTTACCGTTTCCGCCGCGCCCTAAACACCTCGGGCACCAAGTGGCAGGAGGTGACGGTTGACCGCCGCCAGACCTCCGAGTGGACCTGGGCTCTGCGTTCGAGCGCTATCTGGTCGAATACGACCATCACCAACCCTGACGAGTTCTCTTCCTATAACGACGAGGGCCGCAAGTACTGGACTAACAACACCTGGGAAGACCACATTCTGCGTGGCCAGAATAACGGCTTCAAGGCTTTGATATTTGATGAGTTGGCTTCGCAGGATTACCGCATGGGTTTCCGTTACGGTGCTAACTCCCCCATTTCGCAGGATGGCTCTGAGCCGGCGATGACCGACGCGCAGAACTCCTATATCTACGGTAAGGAAAGCAACGGTGAAACCTCTTTCGGTTACACCCAGATGTTCCTGCGCCCTAAGCTAACCCAGAATGATTTGAACCTGGGCGCTATCCCGGATTCCGGTACCCCGGCAAGCACTCGTCGTGCCCTGCCCAATAGCCGTTCGGCGGATTGGCGCTGGCGAACCAGCACCAAGACCTTCACCGGTGAAACCGGCGAAATGAACACCTACGTTGAGGCCATCACCGAGGTCAATCACGGCAACGGCACCTCTAGCGTGTTTATTGGTGGTGACTTCATGTACCTTGAGTCCTCTTCCGGCGAGGTGGTGAAGCAGTCTAATATTGCTGCCTTTGACCCGGTGACCGGCGATTTGCGCCGCGATTTTAAGCTGACTGTTAACGGTCAGGTGAAGGCTGTTGAGGCTCTGCCGAATAACCGCTTGGCTGTTGGTGGTAACTTCAAGCTCGTTAACGGTGAAAAGCATGAGAACTTCGTCGTTGTTGATGCCACGACCGGTGAAGTTGCCCCGGAATGGGCCCAGGTTAGCGTCGAAGATCGTATTCTTACTGAGCCCATGACGGTGAAGACCATCCACCGTCAGGGTGACTACGTGTACATCGGTGGCACCTTTACCCACGTTCATGAAAGTGAAAAGGCGGGTGCTGCGTATTCGCGCAATATTGCCCGTTTTAAGCTGGGCGAGCCTTCTGACGGCGTGCCCGGTATCGTGAGCGTGGATCGCGATTGGCGTCAGGTGTTCAATGGCACCGTCAACGGTATTAGCGCTTCCGCTGATAACTCTCATGTTTATGTTGCCGGCTACTTCACCTGGCTCAACGGCGGCCTTGCCTACCGCGTGGCTGATATTACTCAGCATATGCAGAAGGGCAGCCCGTGGGCATACCAGCATTCTGAGATTCCGGCCGGCGCTAAGGTCTCTGACCTGCGTAGTGAAACCAAAATTTGGGGTTTCCAGTTCGACGTCCAGGATGCCGGTACCGGCGTCTGGGTGGGCGGTACTGAGCACCTCATCTCTCGTTACGATAAGGCGTCCTTGACCCCCACCTACACCGCGATTACCCGCAATGGTGGCGACTTCCAGGATCTGCACCTGAACGGTAACACCATCTACGGTGCCTGCCACTGCGGCGATTTCCTCTATCAGGATTCGCGTAACAAGCAGTCTCCTCTGAACGGCTCAAGCGTGGTCCACTCAATCAAGCTGGTTGCTGCTTTCGATAAGGACAGCGGTAAGATGCTGCCGGAGTTCTCCCCTGCTATTAAGGGTGACCACGGATTCGGTATCTGGGAGTCCTTCGTGGATTCGACCGGCACTCTGTGGGTTGGCGGCGATATTCACCGTTCGCTAGGTGTTCACGGCACTCAGGATACCGTCGGTTTTGCGCGCTTTGAGGCTCGCGATGTGACTCCTCCGGCTACCCCGCAGAACCTGAAGGTAGAGCTAAAGGACGATAAGGACGTTCTGACGTGGGATTCTGTGCAGGATACCGGTAGTGTTCGCTACCAGATTCTGCGTGATGACCGAGTCATCGCTAGCACTTCGGATACGAAGTTCGAGATTGACCACACCGACAACGCACGTTACTTTGTGCGTGCTGTGGACAGCTCGGATAACTACTCTGCGTCCACTCCGGTCCAGGTAGCTCCGGTTCGCCCGACTCCTACCCCCACGGAGACCGCGACCGAGACTCCTACCGCTACTGCTGACCCCACGGCAAGTGCTGATCCGACCGCGAGCGCTGATCCCAGTGCTTCGGCAAGCGCTACCCCGAGTGCAGAAGCGACTACTGAGGTACCGAAGGAAGAGAACCCGAAGCCTGCCGATCCCAAGCCTGAGGATCCGAAGGACGAGGCTGCTAAGGATCAGATTGTTCTGCCCTACGCGTCCGAGTGGAAGTACATGGTCTCCAGCAAGGCTCCTAACCGTAAGTACGGTTGGAAGTACAACTTCCGCTTCTCCCTGGAAGATATCGCGCAGGAAGCATGGCAGACCGGCAAGACCCCGATTGGTGTCGGCACCGGTAACCTCAACACCTCCGTTAAGGTTCCGCTTCTGCGTACCCACCCCAATATCTACGCCTACACCACCATCCAGCTCACTCGTGAGCAGGCAAGCCGCGACCTGGTGCTGACCACCTACGCGGATGACGCTATTGCGGTGGGTGTCAACGGTGAAGAGGTTGGTCGTTCCAACTTCGACACCCGTGGAAGGCTGTGGAATAGCGCGATTGCATCGAGCTCGATTGATACCGCTACGGCTCAGAAGACTCCTGTGACCTTCACCGTTCCGGCTTCTCAGCTGAAGGCTGGTGAGAACCTCATCGCTGTTGAGGTTCACCCGGGCATTAGCCGACGTAACGTTCGCCCGAATGTGAGTTTCGATTTGCAGGCTACCTCCAAGGCACCGGTTGCTGAGCAGCCCACTGAGAAGGAAGCTGACAAGGAGGCGGAAGCTCCCGCCGCAAACGAGGCTGAGCAGCCCGTGGTCGACAACGCGAACAATGTGAACAACGCTGCCGCTGAGCAGGGCGAGCGACGCATTGTCAATAACGGAGTCGGAACCCGTGTTCCGATGTGGTCCCGAAGGAACTAATACCTTTTAGACAATCTCGCTAAATGGGGTTTGATTTTCTGAAATTTCAGGAAATCAAACCCCATTTGCGTGTTCTGCTCGCTTTTCTGTGTTTTTTTGCATCATTAATTCCGGTTATTTGCAGTTCTGTTATGTGCATCTCTGTACAATGTTCAGAAATGTTTTCTAAATCCAGAATTCACAGGGACAAAGCGTCGATAACCCCCGTCTAACACCGCACCGAACCTACCCGAAGGATCCCGCAAATCTGCACCAAAGCGCATTGTCAGAGGCTTTTTACGACACAATTGTTGACCCTGACCACACGCCCCCTATTGCACTTCATCTCGTTGTAAAATATCTATATAGTGGTGTATGTGAAAAAGGGACCAACCACCTCTTTTTTCGCGTGCGAGACTTCCGGACTTTCTCGCAGCCACCCCGAAAGGGAGTAATTCACTCTCCTTCACTCCTCTCACCGATTCAAAAGGAATGTGCATGTCCACCTCTGAGGCACCTCACGCCCCGAACTCCGCACCCGCATCGGGATTTTCTGCGAAGTTTTCCCGCACCCTGCGCTCTCTTGAAGCAGCGCAGAAGCCCGGCATTGGCGTTCCCGCCTACACCCGCTGGGTCAACCGCCGAGTAGCACGCTACTTCGCCGCGGCAGCTGTCGCTCTGGGCATTACCCCCAACGGCGTCACCGCAATTTCCGCTGCATGTTCCGTTGCAGGCCTCATCGTTCTGATTACCTGCCCGCCCAGCATTGGTGTAGGTATCTGCGTTGCCCTGCTTTTCGCTCTCGGTTACGGCCTGGACTCCGCTGACGGCCAGGTTGCTCGCGTAACCGGCGCATCCTCCCCCGCCGGTGAGTGGCTCGACCACGTGGTCGACTCCATCCGTGTGCCCTCCGTGCACATGGCAACTCTGCTCTCCTTCCTGCTGTACCCTGCGCACTACTCCTTTACCGGTTCCAACGCATTCAACGGCTGGATCATTGCGATGCCCATGATTTTCACCGCGCTGACCGCCGGTCACTTCATGAGCCAGATTCTGGCTGAGCAGCTGCGCAACAACCGCAAGACCGCCGCTCCCCCGACCGGTGGTCCCCTGCGCTCCTTCATTAACCTACACATGGACGCTGGCACCCTCTGCTGGATTTACATTTTCCTTGGCTTCGGCCCCGTATTCGTCATCGTCTACGCACTGCTTCTGCTGGCTAATGCCGCAACCGTCCTGCTGTCCATGCGTCGCAAGTACGTTAGCCTCGCGACCCCCGCTGAGTAAGGAGAATCCCAATGATGCACTTCACCTTTCGCAACCCTGCTGTTTCCGCCGTTATCGCGACCAACGGCAAGCGCCCCGAACTGCTTCGCGTGGCTGTCCGTTCCATCCTTGAGCAGAGCTACCGCGGCTTCGTTGAAGTCGTTGTCGTCTTTGACCGTGTTGAGCCCGACCGCCTCGAGGACATTGAGGTCGGCGAAAACCGTGCTCTGAAGATTGTCTCCAACACCCGCTCCGGCGGTCTGGCTGGCGGCCGCAACAGCGGCATCATCGCCTCCAGCGGTGAGATGATTGGCTTCTGCGATGACGACGACTACTGGATGCCCTCCAAGCTCACCCAGCAGGTCGCTCTCTGGCGCGAAAACCCCGAAGCAGCCGCTATCTCTTCGGGTATTACCGTCCGCTCCGGCGGCCAGGACATCGTGCGCCTGGCGCCCGAGCGCGCAACCTTCGCAGACTTCCTGCGTTCGCGCATTACCGAAATTCACCCCTCCGCCATGCTGTACTCCCGCGAGGATCTGCTCGGCGTTGACGGTAAGCCCGCCCGCATCGGCCTGGTCGATGAGGAGCTGCCCGCCGCCTACGGTGAAGACTACGACCTGCTGCTGCGCGCAACCCGCCACGGCGATGTGCTGAGCGTACCCGAGCCGCTGATTCTGGTGCTCTGGGACCGCCCCTCCTTCTTCTCCGGCAAGTGGCAGTCCATGGTTGACGGCCTCAGCTACATTCTGCGTAAGTTCCCCGAATTTGAGCAGGATCCCAAGGGTCTGGCGCGTATTGCCGGTCAGATTGCATACGCGCAGGCGTCCCTGGGCAACAACAAGGAGGCGCGTGCCTACGCTCGCGCTGCTCTGCGCCGCGATCCCAAGCAGCTTCGTGCGTGGGCGGCGTATGTTGTGTCCACCGGCGTTATTAAGCCCGCTACTCTTCTTGATCTCGTCCAGAAGACCGGTCGAGGTCTCTAACCAGGTATCGCACAGACATGGTTTCCTCTTCCATTCTTTCTCCTCCGGGCACTTCGCCTGTGGCACTAAAGGATTCCGCCGGATTGGATAGTACTCCGCCCAGCGGTATTCTGCGTGCCCGCGCGCGCAACCGTCCGGTATCTACGGCGCAGAAGAAGCTCCCCGCCTGGCCTCTGCTGGCGTTGCTGTACGGCTTCCCGGCGCTGTGGGCTTTGGGTGTGCTTCAGATTGCGCCGCTGGTACTGGCAGCGATTATGCTTTTTTACCTCATTATTCGAGGTAATGTGCGCGTGCCCGGTTCTCTGTGGGTGTGGGGTGCATTCTGCGTGTGGGTTGTTGTTGCGGCCCTTGCGCTGACCCGTTCGACTGACATTATTGGTTGGGGTCTGCGCTTTGTAAATATTCTCAGTGCCGGCATTTACGCCCTGTACTACTACAATGCGCGCTCCTCTATTAGCGTCAATAGGCTGCTGGGCGGTCTGGCGACTCTGTGGGTGACCCTCATTGTTCTGGGTTACGGTGGTGTTCTTTTCCCCGAGTTCCGTCTGCGTACTCCGATGAGCTTCATCATGCCTGCTGGTTTTATGCAGAACCCGCTGGTGCGCGACTACATGCTTCCTCCCCTGGCTGAGGTTCAGCGTCCTTGGGGTGCTCCCGAGGCGTATATTCGACCCTCCGCGCCGTTCCCCTACGCGAATAGTTGGGGTCTGGCGTACACCCTGCTCACCCCGGTAATGCTGGCGTGCTTACTTCGCCTGCGTTCCATCTGGCTGCGTATTGCGTTGCTGATCGGTATGGCGCTTTCTACCGTGCCGGCAATTGCGACCAGTAACCGCGGCATGTTCATTGGTCTAGGTATCAGCGCAGCGTACGTACTGTTGCGTCAGTTCCTTGCGGCTAATTGGCGTGCTGTGGGTATGGGTATTGCGGCGATTGCGGCTGTGGTTGTGGCGCTCTTTGCGTCGGGCACCGTGGATAACATTCTGGGTCGTCAGGACTACTCGGACTCCACCGGTGGCCGTGCGGCACTCTACCGCGCCACCTGGAAGGCAACCTTGGAGTCCCCGATTATCGGTTACGGCACTCCGCGTATGGAACCGAGCATTGGCGTGTCAATGGGTACCCAGGGGTACCTGTGGACTCTGATGTTCTGCTTCGGCTTCGTGGGTCTGGCGCTGTTCGCGCTCTTCATGGTGTGCACTGTGGCAAGCGGCGCGCGCGTGAAGACCACCTCCGGGTACTGGCTACATAGCGTGCCGGTCGCGTGCTGTGTTGTCTTCATCTTCTACAGCTTCGATATTGCTCAGCTGACCATTCTGATGCTCGCGTCGATGGCGTGTATCCGTTCCATTCGGGATGGTGAGGGGCTATGACGAAGAACCAGTCCCCCCGTGGTTTAGAGACCACTGCGGTTTCAGCTTTCGATGATGCCTACTCGACGGGCGGTCACCCTAGCCGCCGTGCACGCCTGCGTGAGAGCGGCGAGTATGTGGAGCAGGCCGACTCACTGGCAGAGTCTTCTGCCGATGAGTTTGCTCCGACGGTGGACGATATCCGTTCCGGTCGTTTTCCTGCGACCACGGCACTGTCGATTGTGCCTCCGGCTCAGGGCTTTGCATCCGAGGAGTCGTTGCCCGAGTCTTTGGAAGCGGGTTCTTCGGAGTCAGGTTCTTTGGCTACAGGTTCCTCAGCGGCGAACGCTAGCGCTGTGGCGGGTGCTCATCTGCCCGGTTCCCGGCGGATAGCCCCGGCTACTGCTGAGTCTGTAGAAAAGGTGCAGGAAGAAAAGACTCCGAATGAGAAGGCTAAGCCTTCCGCATCAGGTGCTCAGGCTGATAGCGCATCCGCGAAGAGCGCGCCGGTTAAGAAAGCTCCCGGAAAGGGTAAGCAGCCCAGCCTCGCGAAGAGCGGCTCTCTTGCTTCTCTGTGCGTGATGTACGGTGCGGGTATCGCGTTCGTGACCACGATGGTGGTGTCGAACGGTATTGGTGCTGAGGGTTCGGGCGAGTTTTTCCGTCTGATGGCGTTGTTCGCGATTGCGATTTCGCTGGTGACTTTCGGTGCGGATACGGGCTTGGTTCGTACGATGAGTGCTCAGCGTGCGCTGGGTCGTTACGGTGTGCTTCCGCAGCTGATCCGTTACGGTCTAATTCCTTCGCTGGTGACTTCGGTGCTTCTGGTGGTGGGTGTGTACACCTACACCGAGATTGTGCCGATGGCTCCCGAGTATCAGGCGGCAATGCGTGTCAGTTCGGCTTTCGTGCTGATAGCGGCGCTGATGACGGTGTTCTTCGGCGCTCTGCGTGGCCTGCATCGTGTGGTGACTTTTACGGTTCTGCAGAATGTTCTGCTTCCTACTCTGCGTTTTGCGGCGGTGGGTTTGGTGGTTCTTTTCTCGGGTCAGCTCATGGATTTGGTGTACGCCTGGACCGTCCCGGTGGCGATTACTGCGGTGGTTGCCCTGTGGCTTTTGGAGCGGGCGTTCCCTTCCGAGGAGCATGTGGCGGTTCTTCCTTCTGAGGATTCTCCGGCTGAGACGTTCCGTTCGTTCTGGGGTTTCAGCTCTGCACGCGGTGTCGCTACCATTGTGGAAACCATCCTGGAGTGGATTGACGTGCTGGTGGTGACGGCGTTCTTGGGTGCCGCTGCTGGTGGTATCTATGGTGCTGTGAACCGTTGTGTTCGTGTGGGCACCATGATTGAACACACCGGCCGCGTGGTGACCGGCCCGTCGATTAGTGCGGCGCTGGCGACTCGTCAGCTGGATCGTGCTCGAGATATTTTCCTTTCGACCACTCGCGTGTTGACTGCGTTGTCTTGGCCGTTCTACCTCTCCCTCGCGTTCTTTGGTCCGACTCTTTTGGGCTTCTTTGGTAAGGGCTTTGAGGCTGGCGCCGGTATTCTCTGGGTGATTTGCCCGGCGGCGATGCTGTCGATGAGTGCCGGTGGCGTGCAGTCTGTTCTGCTGATGAGCGGTAAGAGCCGCTGGCAACTGTTGAACAAGCTCTCCTCCCTGGTGGTGGCTGTGACTTTGAACTTCACCTTGGTTCCGGTATGGGGCCTGTACGGTGCGGTGACGGCTTGGGCTTCTGCTCTGCTGATTGACACCTTCCTTGCGAGCTACCAGGTGTTCCGCCTCGTCGGTATTCGCGCTTCGGCCCGTGAGATGGCTCCTTCGCTCTTCTTGGGCGCGGCTGTTCCGACAGCGTGTGCTCTGGTGTCTTTGACTTTCTTGGGTCAGAGCGTTCTGGGCGTTATCGTGTACGTGGTGCTACTCGTTCCGGTGTACGGTGTGGTACTGTACCGCTTCCGCAAGGCGCTGGGTATTGAGCGTTTCCTCTCCGCCCGCCGCGCGAAGACTTAAAAGCCTTCCGCTTCTTCTACGTTTTCTCCGATATTTAGTGTCCGTTTCTCTTCCTCTAGGATGTCCTCATGGATAACACCTCTCATACCTCCTCGGTTACCCTTGGCAGCCAGGTACGTCGCATTTTCCGACACCGTCTGCTAATTCTGCTGTCGGTCGTGGTTTTTGCTGTGGCGGGTGCCGCTTACGGCTACATGACCAATAGCAAGTACACTTCTAAGGCTTCGCTGGTTGTTTACCCGCTGGTGGTTGATCCCGCCGGTACCGGTAGCGCTAACTCCGCGAAGGTGGATATTGCTACCGAGTCTCGCGTTGCTTCCTCTCGTGAGGTTGCGCAGAACGCGGCTAAGGCTCTGATTGCTAATGGCGATACCCTCTCTGAGGCTCAGCTGACCAGCCGTCTGATGAACTCCGTCAAAGTGACCGGCACCTCCCAGACTGCTGTTCTGGATATTGAGGTGACCCGCCCCAACGGCACGGAGGCTGCACGTTACGCTAACGCTATGGCAAACGCGTACCTGCAGGTTCGTTCCGAGGCTCTGAAGAGCAGCGTTGATTCTGCTCTGCACCAGATTGATGAGCAGATTTCTGCCCTCGAGGGTGATAACAACCGTGCGGCTCTGCTTTCTCAGCTACAGGAGCGTCGCGCCCAGATTCAGCTGACTTCCACCACCGGTGGCCGCGTGATGAGCGAGGCTCAGGTTCCGGCTTCTTCCTCGGCGCTTGGCCCGGTGAAGATGGCTGTTGTTGGTGCTGTTGCCGGTCTGCTGATTGGTGCTGTACTGGCTTACGGTCGTGACCGCACCATGCGTCACGTTGGTTACGCTGACCGTCTGGAAGATGCTGGTATCCCGGTTCACGAGCTGGGTTCCTCGTCTGAGGCGAATGACGCCTTCATGCTGCTGCGCACCATTGGCGCTCCCGATGGCGATGTGAAGAGTGCTGGCGCATCCGGTATTGTCATTCTGCCCGGTACTGACCGCGGCGTTGAGCACCTGTACCAGATGTTGCAGCGCGTTCTGCCCACCGAGTACGCACGTTTCACCGACTACGCTTCGGTCCGTGACGCTCTGACCCGCCACACTCCCGAGTCGCTGGTTGAGAAGAGCGAGACTCCTCTGGTAATTAGCCTGAGCACCGCTACTCCCCTGTCGACCCAGCTGCGCTTCGTTCAGGCCGGCGGCGTGGCTCTGGTTCCGGTGACTGCGGCTACTTCTCTGCAACAGGTTCGTGAGCTTTTCGCGCAGCTGGATCAGCTTGAGGGTGTGAACGCTCTGGCTGTTTTCCTGGACCGCGAATAAGCTAGGCCGGGAGTAAACTGGACCGCGCATCATCGGGGTCTACTGATGGATACCTCGCCTCTGTGCGGGTTCGTCCTTCGTCCTTGAGTGTAGGGTCGGTAACGCCTGTTGAGGCGGATCTGTTGTAGCAGGTCTGTTGATGCAGATCTATTGATGCAGGCGTTGCCGGGCCCGACGGCTCACCCTTATCTTCTCTTCTTATTTTTCTCTTGTATTGGGGCTTTAGGAGAACACTATGACTGAGGCAACTTCCTCTCAGGCACCGAAGAAGAAGCTTCTGCTGGTTTCTAGCAGTGGCGGACACTTGAAGCATCTGACGGCTACTTCTGCTGCGTGGCAGGATTATGACCGCGTGTGGGTTAGCTTTAAGCAGCCCGATGTTGAATCTTCTCTGGCTGATGAGAAGACCTATTGGGCTTATTACCCGACCACTCGAAATATTAAGAACGCTATTCGTAATCTGTTCTTGGCATTTCGTATTTTTCCGAAGGAACGTCCGGATGCGGTTGTTTCTGCCGGTGCCGGTGTTGCCGTTCCTTTCTTTGTGGCGGCTAAACTCTTTGGCGTAAAGACTCTTTATATTGAGTGTTTTGACCGCCCAACTCTGCCGACGATGACCGGCAAGATGCTGTACACCTTTGCTGATCGAATTATTGTTCAGAGCGAGGAACAGCAGGAGAATTTCCCTGATTCTCGTGTGATTCATCCCATTTTCTAAGAGTGATGAATTTATCCTGAAAATAGCGTCCTCGCGTGTGCTGAGGGCATTATTTTCAGGGTATAGTATTTATTAAACATACAGATACGCGTAAGTCGTGCGCTCCACTGTGGACTCACCATCCAAGCGAACTAACCACTCGCCAGAGAAGCGTATGCGGAGATTACTCACCATTTTCTCCGGCACGACGCCGCCGCGTATGCCAATTGATGCCCTCCGGATTTTTGCATCAGGTATACGGGGTTACTACCGATAAATACATAGAGAGGAATAGGCTATGTCTATTCAGAACTTCCCCCGCGTCAGCGTTGATACTTCCAAGTTCGACCTGCCCGTATTTGCCCCTGCCGTCGCGCCCGTTCGTATTCCTACTAAGACTTACGATTTGGTGGTGTCCCTCGGCACCGACGTTCACACTTTTGATCGTCTCCTGCGTTGGGTTGAGGCTTATCTTGAGGCTCACCCCGAGGTCACCTGCCTCGTGCAGCACGGCCACACTGCGCCCATTAAGCACGCAGACAACCTTAAGCTTCTTCCCGCCTCCGAGCTGCTGGACTACTACGCAACCGCACGCGTAGTGCTAGTTCAGGGCGGCCCCGGCTCCATCCAGGATGCACGCCGTACCGGCGCTCTGCCGCTGGCTGTTCCGCGCCGCGCAGAGTTCGACGAGGTCGTTGACAACCACCAGGTCCCCTTCACCGCTCTGATGGAGAAGCGCGGTCACGCTGTTGTTGTTGAAAGCCGCGAAGACCTCTTCGACAAGCTGGATCTTGCTCTGGCGAACCCCTCCCTGTTCCGCACTGCTGAGCCCTACATCTCCACCCCGGAGATTTCTGCAGCGCAGCTGGGCGAGGAACTGCGGGATCTGCTCGCTGGCAAGACCCACCGCAAGGATTCCTTCTGGGGTCGTCTGAAGCAGGCCGCTCGCGCACACCGTGCGGGTAAGGCTGAGATGGCTCGCATCGACGCAATGGCTCCTAGCGCCTAACCAGCGCGCCTAAAAGCTTTAGCTTTCTAAGCCCAGCATCCTTAGTGATGCGATGTGGGAGCCGCCCGGAGGTGTGTCCCACTTTTAGACCGGCATGCGAATCCTCCAACCACCCTGTGAGAGGCTGTGGACGTTTTCCCTTGTTCACGGCATATTCTCAGGTGGATTCGCGTCTTTACATTGGTTGCGAAAACCCCGCGCACCGTATCCTTAGATAGGGATAATGCGCGGGGTTTTCGCGCACTACGAAAGGAACAATTATGGCAGTTCAGGAATCGACCGTTATCAACGCAAGCGTTGAGCAGGTTATCGAGGCGTTCTCTAGCGAGGATTTCGCACGCTTCGTATGCTCCGAGGTTGGCGTGGAGTTCGGTAGCTTCTCCGTTTCCGGTGACACCTCCGCTGAGTTCACCGCAACCACCGAGCGTACCGTGCCCGCTGAGCGTGTGCCGGACATCGCTCGTAAGTTCGTCGGCAACGGCGTTGCTATGACCCAGGTGGACACCGTAAGCGCACCGGCTGCTGACGGCTCCCGCACCGTTTCTACCGAGGTCAAGGTCAGCGGCGTTCCCGTGTCCGCTCAGGCTACTCAGAAGCTGACTCCCGAGGGTGAGCAGACCCGCCTGGACGTTAACGGTGAGGTCTCCTGCTCCATCCCGCTGGTGGGCAAGAAGATTGCAGCCGCTGCTGAGCCTCAGGTTGGCCGCGTGCTGAAGGTTCTGGGTTCCTCCGCTGAGAAGTGGCTGGCACAGCGCTAAAGCTTATAAGACGCTCACCTTTGAGGTGCAGCTGATATACCGCCAATATGCAGAGGATCCCCGCCGTAAGTAGTTACGGCGGGGATCCTCTGTGTGTCTTGATAAGTCTCGATGAGTCTCTATGGGCTCTAGCGCACCTATGAGGGCGTAGGGGCGTTAGGAGGCGACGATCGCCTCGGAGTATTCGCGCTCGCCGAGCAGCTCAGCGAAGCGGCGCATCTCTACGCGCAGGTCGTGCTCTGCTTCGAGCAGGTCAACGACCTTGCGCAGCTTGGTGCTGGAGGTGTGCTCGGTGTAGGGGAAGTAGTGTACTTCCACACCGACCTCTGCGAAGCGTGCTTCCAGGGCGTTGCCCTTTTCGGTGTCCTTCCAGTCGTCGCCCTTGAAGAAGACGTTGAAGGGCTTCTGCTTCCAGGTTTCGAGCTTGTCGGGGGTGGTTTCGACGTGCACTTCGTCCACGTAGTCGATGTGGCTGACGATAGCAGCACGCTCTTCGATGGGGATAACGGGGCGGCGGCCCTTGGTCACTTCCAGAACGTCATCGTGCACGACGCCTGCAATGAGGTAGTCGCAGTTTTCCTTAGCCTTGCGGAGAATCTCGAGGTGGCCGTAGTGGAAAAGGTCGTAGGCGCCTGCGGCGTAGCCAATAATCATGGGGCTTCCTTGTGGTTGGTAGCGGCGATGGTTATTCCGGTGTGGTTGAAATACCGGAAGGGGTGAGAAACATAACCGTTATCTGTAGTGATGGCAGGAGAATTAGCGAAGATTATTCAGCACTGAGAAAGTATTCTCTCTACGCTGTTTTTCTTCTCGCTATCACGTGAGAATATGCGGGTCCGAAAAGAGTTTCTCGAGGGTGCTGGTTGGGCGCCCTTGGTCCTTTTATTTTACCAGTCACCTTTTTGAAGGAAAAAGGAAAAGATATAAATATGAGGCGGATACGGTGTAGTATCCGCCTCATATTTTCATCCTATTGATTTAAATCAAAGAAATCTTATATCAAGAAAGAGTAGGGTGTAGATTCTCGACTCGAGTCTCGTTCGGTGCTCACCGCTAAAAGTTCATCGAAAAACATTACACATCCATGCAATATATTGTCGATGGATCCATTCGATATTTTCGATTGGCGTTCAAATATTGGCTACTTACCAAACAATCCAACCTACCCCCTCGGCAAAGAATTAGTTCTTCGCGACTGCTTCCTTAGTAGCTTCCTCAACCGCAACCCACGAAAGCATCGCGCACTTCACGCGCGCCATAAACTTCGAAACGCCAGAGAAAGCCGCCATATCGCCGTACTCCTCTTCGTCCAGGGTCACCTTACCGCGCGAGCGCAGCATCTCGCGGAACGCATCCACGTGGCTCTGCAGCTCGGAGACGGTCATGCCCGGAGCCATTTCAGAGAGCACGGAGGCGGCAGCCATGGAGATGGAGCAACCGTCGCCTTCCCAGGAGATCGACTCGATGGTCTTCTCGCCGTCCTTCAGCTCGTCAGAGAGCACCACGCGCAGGTTGATTTCGTCGCCGCAGGTGGGGTTGTACTGGTGGTTATCGGCACTTGCGTGACCGGCGGGTACCTCTACGAGGTGCTCGCCGCTGCGCTGCTTAGAATGCTCCAGAATAATTTCCTGGTACAGGGATTCAAGAGACACGGTGATCTTCTTCCGTCAGTTGGTATGTCTGAAAAATTGGGGCGTTAGCTTCTAACGCGTCTGCTTTTAGAAGCCGAAGTAGGGGCGCACCTCGGCGAGTGCCTTCAGGAAAGCGTCCACGTCTTCGGTGGTGTTGTAGATGTAGGTGGAGGCGCGGGTCGAGGCGGTCACACCGGCGCAGCGGTGCAGCGGCTGGGCGCAGTGGTGGCCCACGCGCACGGCGATGCCCTGGGTGTCAAGCAGCTGGCCCACGTCGTGCGGGTGCACGCCCTCGATGGCGAGAGCAACCAGGCCGGCACGTTTGGTGGGGTCGGTGGGGCCGAGCAAGCGCACACCGTCAATCTTCTGAACGCCCTCAACGAGGCGGGCACCCAGTTCGTGTTCCCACGCCTCAACGTTCTCCATGCCCAGGTGCTGCAGGTAGCGCACGGCAGCGGCGAAAGCGACTGCCTGCGAGACACGCTGGGTACCTGCCTCAAACTTGATGGGGGCGGGCATGTACTCGGCGTCCTGCAGACCCACGCGGGTAATCATGGAGCCACCGGTCAGGAAGGGCGGCAGAGCTTCGAGTAGTTCGGCACGGCCGTAAAGGGCACCGATACCGGTGGGTGCCAGCATCTTGTGGCCGGAGAACGCCGCGAAGTCGACGTCCAGGGCGTGGAAGTCTACGGGCATGTGCGGTACGGACTGGCAGGCATCCAGCACGACGAGCGCGCCGTGCTTGCGCGCCATGGCGACCATGCGGGGCACATCGGTAATCGCGCCGGTCACGTTCGAGACGTGGGTGAACGCCACGATGCGGGTCTTCTCGTTGATGATGCCCTCGGCTGCCGAGTAGTCGAGCTGACCGTCCTCGGTGGAGGGGATGTGGCGCAGAGTCGCGCCAGTACGCTGGGCAAGAATCTGCCAGGGAATGAGGTTCGCGTGGTGCTCAATCTCCGTGGTGACGATTTCATCGCCGGGCTTCAGCGCGAAACGCTCAGCGGCGGGACCGCCGATGCCCTGGGAGGCGTTGCCGATGGAGTAGGCAACCAGGTTCAGTGCCTCGGTTGCGTTGGAGGTCCACACGATTTCTTCGTCAGTGGCACCGACGAAGTTCGCTACGGTGGTGCGCGCATCCTCAAACAGGTCGGTTGCTTCGACCGCGAGGGTGTGGGCGCCGCGGTGTACGGCGGAGTTAGCGTGCAGGTAGAAGTCGCGTTCTGCGGTGAGAACCTGAAGGGGTTTCTGGCTGGTCGCCCCCGAATCCAGGTAGACCAAGGGATGCCCGTTGACCTCAGTGTTGAGGATCGGGAAGTCCTGGCGAAGCTGGCGTACGATCTCGTCGCTCAGCGGGGTGTTGGCGGGGGTGGAGTATTCAGCCACGGGTACCTTCTTCTCTCGCTCATACGCTCCACGGTCGGGTATTTTCCCGTCGTGGAGCGTATAACGTCATTCTTTTCTAGCTTATTCCCTCACCGGGCTCTTGCATAGTTAGGTAGAGCCTAGTTCACACATCGGCCCGCATCATGCATTACCCCAGTTCAGTGTTGACCCAGTTCAGTGTTTACCCGGCACGGGTCATACGGCTAGGAACCTGCGCCGTGGTAGCGCTGCTGGGTTGCCAGCAGGCCTTCCTTTACGAGCATCATCGTTGCATCCGCTGCGTTTGAGATGAGGAAGGGCAGGTCCTTCGCCTCGGTGCTGCTGAAGGGCTTGAGCACGAAATCTGCGGTGTCCATGCGTCCAGGAGGTCGACCGATGCCGGTGCGAACACGGTAGTAGTCCTTGGTACCCAGCGCCTTGGTGATATCGCGCAGACCGTTATGACCGCCCTCTCCCCCACCAATCTTGAGCTTAATAGTGTCGAAGGGGATATCCAGTTCATCGTGCACCGCGATGATACGGTCGGGGTTAATATCGTAGAACTGGGCTAGAGCCGATACCGGGCCGCCCGAGGTGTTCATATAGGTCAGGGGCTTGGCCAGCACTACCTTGGGTCCGCCTATACCCAAACGTCCTTCCAGCACCTGGGCGCGCGCGCGTCCGTGCTTCTTGAAGCCACCGCCTACTTCACGCGCCAGTTCATCAACCACCATCTGGCCGATGTTATGGCGGGTTTTCTCGTACTCCGGGCCCGGGTTCCCCAGACCAACAATGAGCCACGCATCAGACATATCTTCGCCCTTTCCACGGCGCTGTAAAAGGTTTTTAGAAAATTCATGGACTACACCATTCTATGAGTATGGCCCGCTACCACCTCAGAAGAGAGGTAGCGGCGGGCCATCCACAAATCATTGTTGCGCTAGGCGCAGGGCGCGGTCTAGTGCTTTGAGTTATCTGAGTCGTGAGCTTCGCCAGCCTGATCTGATTCCTCGGAAGCTTCAACGATGTCACCCTCGGGTGCGTTTTCGCCTTCTTCACCGGGCTCGGGAACGTCGAGTTCCTCGGGCTCAGAAACGTTAACGATCAGCAGTTCAGCGTCTGCAACCAGGGTTACGCCTGAGGGCAGTTCAACGTCTGATGCCAGAACGTGAGCGCCAGCTTCGCGGCCTTCGATGCTCACGGTCAAAGCTTCGGGTGCCTTCAGTGCGTCAGCTTCAACCAGAAGAACGGTTTCTTCCTGGTTAGCAACGGCGCCAACAGCAGGCTCGCCTTCAACGTGTACAGGAACCTCAATCTCAACGCGCTCGCCGCGCTTAACGGTCAGCAGGTCGATGTGCTGCAGTTCAGGGCGGATTGCGTGACGCTGGATGTCCTTGATCATTGCGAGGTGTGATTCACCTTCGATGTCGAGGTCGAGGATAGCGTTGGGGACGCGGGCAGCCAGGGTGGTTGCGTGGCCGGGGAGTACTACGTGCTTGGGCTCTTCGCCGTGGCCGTAGATGACGGCGGGGATGTCGCCTGCCATGCGGATGCGGCGCGCGTAGCCCTTGCCGAAGTCGCTACGTACGGTAGCTGAAATTTTGATGGTATCTGACATGAGTTGTCCACCCTTTCTTGGTTAGAAGTTATGCGCCAAGTGGAATAGGGACTGGCGCCAGAAATCTCTTTCCAACCAGCCACCGTCAGTTACGGACCTACACGTTTCGTGTATTCCACCGCCTTGGCCAAGACAATATTGTACAGGTTCCCGGCTCTTCTTCAAGGGCCGGGAACCTGTGATATGGCGTTTTTCACGCCTTTTATGCTGTTGTCAGCAGATATAGAGCCAAATCTTTAGAGGATTAGGAGCCCATTTCTGCAAGGTAGGCGGCGAGCGCCTCGCGGTGATCGCGCGGGGTGAAGCCTGCAGCGATCAGCTTGGACAGGTCCATTGCCGAGTTCGTCGGACGGTGAGCGAAGAGCTCAGCGTTGGCGAAGTATTCCTCGGTGGTGGTGTCGCTGACTCGTGCCGGGTCGTGGCCGGTACCCTCGTACACTGCGCGAGCGAACTGTGCCCAGTTGATGACTTCACCGGTGTTCGACACGTTGTAGGTGCCGTACTCAGCGCCGGAGAAGAGCAGATGCAGGGCAGCTGCTGCCAGATCCTGGGTGAAGGTCGGGCGGCCCCACTGGTCGGCGACCACGGACGGGTCGATACCGCGCTCAGCCAGGGATGCCATGGTGCCCACAAAGTTCTTGCCGGCGCCAACAACCCAGCTGGTGCGCAGGGTGTAGTGCTTACGCCATGCGGCAGCGGCAACCTCACCGGCAGCCTTAGAAGCGCCATAGACGCTCAGCGGTGCCAGGGGGTAATCCTCCGGGTATTCCTCACCCAGGGGCAGGGAACCGTCAAAGACGTAGTCGGTGGATACGTGAACCAGCGGCAGGTTAGCTTCTTCGCAGATGGAGGCAAGAGCGCTCACGCCCAGGGCGTTAGCTGCCCAGGCGTCGCGGCGGCCCTCGGGGGTTTCTGCCTGATCCACTGCGGTGTACGCTGCTGCGTTGATGACCGCGCGGAAGGAGCGCCAGCGGAATGCGTCGCGCCACTGCTCGGGCTTACCCAGGTCGAGGCGGTCGCGATCCACAGCCAGGAAGGGGACGTTCTGCTCGGTGAGCTGGCGAACCAGCTCGGTGCCGAGCTGACCACCCGCGCCAATGATTAGGATCGGGTCGGCTTCCAGGGGCTTGATCTCGTTCAGACGCGGGTGGTTACGGTCCTTCTCGGAGAGCTCTGCCTTCGCCAGGTCGATGGGCCAGTCGATTGCGACGGTCTCATCGGCAAGGTTCAGGAAGCTGTAGCCGGATACTGCATCCGCCGACCAGTGGTCGTTCACCAGGTAGGTGTAGGCGGTGTTCTCTTCCAGGGTCTGGAAGGAGTTACCCACGCCGCGGGGCACGAAGATTGCGGTGTCCGGGCCCAGCTCCACGGTGACGACCTTGCCGAAGGACTCGCCGGCACGCAAGTCAACCCATGCACCGAAGATACGGCCGGTCGCAACAGAAACGTACTTATCCCACGGCTCGGCGTGGATACCGCGGGTGGTACCTACCGAAGCGTTGAACGAGATATTGTTCTGGACGGGGTTGAAGTCGGGCAGACCGGCTGCGACCATCTTCTCGCGCTGCCAGTTTTCCTTGAACCAGCCGCGGTTATCGCCGTGAACCGGCAGGTCAATAATGAGCAGGCCGGGAATCTCGGTTTCAGTAACCTTCAATTCCTTGGTCATTACTGGCCAGCCTTTGCGTACTTAGCCTCAACCTCAGCCTTCAGGGGCTCCCACCAGCCGCGGTTGTCGGTGTACCACTTAATGGTGTCGGCAAGACCGGACTCGAAGTCGGTGAACTTCGGCTCCCAGCCGAGCTCTGCACGCAGGCGGCTACCGTCGATTGCGTAGCGTAGGTCGTGACCAGGGCGGTCAACCACGTGCTCGAAGTCGTTCTCATCCTTGCCCATCAGGCGCAGGATGGTGCGCAGAACGGTGATGTTGTTCTCTTCGCCGTCTGCACCGATGAGGTAGGTTTCACCAATCTTGCCCTGCTCCAGGATGCGCAGCACAGCAGAAGAGTGGTCGGATGCGTGAATCCAGTCACGAACGTTCAGGCCCTCGCCGTACAGCTTCGGGGTCAGGCCCGAGAGGATGTTAGTGATCTGGCGGGGGATGAACTTCTCGATGTGCTGGTAGGGGCCGTAGTTGTTGGAGCAGTTAGAGATGGTTGCTTCAATACCGAAGGAGCGGACCCATGCGCGCACGAGCAGGTCGGAACCTGCCTTGGTGGAGGAGTAAGGGGAAGAGGGGTTGTAGGGGGTGGTTTCGGTAAACTTTGCCGGATCGTCCAGCTCGAGGTCACCGAAGACCTCGTCGGTGGAGATGTGGTGGTAGCGAGTGCCGTGCTTACGGACTGCTTCCAGAAGGCTGAAAGTACCGATGAGGTTAGTGTGAATGAACGGTTCGGGGTTGGACAGGGAGTTGTCGTTGTGCGATTCCGCAGCGTAGTGGACAACAGCGTCTGCCTTGCCGACCAGTTTGTCAGCCAGCTCGCGGTCGGCGATGTCGCCTACGACGAGCTTGAAGCGGGATTCAGGAAGACCTTCCAAAGACGCAGCGTTTGCGGCGTAGGTCATCTTATCCAGCACAGTAATAGTGTGATCAGTGTTATCGATGAGGTGGTGAACAAAGTTCGAACCAATAAAACCGGCACCGCCGGTAACAAGAATGTGAGCCATACGGTAGATTTTACCTGGCTAAACGGTGATTTTTATGCCTCAACAAAGAGATAAACATGACACAATAAGAAGTTATGAAGGGAATTATTCTTGCCGGCGGTACCGGAAGCCGTTTGCACCCTATCACTCAGGGCATTAGCAAGCAGCTCACTCCGGTCTATGACAAGCCGATGATTTACTACCCGCTGTCCACTCTCATGCTGGCGGGTATCCGCGATATTTTGATTATTACCACTCCTGCCGACCAGGAGCAGTTCCAGCGACTGCTCGGTGACGGCTCCCGTTTCGGTATTAATCTCGAATACAAGGTGCAGCCCTCCCCGGATGGTCTGGCACAGGCATTTATTCTGGGCGCCGACTTTATTGGCAACGACCCCGTAGCACTCGTGCTCGGTGACAATATCTTCTACGGCCCCGGTCTGGGCACTCAGCTTGCCACCTACGAGCAGAAGGACGGCGCAACCGTCTTCGCTTACCGGGTTGCTGACCCTCGCGCCTACGGTGTGGTGGAGTTCGACGAGGACTTCAACGCGCTGTCCATTGAGGAGAAGCCTGAAAACCCCAAGAGCGACTACGCTATTCCGGGTCTGTACTTCTACGACTCGAAGGTTGTCGAGTATGCACGCCAGATTAAGCCTTCACCGCGCGGTGAGTTGGAAATCACTGACCTCAACCGCGTCTACCTGGAACAGGGTAAACTGAAGGTTGAGGTTCTGCCTCGCGGTACCGCGTGGCTCGACACCGGAACCTTTGATTCACTCGCTGATGCCACTAACTTCATCCGCACTGTTCAGAGCCGTCAGGGCCTGTCAGTTGGTTGCCCGGAGGAAATTGCGTGGCGCCACGGTTGGCTCTCCGATGAGCAGTTGCGCGACATCGCTACCCCCCTCGTTAAGAGCGGTTACGGTAGCTACCTGCTCGGATTGCTCCGCTAATAAACACCGGGGGATCTTCGTATCCCTTCACCGCCTGCAACAACACTCCACGTTGCAGGTACACTAACTCAAACTTTCTGGAGTATTCTCACTACCATGACCATTTTGGAATTTTTCCGCACTACGAGGGCTAACCTCTGGCTGCTGATCATTGGCATCGTTGTCGGTGCCGCAGCGGGCTTCGGCTATGCCTCTCTCCAGCCGAAGGTCTACGCTGCTTCGTCCTCGGGCTACGTGACCGTGGGCGAGTCCGGTACGGTGGATGTTCTCTCGGGTTCTTCGGCTGCTAAGGAGCGTGCTCGCTCCTACGCTGCTATCGTCTCCTCTGAGGCCGTGGCACAGAAGATTAAGCAGAACAACCCCGAGCTGTCCCTGAGCACCGGTCAAATTCGCGCGAGCCTCACCGCAACCGCTGGTGACAACGCTGCACTGATTACCGTGAGCGCGCAGGCTTCTTCCCCGAAGAACGCACAGTTGCTCGCTAACGGTGCGTTGCAGGCTACCGCCGACTACATCAAGGAAATTGAGCAGAACCCCGGTAACGCTCAGGCACTGGTGAACGGCGAAAACACCGCCGCATCCCCGACCACCAACAACACCGTTCGCGTGATTCCGCTGAACAACGCAAGCGTGAACCCCCCGCTGGTAGCTCCGAATTACCAGCAGAACGTGCTCATCGGTGCTGTTGCTGGCCTTGGTCTGGTGTACCTGGCGATCTTCCTGCGCCGCGCACTGGATCAGCGCATCCGCACTCGTGACGACGCTACCAAGGCAACCGGCGCGAGCATCCTGGGCGTTCTGCCCGTCAGTGACGACCTGAACGAAGAAAACATCGTTAACGGCAACACCGACGACCACATCGCGCAGGAATCCATTCGTCAGTTGCGCACCAACCTGCGCTTCGTGAACGTTGACACTCCCCCGCGTTCGTTCATCGTCACCTCCGCAGTGCCCGGTGAAGGTAAGTCGACCGTGTCGCTGTCGCTGGCTCGCGCAATGGCTGATGCAGGTTCGCCCGTCATCCTCATTGACGCCGACCTCCGCCGCCCGACCGTGGCTAAAAAGCTGAAACTCGACGCTAAGGTCGGTCTGACCCAGGTTCTGGCTGGCCAGGTCGAGATTGCTAACGCTGTGCACCAGCTGGGCGATTCGAACCTCTTCGTCCTGCCTGCAGGCCGTATCCCCCCGAACCCCTCCGAGCTTCTGGGCTCCGATAAGATGCGTCAGCTGATTAACGAGCTCTCCGAAGAGTTCATCGTGGTCGTCGACGTTCCGCCGCTGCTGCCCGTGACCGACGCTTCGCTGCTCTCACACTCCGTGGATGGCGTGATTCTCGTTGGTTCTATCGGCCGAAGCCACCGTGAACAGATGACTGAGGCTGCAAGCATCCTGAAGAAGGTCAACGCGAAACTCCTCGGTATGGTTCTGAACCGTGCACCCCGTAAGGGTCTGGGTAACTCCTACTACGGCTTCGGTTACGCAAGCGCCTACGTTGGTTATGCAACCTACTACGGTTACAGCAAGGACGGCGATAAGAAGTCGTCGAAGAAGTCCTCAACCAAGAAGTAATAACGTAATAAGCGCCCTAAACTATAGGGAGCGACTTAGGGCGGGATGGGCAGTATTTTCTGCCCGTCCCGCCTTATACTTATCTGGTATACATGTGCACCGAAAGGCTATTGTGACCACTCACTCACCCAATACCCCGGAGCCGCAGACTACTCCGCTCGCGGCACGGATTCGGCTTGCGCACGCCTACTTCCAGCGGATTGCCGACATGCACTCCATCGATATTCTGCATGTCAAAGGCTACGCTTTCTCCCAGGAAATTTATCGCAAGGGCAGGTACAGCTCCGACGCTGACCTACTCGTCCGTCCCTCTCACGTGGACCGCTTTGTAGAGATCCTTCTGGCAGATGGATGGCGTATCCAAGCCCACTTCGAAACAGGTTCCGTGTTCGAGCACGCGATGACGCTCTACCACGCTTCATGGGGCCTGACCGATATTCATCGTTTCTTCCCCGGTCTGGGACGCCACGGCGACTACGAGAAGGCTTTCGACCGTATCTGGGCGGCGCGCAAGACCCGTATGATTGCTCACCGTCCCTGCACTGTCCCCAGTGACCTGGATGCGCGTCTTCTCGTAGTGCTTCACCGCGCTCGCGCTGCCTCCCGTTACAGCGCAGATATTAACTACCTGGTCTCCCTGCTCTCGTACAGCGATTGGCAGCGCCTGCGAGCCCGTGCGGAGGAGCTTGACTCCTCCTTGGCATATAGCGCGGCTATGGGCGGTCTGGAGCAGTACCGTGACGACCGCGACTACCTGCTGTGGCTGTCGGTCTCACAGGACGTCCCCCACTATATTCAGTGGATTGGGCGCCTGCAGTCGGCGACCACCCTGCACGATAAGCTACGCACTCTCAAGAACATTTTCCTCGTGAATAAGGACCACTTGGCGATGCAGCTGGGACGTACCCCCACCAAGGCAGAGATACGTGCCAAGTTCTTTGAGCGTTTCGGAATCAAGGTGAAAAAATGAGCAATCCGGTAGATTCCCGTCAGACCGTCTACGGTATCCCCGAGAACATCGCGTACGTTCATTCTGAAGAGTTCGCTAAGTACTCCCCCACGGCAACGTATCTTGCGAATCTTGCCAACGGTGAGCTATCTGTTCTTCAGGATTCAGCCTCCATTATTTGGAGTATTTTTGAAGACCCGATGTCTCTACAGGACGCTATCGACCTGCTCTGCGATATGTATGAACAGCCCATAGAAACTATGGGGCCGCAGATCGAGGGTTTTATTCCCGAGCTACTCTCCAAGGGGCTCCTAGAAGCCCGCTAAGGCTCTCAGAAGACACAAAGAAGGCGGGGCGGTAGAACTTATAAAGTTCTACCGCCCCGCCTTCTTCTATGAGCCGTCTTAGCTCTTTTAGTCTTCGGGCAGAGCCTGCACGTACATCTTCAGACGGCTGATGAAACGAGCCTCCGAGAAACCGTCAACGTGCTCACGGATGTAGTCGGCATCCCAGTCATCCGGGTTGAAAGCCTTGAGGGCCTCCACCAGCTGCTCCACGGTCGGCTGGTTGATGAACATGCCGGTCTTGCCTTCCTGAATAGTATCCAGGAAGCCGCCCGCACGGTAGGCAATCACAGCCTTGCCGCTAGCGCCCGCCTCCAGCGGAGTAATACCGAAGTCCTCATAAGAGATAGCCAGCAGCGCCAAGCAGTGACGGTACGCGTAACGAAGCTGCGCATCCGAGACACCCGAAGCAATACGAACAGTCGGGCCAGCAAGAGCCTCCAGGCGTTCCTTCTCCGGGCCGCGACCAATCACCAGCAGCTTCTTACCCAACTCATTACACGCCTCAACAGCCTTATCAACATTCTTGTAGGGCAGCAGGCGAGAAACAATCAGGAAATAATCGTCCGATTCGGTGAACTCTTCCAGACCCGGAATAGGCTCAACCGGTGCGGTGGTATCTACCGAGTGCGGCGGGAAGAAAATCGGAACGTCCTTCTTGCCGTAGACATTCTCGATGCGCTTCTTAATCACGCTCGCATTCGCCACGTACACCGCCGAACGGTGAGCCGCCCAGTGATCCCACATCATCAGTGCAGGACGCAGAGTCTTCAGTAGCAGCGGCACGGGGCCGGTGCTCTTCTCACCCAGGTACTGATCGCTCAGGTACAGCCAACGCGCCGGCGAATGGCAGTAAATGAACTTACGACCGGCGAAGTTGAAGCCGTGCGCCCAACCGGTCGTCGACACCACAGCACGCTCAGCCGGCACCTTCAAGAAAGAAGAAGCAAGGGGCAAAATCGGCAACGCCATACGGTGGTTACGACGCAGGTAACCAATCTTGTTCAGCGGGCTGGTAATGATCTTCGCGTCTTTGAACTCAGGGAAGGTACCCTCCGGATCGTACAGAGTCGTGTAAATCGGTGCGTCCGGGAACGCACGGTGCATCGCCAGAACGACACGCTCCGCACCGCCGCGCTGAGTCAGATAGTCGTGGGCAATCGCAATCTCTTCAGTCGCCTCAGGCTTGATCAGCGGCACGTAACGGCGCGCCAGGCTGCCAAGCTTCTTGAGGCTCTTCGGGATATCAGCAAGCACCGCGTCAGGATTCTTCGGCCCGGTAAACGGAGCGGAGGTCAAGAGCTGAGTGAGTGACATTTCCTATTCCTCCTAGAAAACTTTCTGAGCGCGCTCAGGGTAGTGAATACCGGCGTAGGATGCAGCCTCAACCTGCAGTGCCACGAGCTTCTCAGCTGCCTTAGCGGGCAACTTCAGCAGAATCTTATCGCTCGCATCGCCGAGGGCCTTAATGGTCTTCTCGGTAGTGAAGCGAGCGAGGGTCTTGACCAGCAAACCCCACGCGCCCGTCGGATTCGGAGCGGGGTGTGCTTCCTCGCCATGCTTACGCACGAAGATGGTGCGGGCAGAGCCCGAGTGCAGGGCACGCAGGGCACGCACTGCAGTGGTGGTAGCCTCCGCATAGTGCTTGACCTCAACTTCATCAGAGATGATGATGCGACCACCAGCGTCATGGACCATTTTGCCCATGTCCACGTCTTCCCACCCGTAGAGGCGGTACGCAGGATCGTATCCGCCAGTACGGTCAAAGTACTCCGCAGAGATAGAAGAGTTACCATTCCAGTACAGCCAACGGCCTTCTTCAGCTACGCTGAGGGCGCCTTCTTTGAACCGGGCATCGCGGAAATTACCGTACACACGAGAATAGGGAGTGTCCGGGTACACGTTCTTCAAGGTGCCAATCACACCGTCGTAATCACGGTGCAGGCGAATCTGCGCCTCGACATAGTCAGTAGCAGGCTCAAGATCGTCATCGCAACGGATAAGAATATCCGCATCAGCGGCACGGTGGCCAGCGTTCAGCGCTGCCACGCGACCGCGGTTCTCCTCGAAAACGATCTTGGTCAGGTTCAGCTTGCCTTCTGCAATGTAGCGGTCAAGCACAGCTTCGCTGTTATCAATATCGCCGTCGAGGACCACGATAACCTGGAAGTCCTTCTCGGTCTGGGCAGCAAGCGCATCCAGCGGGTAGTGCAGAATATCTGCACCACCGCGAGAGGGGATGATAACCGCAGCCTTGTAGCGGTGGGTAGTCGTCATAATTTTCCTTCGGGTTTGAGTGAGAGAGTATCCGTTGGGAATGATCTATAGGTTTAGAAGCACCTTAGCGGATAAAACGTTCCAGAATCTCACCAACACGGACCTTGCCTGCTTCAGGCGAATAGTTCTCCTGCCAACGCCAGAACAGCTCGGAGGTACGTTCTGCCAGCTCTTCACTCTCTTCACGGATTTCCTGGCCCAGCTTCTCAATCGCCTGAGCAAGTGCCTGAGGCTGATTCACAGGAACAATATAAGGGTAGGAGCCATTGCCGCCCACGACCTCCATCAAGGGTGCGGCGTCGCTGATAACGACAGGGATGCGCGCGCTCATCGCTTCAGCGACCACAAGGCCAAAGGACTCTTCAGCACCCGCCGAGGGGACAACCAGCATGTCAATGTTAGAGAACAGGCGGTCAGGAGTGGTCCAGCCCAGACGGGTGCTGAACGGTGCGACACGAGCCAGAGCAGTTTCGACTTCAGCACGGCCCTCCTCAGAAGCGAAGACAGGCTCACCGCCAATAATGAAGTCGTAGATGATTTCGTCCTTATTAAGGATGCTCAACGCCTCACACAAAGCAGGAATACCCTTAGCGGGGGTTAGACGCCCCAGGAAGCCGACGCGGATTCGGCGCTCCCCCACACGGTGATCCAGCTCGGTAGAAACGCCACTGACCCAGTTTGCAAAAACCTCACTGCCAGGGCAGGCACGCGCCACATAGCGGCTTGGGACCAGAGTAACCAAAGCATTACGCCGGGCGAAAGGTACCAGCTTAGCGTTGATACCGGTAGCAAACTGGTGCAGATGCACGATGCGGTTCTTACGACCACCAGTAGCGGTCGCAGGGACCAGCCCATTACACCAGAGCAGAACATCCTTATTGTGGGCGTGCCAAGCGCGCAGGGCAAGCATGTACTGTGCACGGTTCTTTGCCGGCAGAATAATACAGGCAAAGCCCTCGTCCGCTGCTGCCTCCATAAGTTGCTTCGGTTCGGAGGGGCCAACAATGGTGACCTTGTAGCCGAGGCTACGGGCTGCGCGGGCGATGTTCAGAAGCATAACCTCGCCGCCGCCAATATCACCGTTATTAGTAGCGATGTACAGTTCTTTCTTCAACGTTCTACTCCTAGAGCAAATGACGAGGGGAATAGTTCTTCTAGGGAATCATTAGTACTCCCCAGATACGCCAAAACAAGGCGCTCCAATAAGCGTTTCAACAAATATGTAGCACGCTATGCTGGAGACTTAGAGAAACTACCTGCCGAGGCAGACGACACAATATGAATATCCTCTACGCCTTATGGATGTTCTGGGTCGCTAGCACGTGGTTATCGGCTTCTTCAGCATCACGAATCTCAATTCGCTCGTCGAAGCCTTCGATACTTGCCTCATCGTGGCCAGTGCCCAAACGCTGTTCGCGTTCAATCAACAACACACGCAGAGCCAAACCACAGGTGACGGCCCACGGCCAGGTGTAGAACACCTCACCCAGACGAGAAGCACAAATCATGATGGCAACACCAGCGCCCTGTACAACATAGAACTTTGTAGGTAGTGTCTTCTGGCCGCTAAACACATTCACGATAAAGAGCAGCGTGATGGTGACAACCAGAATCATCCACGGCCAGCCGCCCTCAACCAGAGCAGACCAGTACGAGTTATGGAAAAACCAGGTCTTCGAACCAGTATGGGCTAGATAAACGTATGCCTCACCCAAACCCTGACCGAAGAAGCCAGAAGCCTGAACCTTAATCTCAGATGCCTGGTCAATCAGCGAACGAAGCGCATCCGTACCGGTACGATCTGCGAAGACACCGGACTGTGCGTAGTCACTGGTCAAAATATCAATCAGCCAGTACAGGGCCACACCCAAGGCGATGCGACCGAAAGTCTTCAGACGGTTCGCGATGACAATCCAAATCAGGCCTGCAACATACGCCGCAATAGAGGTACGAGAACCCGTAGCCCATAGCAGACCGGAGAAAACAACAATGGCGCCGATAACTTCAAACTTGTTACGGGCAAAGCTCAGAATCAACAGACCAAACAGACAGTACACCAGACCCGAGAAGTTTTTGTCATTCAACCAACCGGTCAAATAACCGTAGTAACCAGTTACCGGCGCAAACCCAGCAAAATAAGCCACTGCGTTAAACATAATCGCTAGTGAGTAGCCCAAAATAATGGACCGGATATGCAAGCGTCCGGCAGCAATAGCCCAAACCAGCACTGTTGCTGCCACCAGACGAAGTAAGCGTCGTGTCCAATCCGATGCATCCTCTGAATGCACACCGTTGATTGAAACGATTGCCAGGTAACCCATCGCAACGAACATGATGGCGCGCAAACCGGAAAAATGGCTGACGTCAAAGGTCGGCTTACGGGTCAGACCGTACGCTGCCAAAACAAGAATGACCACCTGGTTAAAGGGCAAACCAACACCCGGTACCGCCTCACCAAAAAGCAAGAGGAATGCCATGATGAACTCAGGCATACGAATCTGGCTGGTCTGATGGCGGACGTAATTGCTACCGCGAGACACAGTTTCAGAGAAACGCGAGACCTCTGGCTTCTCGGAAGGTTCGTTCAGATGCGCGTAAACCTGCGAAGTCTGGCTCATCATCGGCCTCCTCGAAGTACACGAGTGTAAATATCAACCGTCTGAGCAGCCATCTGCTCATTTGAAATCCAGGTGAAAGGCTCAGGCTTGCCCTTCTGTAGCTGCGCGCGCATAGCCTGCAGAACGTCCTGAGTCAGGGTTGCGCTCTGACGGTCTACCAGCTCATCGGCACTCAGAATCTCCGGGTTGCCGCCCACAGCAGTAGCGACCGTCTTCAGACCGGCTGCCTTAGCATCCAGCAGAGTGTAGGAGCAGTTCTCCCACACCGACAGCTGAACAATCATGTCGCTACGGCCCATCGCCTCAATCGGGTTCACGAAACCGCTGAAGGTCACCGAGTCCCCCAGGTTCAGACGCTGAGCCTGAGCCTGCAACTCGGATGCCAAATCGCCAGAGCCCGCAATCTCAAGATGAGCCTGCGGGTAATCAATACGAAGCTGCGCAAAAGCATCCAGCAACACGTCAATACCCTTCTCAGGGGACAGACGAGACAGAGAAAGAATACGAGGACCGCCCTCAGCGGGTACACGCTGCTGCTCAACAGCCGCGTGCACCTCCGGGATATCCACGCCGTTATACACCAGCTCCACGCCGCGAGCGCCCCACTTGGCACGCATCTGATCAGCGGTGGAACGGGAAACAGCAATCGCCTGGTCGGTGCCCCACAGGCGCACACGGTGGACGGTCTCCATGAGCTTAGAACGCCAGGAGCTACCGTGGTACACCGAGTCATTACCGGCGATACCGTGTTCAGTGGTCAGAAGCTTCGGCACGCAGGTGCCGCGCTTAATCACGCTACGGACACGCAGAGTATTCACCACGGCGGTCGCTACAACGTCCGCATACGCAAGGTGGCTGTGCACAATATCCGGGTGGAGCTGCTCAATAGCCTTCTGCAGAGAGGTAAAGGAAGTCTTAAAACCGTAGTCGGGGCCAAATTCAGCCTTGATGACGGTGACGCCCAGTTCCTCAAGGCGGCTCGTGAGCTTACCTTCGGGTGCGAGAACCACCAGGTTAAAGCCGGGGAGCCCGGCACGTGCCATATCGACAACGTGCCGAGCTACTCCACCAAAATCGGGAACCGGAACGACCCACAGGGCAGTGGGAAATCCGTTTGAATTCATGAGTGAGTGTCTACTTTCTACAGCCACTTCTCGAGGCGGTCCAGCGCGGTGAAGAAGCCCTCACCGTTGTTGATGTGGCCCTGCCAGATTTCGGGAATGAAGGATGCCTTCGGTGCCAGCTCACGCAGCTGCTTACCCAGGGATGCCCAGTCGACATCGCCTTCGCCGACCTGAACGCCCTCACCGTCAACGCCGGTGCCGTCCACCAGGTGCAGGTGGATGGACAGCGGTGCCAGCTGCTCAACAGCCTCCGACAGCGGAATGTTCAGGAAGTTACATGCCAGCATGGTGTGAGAGATGTCCAGGCAGAGTGCGGTATCAAATGCACGCGAGAACTCTGCGGTGTCCTTCGGATCCAGGAACAGGTTGTGGTACTGCTGACCACCCATCAGCCAGGGGTACGGGGGCAGAGTCTGAGCCGCCAGGCGAACACCGGATGCGTCCAGACGCTTCAGTGCCTCACCGATACGCTCGTACTTCTCAGCACGTGCGGATGCGGGGATGTGCTTGTCCTTGGTGAAGCCGCCCATGGTCACGACCATGACCGGGTCCTCGTCTACGGTGAAGTAGCGGGTCAGGTCACGGGTAATGTCGATGGTGCGCTGGACCTCAGCGATGGAGCGCTCCCACACCTCGGGATCCTTCGATGCGAGGTCCACCAGGAAGTCGCCTGCGAACAGGTCGGGCAGGTGGGTGGTGAAGCCCATATCCAGCTTGGAGTCAAAGACATCGTCGATGTTAATCTCGAGGTCCTTGTAGGAGAAGTGGAACTCCAGGAAGTCCGGCTTCGCCTCTTCAATCAGCGGCTTGTAGTCGTGGTAACGAACCGGCAGACCCCAGGGACGGTCGAACTTGAAGTCGCGGCGGGTCACCAGGTCGTCCTTCAGGTCGCCCTCGAAGAAGAACGAGCCTTCTTCAACGTCGCGCTGCATGGTGCGGCCCAGCAGCTGCGGCAGGTAGTTCGGCTGCAGACCGCGGCCGGGGGACTTCACAGCAACGTCAGCCTCGGTCACGACCTCGCCCTTAGCGATGTGGCGGGTAGCAACCAGGGACTTTGCCAGGTTCACGCGGTTCATCAGCTCACCGGTGGACACCTCACGAGGAGCAGCGGAACCAATAGCGGTCTCAACCTCACGGATCTGCTGAACCATTGCCTTGAATTCCTCAGGCAGCAGGGAGACGGTGTGGTCGTTACCCTCGAGGGTCTTGTCGGTGGTGAAGTGCTTCTCAATAATCTTCGCGCCGCGAGCAACAGCAGCGATCGGCACGTGGTAGCCGCGCTCGTGGCCGGAGTAACCGACCAGGCACTGACCAATCTCAGCCAGGCGGTCCATGTACGCCAGGTTGACGTCCTTGAAGGGTGCCGGGTATGCGGACTGGCACTGCAGCAGAGCGTAGGATGCGCCAGCGTTACGCAGCAGAGCCACGGACTCGCGGATTTCCTCTTCGCGGCTCATACCGGTGGAAACCAGCATGGGCAGACCGCGAGAAGCCACGTCGCGCAACAGCTCGTGGTTGGTCAGGTCAGCAGAAGCAATCTTCATGCCCTGGATGCCGTAGTCAACCAGCGCCTGAACGGAGGGTGCGTCCCAGGGGGTGCACATGATGTCCATGTCGTGCTGCTTGACGTGGTCGAAGACCTCGTACATCTGGTCAACGGTCAGGGAGAAGCGGGACAGCAGGTCCAGGGTGTACTGAACGCCCAGGTCCTCACCTGCGGTTGCCGCACCGCGCTGGCGGTACAGAGCGTCCATGTCGCGCAGCTGGAACTTCACAGCGTCCGCGCCGGACTCAACAGCCAGATCCACCAGTTCCTTAGCGAAGTCAACGCTACCCTGGTGGTTGTTACCAATCTCAGCAATGATGAAGGAGGGGGAATCCTCGCTGATGGTGTGCTTACCGATGCGCAGAACGTCCTGCTCATCCATTGCCAGCGCCACGAGGTGACCGCGCTCGTCGGTCAGCGGCACGTGGTTGATACCCTTCGCGAAGTATGCGCGCAGAGTCTCGGGATCAGCGTCAGCCGGTGCGGTCTGCGGGTTGGTGTTTGCAGCGTCCAGGGCGCTGGTCTCCAGGGATGCAGTGGGGTTAGCAATCAGCCAACGACGGAAGTCGCCATCAGAGAGCGAACCGCGCAGGATACCGGACTCGTTCACCAGGAAGATGATGCGCTGGCCGTTAGCAGAAATCTTCTGCAGAGCGTTGAGAATCGGGTCTTCAGCGAAGACCACGTAGGGGGCAATATTGCGTTCAATAATCACGATTTTGACCTTTTCGTTTGAGTGTTTAGTTGAATGCCTGAGTGCCGGTCAAGCCGGGAGCGGCAGACGAGGTACTGCCGCTAGTGAAGGTTACTTGCCTTCGGCCAGGATCTGAGTGAGCTGGTGCTCTGCCACGGAGAAGTCAATCGGTGCGTCAATGTCGACGCCCTCGACCTCGTCCAGCATGAACAAGTCAATGGTACCGCCGGGGTAGCCCGCCAGGCGGTTGTGGTGGTCCATGTACACGTGGGTCTTGGTGATGTACATCGAACCGTTCTCACGGTAGCGGAAGGTTTCCTTGGTCAGCTCCTGGCGGCGCGGACGAGCCATAATCTCGAACGCCGCGGTGGGCTCACCGTCAGCGTGCCAGGTCCAGATGAACGGACCAATCGGAATCACACCGACCATGGAGTCCTTGCCGTTCTCCGCGAACTGGCGGACCGCACGAGCCAGAGTGCCGGGCAGACGCACGGGGCTGGTTGCCTGCAGCAGCATGACTGCATCGGGCTCCCAACCGTTTTCGGTGTAAAACTCGATAGCGTGCTCGATGACCGGCTCGGTTGCAGTGGTGTCTTCAGCCAGGTGTGCCGGGCGAATGAACGGCACCTCCGCACCGTACTCGCGCGCGATATCAGCCAGCTCAACATCATCGGTGGAGACGACAACACGCAGCTCGTGCTCGCCGGCTACTTCTTCCTTAGCATCCAGTGCCTGCTCGATGGTCCATGCAACCAGCGGCTTACCCGCGATGGGGCGCAGGTTCTTACGCGGAATGCCCTTCGAGCCACCGCGCACGGGGATGACGCAGAGAATACGCATTATGCCTCCAAAGTTTCAATCATTAGTTCAGCGATACGCTGTGCAGGTTCCTTGTTCGGCTGAACCGGTGCCGGGGTCGGTTCCTGACCCCACTGGTTCATGCCGTAGCGGTCCCAGAATTCTACCAGCCATGCCGGCGGTGCCGGGTGGTAAACCCACGCCGGGATTCCGCGGATTGCAGCCTCCAGAACACCGGTAGAGAAGATGGATACCACCGGGTTCGGTACCTCGTTCAGCGGGGTGCCGGAACGGTCAATGCGGATGCCTTCCTTCTCCCACAGCTGGTGGGTCAGCACCGACAGCTTATCCTTCTCACTCGGGTGCGGGCGGTAAACACCGCCGAACTTCTTCAAGAAGGAGTGGGAAGCGTACGCGAAGGATGCGCGCGGCAGTTCCGCGCCGTGCATCTGCCCCAGGAAGATCGGTTCCAGGTCGTTCTGCTTCTGCGCCTCAGCACCGGCGGCCTTCTGTGCTGCAAGGTAGAGCAGCTGCGAACCCACCGCGTGAGTGGTGACGTCGCGGCGACCCGATACCCAGAACTGAGCGTCAGCTTCGCTGAAAGCCAGCAGGGTGCATCCGACCGGTAGCGGCGGTGCCTGAGGCACCAGCAGACCGTGCTGGACCACCCAGTACTCAGCGCCAATCGCGCGAGAAAACTCATAAGCTGCCGCGCCACGCGCCAAGTAGTGACCCAGGGAAAGAACCACGCGTACACCGGGCAGTAGCTCCTGCAATTGGTTGCCCGTCACTTCCTGTTTAGTCCAGGCATCACGGCTGTAACGCTCGGTGGCATACTGACCGTTGAGGTACTCCGAGGCGTCCTCGGGGACCCACAGAGCCACGCCCACGTTCTCAAGATACTTGAGAGGCTCCAGCAGGGAGTTACGGCTCGTCGGGGAGAAAGAATCGAGCACGATGAGCACACGGGATACAGCTCCGCGGGTGTAGAGCACGCCTCCGACGGGGCCTTCCTGCTCGGCGGTACCGCCGCGCAGACGGTTCACGAGCTGACGCGCCTCCGTCTTAGCCCAACGCAGGGTATTCTGGCGCTTCTGCCAAGCCGCCCAGGCATCAATATCAATGGGATACGTCAGGCCCATAGCTGCTCCAAAATCTTTACACGCTGATCGAAAGTGTGCTCAGCCAGAGTACGCTTCTGACCGGCTTCACGAATCTGACGAGCCCACTTCGGCTCACGGAAAATACGGGTACAAATCTCGATGAGCTCATCAATGCTCTCGTAGACCAGAACCTCTTCGCCAGGAATGTAGTAGCGATCCACGTCAGCACGGTCAATCACCTGCAGAGCGCCCACGCCGGGAGCCTCAAAGGTACGCATGGTGAAACCATCCTGATTATTGTGGATGTTCAGCGTTGCCGGGGAGGACGCCATAATGCCGTACGCCTCGGAGCGGTCAACATCGCGACCTGCGGGCACGCCGGAGTCCTTGAACTGCTTAGTGCGCAGAATATCGTAGGGGTGACGCGACCAAGCACGACCGTAGGCACGCACCGGCAGACCGGCTGCGACCAGCGCCTGCAGGGTCTCCTCACGGTTGGGGTACTTAGCGCCCACAAAGTTGATGGAGTCCTCGCGCATAGGGACGACCGGGCAGTGGGTATCGTAGGCGTTAGGCATGTCGAGCACCTCGAAGCCCTGTTCACGCAGGTGCTGCGCATCCAACGGGCTGTAACTTGCCAGCGCGCCCAGGTGGTGCAGGTCCTCTTCGGTGTAGCTCATGCGGCGCATTTCGTCGTAGAGCCAGGTGCCGTAGCGAACGCCGGAGGTCTCCAGCAGGTCCCACCATTCGCGGGAGAGCATATCGCCCTTAATGACCAACACAATATCGGGGCGGAACTCGTTGAAAGCGTCAATAGCCTTACGGGTTGCCTGCGTTGCGAAGCTTTCGGGGCGGTACTTCTCGGGCAGTTCGTGGGCAAGCTTGTTGAGGATGCGCTCGGGCAGAGTACCCGGGGCATCGTAGATGTGGGTGCGCACTTCGTATCCGTGCACTTCCAGGGATGCCTGAATTGCCTTCCAGTACCCGTGGAATGCGGGCGAGAGCAATAGAAGTTTGGGCTGAGTCATATGAGGATTGAATCCTGTCGGCGTTTGCTATTGGAACCCGCAGGGCAAAACCGTGCGGTGCTATGTGTTGGAGTGAAGAGGAGCGGACAGTTTCACCTGCACCTTGAGATAAAACATACCTACTGGAATTTTACAACGAAAGCAGGAGACGACACACTCGAGTGCACTGTGTCGCCTCCTACGTTCTATGTGAGCCTTCTTATGAAGACAGCAAAAATCTTACGGAACCATCACGGTAAATTCCGGAGGGTCGTACCTAGTTTTCGCGGCGCTCTGCCTTGGCGATACGCTCCAGCTCAGCGGCGAGGAAGCCACGAGCGTCCACGTCCTTATTGCGCAGGCCGCGCACCGAGTTCACCAGGAAGTTCGCGTAGCTGGTAGCACGCAGAGCCGCAGCAAGCTTCTTCTCCCAGCCCCACTTATCCGCATAAATGAAACGAGCAGTGGTCAGCCACTGTACACGGCGCTCGGAGGGCGAAGACCCGCCGCCCTCGTGGGTTACAGTCACCGAAGGAATCAGGTAGCGGTCCACACCAGCGTTCGAGAGGCGGTACTGGAAGTCCACCTCTTCGCTGTTCATGTAGAAACGCTCATCCATGCCACCAATGCGGTTGAAGGTCGCGCGAGGAACAACCATGCACGCACCCATAACCCAGTCGACCTTCGCATCGGAGGTGCCGGTGCATGCCTCAACATCGTGGCCAACGCCGCGGTGCCACCAGTTGGTCGGCTTGAAACGAGCCAGCGGAGTGAACCATTCCCACGCCACATGCGCTGCGGTGGGGAACTTACGTGCCACCCACTGCTGCTTACCGTCGTGGCCAATGATCTGCGGGCTAGCCAGCACCTCGCCGTGGCGCTCCACCGCTGCAAGCATGCGCGAGACGAAGGTGTTATCCAGCTCCAGGTCGCTGTTGAGGATGAAAACCCATTCACCGGTCGCGGCAGCAACACCGGAGTTCACAGCCTTACCGAAACCACCGTTGACGGGGCGGCGAACCACCGTCACGCCCTCAACCTCGGGGAAGGGGGTGGGAGAAACATCATCAGAAACAATAATTTCGATATCGGCGGGGTCAATACCCTGCTGAGCGCGCAGAGTGTCAATAATGGCAAGAACCGGTTCCGGCTCGCCGTAGAAAGGAATAACCGCAGATACGCGGGGAGTATGAGTCACAATATGTCCTTTGAGTGAGGTTCCTGAAATTCACAAGTGATAGAAGGCTAAATATGGGGGCGACCGTATCTATATCTGCATACGATCACCCCCATAGTTTCAATTAGTCGGGCAGCTGGCCCAGGCGAACGAGGTTCGCGAATTCTTCGTTTGCCGCCTGAACTTCCTTGAAAGTTCCCTTATTAGCAATGCGGCCCTGGGAGAGGTATACCAGCTGATCAACGTTGCGCACCGTGGAAAGACGGTGAGCCACGATAATCACGGTAATCTCCTGGGAGATACGGTTAATGGTCTGAGTAATCTTGTGCTCAGTCTCATTATCCAGTGCACTGGTCGCCTCATCCATAATCAGCAAGCTCGGGTTACGGTACATTGCACGCGCAATGCCCACACGCTGACGCTGGCCACCGGAGAGGCGGTTACCGTTCTCACCAATCGGGGTATCAATGCCGTCTTCCAGGGTCTCGACAACGGGCATCAGCTCCGCTAGCTCAAGGCAGTAGAGTACACGATCGTCATCAATGCACTGCTTGGGAATGCCGAATGCGACTGCCTCACGCAGAGTACCGTTGCCCAGGTAGGGATCCTGGGGAACATAACCAATCTTCTGGTACCAGGAAGGCAGGTCAGTATGGATGTCCCTACCCTGGCTAGAAATCGTGCCGCTCGTCGGGGTGAGTAGGCCAAGGATTAGGTCAACCAGGGTAGTCTTACCCGAGCCTGAACCACCAACGAAAGCAACCGAGGTACCTGCCGGCACATCCAGCTGAATGTCCTTAAGGACGTCCTTATCACCGTCCGGGTAGCGGTATACCAGGTTATCAACCAGCACATCCACAGGCTCAATAGCCGGGTTAATGATAGTTGCCGGATCGAAATCGCCCTTAGGGCCAACCATCTGCAAACGCTGCTCTTCAGGGCTCATCGAGCGGATAACCTTGGCAACTTCCTCACTCGCGAACTCATTTGCACGGATGCCACCCAGAGAAGCAACCATACGGGTAGCGTTCGGCAGAATACGGATGCAAGCGGTTGCAAAAAGCATCAGAGCAGGCAGACTATCGGCTCCCTGGGTCGAGGTCATCAGACCCAGAAGACCTGCGATACCGACGATGAAGATAATTTCTAGAGCGTACTTGGGGAAATCCGCGAAGAAGGAAATATTCACATCGCTATTCACGCTACGCAGCGCATGCTGGCGGTACTCCTCAACGGTCGATTCACGCGAATTAGAAATACGAATCTCGCGGAAGCCCTTGATGTTGTCGAAGAGCGAGCGAAGGGCGTCACGACCGGCACGAGCAGAAATCTCACCGTACTTAGCGTTACCGCGGCGCAAGAAGAACTGCATCACAGAGATAGTGATACCGAAGTAAGCGAAGGCAATCAAAGCCGGAATCGGCATAACGCACAGAATCATCACCAGCAACACAAGAATCGAAAGTAGATCACCGATGAAGTTAATAATTGCACCGACGTAGCCGCGGTAGGCGAACACCACATAAGTACCGATCAGATACACAGTATCTTCAGGCTGGGACTTCCTATGGTTGAAGTAGCTATCCTTCATGTAGTGGTTAAGGATAGTCGTCGACGTCGCCAACTGCTGGTAACCGGTGAATTTCAGACTCCAGCGCTTAAAAATGAGCGATGCAATACCTTTAAAGACAAAGGCCAACACCAGAACAACGCCCAGATAGAGCACCAGCTCAGATCGCTGAGGATTACCAAAAATATCCGAGAGAACAGCCAGGTAACCAGTAAGTTCCGCGCCCATCGCAATATTCACAATGGGAAGAACGGCAGCAACACCGACCATTTCCATCAAAGACAGGATGAACAGGCCGATTAGGTTAAAGACAAGTAGCGTAAAGCTTCGTCCGGGGAAAAACAGGCGAAGCTGAGTATAAATGCTCTTCATTGGTCCTCGTTGGTGAGTATACTCGCTGGCCCCTGAGTGAGAAAAGACCAACATTGCACGCCAATTTTAGCACGCGACATCTAAATATTTTCGGTATCAAGCTTGTACTTTAGGTCATCTTTAGGTGGACGAAGGACCTCTAATTCTCACCTAAAATATAAGACATTTGGGGGTATTTGCCACACACAGGAAAAGGAACCGTTGAAGGTACAAGTAACTCGGTATGATAGATACTATTCATTCAGCAAACCCAGCACTTCCGGCTTCACTGTTCACTGTTGGGTACGTCAATTAGAAAAGGCTTTTTGATGGGCATCTTCAACATCAAGTCCCTCAAGGACAAGTACGCGTGGGGGTCCTCCGAGGACAAAACCAACTCCGCAGAAACTGCCGAGGCGCAGCCAGCAACCACCGCTTCTTCCTCCGCAAATATTGCCGACGGAGTCCGCTCCCTCATTAAGAGCAACCCCGAACTGGCAGGCAAGAACCGCCGCGGGGTAGCAGGTCGCGCCATCATCCCTGACGGTTCGCTCCGTGAAGCCATCGAAGACTACGAAGTCCGCTCCCCCGCCGCAGTAGCTTCCCAGGAAGTCACCCCCGAAGAAGAGCTCAGCGCCGACGGCACCGCTACCGTCTCTGCACAGCCCCTCACCCACACCGATATCAAGGCTACCCCCGGTGACATCCTCGACGTAGACGGTAAGCCCACCGGCCCCAGCATTATCCGCGTGGGTCAGCACAACGCACCCACCGTTGATGCTGAAGAGCTCGCCGACCCGAAAGAAGCCAACAGACGGAACGCAGGAAACGCGCAGCCCTCCCCCGCTACTAACACCCGCAGCGAACGCACCCCGCAGTTCAAGCTCTCCCCCAAAAACCTCAACCGTACCGGTAGCAGTAGCGGTGACGGCCCCTTCGAAGCCGTCTTCGTCTGCACCGGAAACATTGCCCGTAGCGCATCCGGCGAGGTCATCTCCAAGCACCTTGCCGCAGAGTACGGTCTGGAAGACAAATGGATCTTCTCCAGCGCAGGCACCGGCGCTCTCGTCGGTCACGGCGTCTACGAACACGTAGCAAACGAGCTCATTGAGCGCGGCTACAACCCGGAGGGCTTCGCATCCCGCCAGCTCAACGAGCAGATTATCGAGAACGCCACCATCATTTTGGTGGCCGAAAAGGTACACGCCGATTGGATTGTGCGCGAGTGGCCCCAACACCACTCCAAGATTAAGCTGCTCAAGCAGGCTGCTCGCATTCGCGAGGATGCACGCCGCGCCGAGCCGCTTTCTTACCTCTACGCCTACGGTGCCCGTCCGCTTGATAGCGACAAGCTGGAAGACCCCTACCGCCGCGGCCCCGCAGCAGCGAAGGTTGCAGTGGATGAGGTGGAGCAGTCCCTGCGTGTGATTCTGCCCTGGCTCGCACAGGCACACTGCTAAGCATACGACGCTAAATACAGCACTAACCCGGCTGGAACAGGCCTCTGTTCCAGCCGGGTTAGCTTTAGCCTCTATCACAAGAAAGTCCCCCACCGACCACGGTCAGCGGGGGACTTTCTACATGCTCTGAGAAAACTTAGTGATCGAAAATCTCGGTCACAGAGCCCTCGTCGAAGACCTCACGGATAGCGCGAGCAATCAACGGAGCGATGGAGAGAATAGTCAGGTTATCGAACTGCTTCTCTTCCGGCACGGGCAGGGTGTTAGTCACGACGACCTCCACAGCACCGCACTGAGACAGACGCTCAGCAGCCGGATCGGACAGAACCGGGTGGGTAGCTGCGATAATAACTTCCTTCGCGCCCTTGTCCATGAGGACCTTCACAGCGCCAGCAATGGTGCCGCCGGTGTCAATCATGTCGTCAATCAGCACACAGGTACGACCCTCGATGTCACCCACAACAGCCTTAGAAACAGCATGGTTGGGGACGTTAATGTCGCGGGTCTTGTGCACGAACGCCAGGGGTGCGCCGTCCAGCAGATCAGCCCAGTGCTCAGCCACGCGGACACGACCGGTATCCGGGGACACAACGGTCACCTTGGACAAGTCTTCCACGCGCTCGCGGATGTGCTTAGCCAGAACCGGAATCGCGAAAAGGTGATCCAGCGGGCCGTCGAAGAAGCCCTGAATCTGCGAAGTGTGCAGATCCACGCACATCAGGCGGTCAGCACCAGCGGTCTTGTACAGGTCCGAAATCAGACGTGCCGAGATGGGCTCGCGGCCCTTGTGCTTCTTGTCCTGACGAGCGTAGGGGTAGAAGGGAGACACCACGGTAATGGAACGAGCGGATGCACGCTTGAGCGCATCAATCATAATGATCTGCTCCATGAGCCACTCGTTGATGGGTGCCGGGTGCGACTGAATCACGAACGCGTCCGCACCGCGCACCGACTCCTCAAAGCGGACGTAGGTCTCGCCATTGGCGAAGGTATATGCGGAGGTGGGCAGCAGGTCGTGATCAAGTGCCTTCGCAATCTCCTCGGCAAGCTGGGGGTGTGCTCGACCGGAGACCACTACAAGCTTGCGCTCACCGGGGTTGGTAATCTCGCTACTCATGGTGTTGTTCTTTCCTCGAATTAGGATTCTGCCGGTTCCTGCGCACCAGCTGCCTTAGCAGCCTCAGCAGGTTCGGTACCGGCACGGTTCTTCAGGACCCAGCCCTCAATAGTGCGCTGGGAAGTCTCAGAGTAGGCGAGGGCGCCCGCAGGAACATCCTTACGGATCAGCGCGCCCGCGCCGGAGTATGCACCGTCACCCACAGTAACGGGTGCAACGTAAATACCCGCGGATCCCATGCGGGCATGCGCGCCAATAACGGAGCGGTTCTTCACCAGGCCGTTATAGTTTGCAAAAATAGAGCCAGCACCAATATTCGCGCCCTCACCGATGGTGGCATCACCAACGTAGGACAGGTGCGGGACCTTAGCGCCATCGCCAATCTGCGAGTTCTTAGCCTCACAGAAGGTGCCGAGCTTAGCGTCCTTGCCCAGGGTGGTACCGGGGCGCAGGTATGCGAAGGGGCCAACAGTTGCGCCTTCGCCAATGACAGCGCCGTGACCGTGCGCGCGGATGACGGTAGCGTCAGCCTCAACGGTCATATCAGTCAGGGTGGTGTCCGGGCCAATGGTGGCGCCGGTAGCGACGGTGGTGGAACCGTGCAGCTGCACACCGGGCAGGAGAGTCACATCGTTCTCAATGGTGACGGTGACGTCAATCCAAGTGTTCTCAGGATCAACGATGGTCACGCCGTTACGCATGTGAGCCTCAAGGATGCGGTTGTTGAGCATACGACCCAGCTGAGCCAGCTGCACGCGGTCGTTAGCGCCCTCGACCTCCCAGCGGTCGTCAATAGCCAGAGCGGAGGTGCGGTAGCCCTTAGAACGAGCAATGGACAGAACGTCGGTAATGTACTTCTCACCCTGTGCGTTGTTGGTGGTCACCTCGAGCAGTGCCTCACGCAGAACAGCTGCATCAAAAGCGTAAATACCGGAGTTAATCTCGGTGATTTCAAGCTCTTCGGGGGAAGCGTCCTTCGCCTCAACAATGGCGGTCACTTCGCCAGCCTGATTACGGACAATACGGCCGTACGCGCCGGGCTCATCCACGTGAGTGGTCAGGACGGTAACAGAGTTCTTGTCTTCCTCGTGGAAAGCAATCAGTTCGCGCAGAGTCTCGGGGCGCAGCAGAGGAACGTCACCGTAGGTCACCAGGACGGTGCCGGAAACGGGAGCCTGCGCATCCAGAGCGTTCAGACCGACCTCAACAGCGCGGCCGGTACCGGGAATCTCATCCTGGTCAACAATGGTTACTTCAGAATCAAAAGCGAGGACGTGCTCAGCAACCTTATCGCGCTGGTGGCGCACCACAACAGCAAGGCGCTCGGGGTTCAGGTCACGTGCCGCGGCAACAGCGTGCTCCACCATGGAACGACCACCAATACCGTGCATAACCTTGGGGGTAGCGGACTTCATGCGCGTACCAGCGCCTGCGGCGAGAACAATCACTGCAGAGGGTGCCAGTTCAGTATTCACTGGGAAGACTCCTTAGACGAGGTTGTAAGAGTGAGGAGTGAGCGCGGACCGCTAACTCTCTAATCAACGGTGCCGTTGAGTGCTTACGCTCCGCCACTAGGACTCGAACCTAGACAAACGGCTCCAAAGGCCGCTGTGCTGCCATTACACCATGGCGGATTATCCATACATTCACATGAGGTCTTGGTTACAGGCTCTCATTGTCATTGACCGCCATTTTGGGCACAGAACAGCGCAATGCAGGAAATGCTTTCCTCAGTTTATCAAATATCTGTGCTCAACTTAGCCGCGTGCCCCGCAATCCCCACAGCTTTTCTCACCGCCATCGAGTACCCTCTCATCAAAGCCTGGAGCGCTACTTGAAGTGAAGACTCACCCTGTACCCTAGAAGGCGTGGCACATCTACTTGGCGGCGAATCGCTGCACCTCGAATTCCCTACCCGAACCATCTTTGAAGGCATCACGGTCGGCCTGAACGAAGGCGACCGCATCGGCATTGTCGGTCGCAATGGCGACGGCAAGTCCACCCTCATGAAGATCCTGGCCGGCCGACTCGAACCGGACTCCGGCCGCGTCACCGTGCGCGGCGGCACCCGCATCGGCTACCTCGACCAGTCAGACGTCCTCGACGACGACCACACCGTCGGCTACGCAATTGTGGGCGACACCCCCGAATACGAATGGGCGTCACAGGCACGCATCCGCGATGTCATCTCCGGCCTGGTCTCTGACCTGCCCTGGGACGCACCCGTCTCTTCGCTCTCCGGCGGTCAGCGCCGACGCGTAGCGCTCGCCTCCCTGCTCGCGCAGGAGTGGGACGTGCTCATGCTCGACGAGCCCACCAACCATCTGGACGTTGAAGCCATCACCTGGCTTGCCAACCACCTGAAGTCCCGCTGGCCCAAGAACGCGGGCGGCCTCATGGTCGTCACCCACGACCGCTGGTTCCTCGACGAAATCTGTACCGACACCTGGGAGGTGCACGACCGCATCGTCGAGCCCTTCGAGGGCGGTTACGCGGCGTATATTCTGCAGCGTGTGGAACGTGACCGTCAGGCAGCCGCCGCGGAGGCGAAGCGTCAGAACCTCATGCGCAAGGAGCTCGCCTGGTTGCGCCGCGGTGCACCCGCGCGTACCTCCAAGCCGAAGTTCCGCATTGATGCCGCCAACGCCCTCATTGCGGACGTTCCGCCGGTGCGTGACACCGTGGAGCTGAAGAAGATGGCGGTCTCCCGCCTCGGCAAGGACGTGGTCGATCTCGAAAACGTTTCCGTCGTCTACGATGATCCCTCGATGCCCGACGGCAAGCGCCCGGTGCTGAAGAAGGTCACCTGGCGTATTGCCCCCGGCGAGCGCACCGGCATCCTGGGCGTGAACGGCGCGGGTAAGTCCACTCTGCTTTCGCTCGTGACCGGCGATTTGAAGCCGACCGAGGGCCGTGTCAAGCACGGTAAGACCGTGAAGATTGCGACCCTGACCCAGCAGCTCGATGAGCTCAACGAGGTCGCTAACGACCGCGTCTCGGATGTGATTGGCCGCAAGAAGCGCAGCTACATTGCCGATGGTAAGGAGCTGTCACCCTCGCAGATGCTGGAGCGTCTGGGCTTTACCAGTGCGCAGCTGTCTACGCCGGTCAAGGACCTTTCGGGTGGTCAGAAGCGTCGCCTTCAGCTCATGCTGATTCTGCTGGATGAGCCGAACGTGCTGATTCTCGACGAGCCGTCCAACGACCTGGACACCGATATGCTCGCCGCGATGGAGGACCTGCTGGACACCTGGCCGGGCACCCTGCTGGTGGTCAGCCACGACCGTTACCTCATGGAGCGTGTCACCGATCAGCAGTACGCCGTGATTGACGGTTCGTTCCGTCATCTACCCGGCGGTGTGGACGAGTATTTGGCGCTCTCTGCGGCCGGTGCTGGCGGTTCTGCCGCCGGTAGCGCGCAGGCGCGTGCCGCCTCCTCGGTGCAGGCTTCTGCTGAGCCGGATACCCCGAAGGTCTCCGGTGCTGAGTTGCGTGCGGCGCAGAAGGAGTCCGGTGCGATTGAGCGCCGCCTGGCAAAGCTCGTTGCAGAGCAGGAAAAGCTCTCCGAGCAGATGAGCGCGCACGACGCCTCGGACTACGCCGGTTTGGCGGCACTCGGCGAGCAGCAGCAGGCACTTCAGGATGAGATTGACGAGCTAGAAATGCGCTGGCTCGAACTCTCCGAGCTGCTGGGCTAACACCAATTTCATGTGCCATATGTAACAGCGGATTTCTCATCTGCTTCTGCTGGATACCGCCTCGTTCCGGGGCGGTATCCCGTTACTATAGGTAGTAGCTTTTAACACTTTTAGGGAGCAATTTTCCCGCCCACCCTTATGAAGGTATCTATGCTCAACACTCTCAAACAGCTCAAGCATCAGCATTTTCTGAAGCAGAAGACTAAGCGCCGCGCGGCACGCATCGAAAAGTTCCGCGCCTCCGGCGTCACCATTGGTGACGGCACCTACGTGCACCCCAGCTCCGAAATTCTTCCCGGTGCCCAGATTGGCTCCGGTTGCTGGGTCAACCGCGATATCTTTATCGACCGTGCCGCGCAGATCGGTGACCGCGTCTACCTGGGTCCGCGCGTCACCCTGTGCACCGCAAGCCACGAGATGGGCCTATCCCGCCAGCGTGCCGGTGAAAATATTGAGGCCCCCATCGTGATTGGTGACGGTTCCTGGCTTGGACAGAATGTATCCGTCATTGCCGGCGTGACCATCGGTGCCGGATGCATGATTGCAGCGGGTGCCGTCGTTGTATCTGATTGCGAGCCGAATGGCCTTTACGCTGGTGTCCCTGCCCGCCGCATCAAGGAACTCGGTGAATAACATGAGCGAAAAGTACGAGTACGAGGCTTCCGTCGTCATCCCCGCGTACAACGCGGCCCCCTTCATCACAACGCAGCTGGAAGCTCTAGCTAAGCAAACCACCACCCGCTCTTTTGAGGTGGTCATCAGCGATAACGGCAGTACCGATAACACCATCGCTCTGGTTGAGGCTTTCAACGCCCCTTACCCCCTCCGCTGGGTGGATTCCAGCAATATTAAGGGCCCCGCTAACGCCCGTAATGTCGGCGCACGTGAGGCACGCGGCAAGATTCTCGTCTTCTGCGACTCCGACGACTATGTAGAAACCGGGTGGCTGGACGGTCACTTGGCGGTCCAGGATGAGCACGGTCCCGCACTCGTTTCGGGCGCTAACCTGCATAACAACAACCCCGTCGAGGTGCTCAAGGCCTACGGTGTTCCCCTCGACTCTGATGAGAAGGTCCTAGCGAATCCCTCTCTGGTAGAGGCCGAAGAAGAAATCCCGCCTTTCGCCGGTTTCCTGCCCTCGATTACCGGCTGCAATTTCTCCGTCCCGCGCGATGTGTACCTGCGCAACAGCGGCATGGACTGCAGCTACATCGCAGGTTCTGAAGAAACCGATTTTTCCTGGCGTGTTAGCCAGAGCGGTATCCCCTTCTACAAGACCTATGCAGCGCTGGTACACTACCGTCTTCGTTCTACTCCGAAGAAGATTTTCCGTCAGCAGCGCAACTACCAGCACTACCGTATGCTCCTGTGGATGCGCTTCAAGGACCAGGGTATGAATGGCCCCAGCATCAAGTATTCCGTCATCGCTCTGGCAAAGTCCCTACCGCTGTTGCTTTCCCCAGCCACTCGTCTGGTGGGTGCACGAGAAGCAGGCGCGAACCTGGGTGCGCTTGAGGGCATGTTCCAGTACCGCTTCCGCACGGTTCCCGAGCGTCAGCTGATGGATAGCTAAAAATACCGTAGATATAAGAGAATGCCGGTTCTAGATTCACTCTAGAACCGGCATTCTCTTATATTCAGGTTTATATTCGCGCCCTAGACTAGCGCTGAATCGAGGCGAAAACTTCTTCCCAACGGCGAACAATATGCTCCGGGGTGTATTCCTGGGCCTTCTGGAAGCAACGCGCAGACTTCTCCTTACGTTGCGCATCATCGCCCATCGCAACACGCAACTGTTCGGTCAGCGCTTCTATGCTACGCTCCTGAGCCAAGTAACCCACCTGGGGAAGCACATCACGCAAAACCCAGCACGAAGGGTAGGACACCATGGGAGTACCCACACGCATCGCTTCCTGCAGGGACATCGGTGCGCCCTCAAAGTCAGACGCGCCAATGGTCAACGACGCTTCGGCATACGCCTCAAGTACCTGCTCAGAGTTCAGAGGACCGCCCACCACGATACGCTCAGCTAGGGCAGAATCCAGAGAATCAATACGCTCCTTCATCTGACGCTCAATCGCTTCATCGCCGCTACCGTTAAGCTTCAAAATCCACTCGGGGAACTCCGTCGCACACGCGATAAAGCTCTCTAGAATACGCATCAGGCCTTTCTCCTCAGAGTAGCGGCCGATAAATTGCACCACCGGTTTCTTCTGCTCAGCCAACGCCAGAACCTTCCGCTCAACAGCAGGGTCCAACGATGCGTTCAGGTTCGATACTGCATCCACCGGGCGGTTCAGCCACTGGGCAAAAAGCTGCGCATCACCTTCAGAAAGCGCAACGAAAGAATCAAAGGTATCGGAAATCTGCCGCAGCTCTTTCTCTGCGTCCAGGCGGTACGAGCTGTCATAGCTACTATGGAACTCGTACAGATAGCCAATCCCCTGCTTCTGAGCAGAACGCGCATAATCCACCAGGTACGCGGCGATACCGGTCATCGTCGTCAAGATAACAGTCTCCTCGCCCAAAGACTGTAGGTAACGCCGGGTACGTGCCGCGTTATATCGGTCCCACAGAGCCGTAAAACCCTTCTTAGCAGCAAGCACCGTGCCCAAGGGTCCGGGATTGTCAAAAGCCAATTTATTGTGGGTAGTCTTCGAGACGAGATCTCCGGAGTGCACCACAAAATCGGGGGTCACGGCATCCGGGTTATTGCCCGTATTGTCGAAAAGTGCCATATAGCTAACGTTGTAGCCTGCCTTTTCAAATGCGCGGCCCAGCAACCTATTGACCGTCGTAATACCGCCCAGAAGGCTAAAACGATCCTGGGCGATAACAATATTTTTAACCTTCATCGTATTCTCCCTTTCAATTAGAGAACGGTAGAAGTCAGTGAGTGATAGAACTGTTATCTATGGTGCCAGATATAATCACGATAATCAGGCACTCATCGCGTTCACGGCGTGGTGGCCAGCGGCACGAAGAGAAGAAGCGAGAGCCTCCGCTCGGTCCTGTGAAGAAACCAGTAGAAGCACCGTCGGACCGGAACCAGATACCAGGGAGGCGTACACGCCCTCGCTATCGCGCAGGTTTAGGGTCTGTTCCAGCTGCGGGGCGCACGAAAGCGCGGGAGCCTGCAGGTCATTACGCAGTAGCGGCGCCAAGGAGTCGAGCGCCGCCTCCGAACCGTCATAAGAGCTCAGCGCGGACAGAAGCTCTGCGGGTTCCACCAGCTCACCGGAGGCGGGGTACAGCCCCGAGGTGCGGCCGGTATCCAGTTGCTTGAACACGCTGGGGGTTGAGAGGCCAAACTGGGCAGCCACAATTACCAGGTGCAGAGGTTCTCGAGGCGCCGCGACATTCTGCAACTCGGTACCGGTCCCCTGCCCCAGGGCGAGGGTCTGCTCGAGCGCGGCGCGCACGCTAAAGGGAATATCGGCGCCCAGCTGCGCGGCGAGACGCTCATAATCTGTCTGGGTCAGCAGCGCACCGGTGCGGCCGGTTGTGTACAGGTAGCGGTCCGTAGCAATCAGCGCGGCGGCGGCATCAGCGGAGCCGCCAGCCATGCCGCCTGCCACGGGCACAGCCTTCGCAATATGCAGGTGCAGTGCCGGCTCAGATTCAACGCCGTGCTCCGTAAGGATTAGCTCGGCAGCACGGTACACGAGGTTCCGCTCGTCCATCGGCACGTCGGCAGGGTCGAACTGCCCCGCCTGCATCTGCTGATCCACCAGGGAGCCGGGCACAATATCCATGCTCAGACTCAGCCCCGGTGTCTGCCCTTCAGAGACCGTGATGGTCTCCGTTAGAGAGACCGCCGCAAAAAGCGTAGTCAACGGGTGGTAGCCGTCCGGGCGGACATCCCCCACGGCGAGGTACAGATTGACCTTACCGGGAGCATCAACCGAAATAGCAACCTGGGAGGCGGTACTCATCAGCGCATACACCTTTCGCGCGGGAACTCGCGTGAGAACGTCAGTGAAAAATTCAAGAGCCGGAAGAAGCTACTGCGCTACAGGCTCAGCCGGGACAGTCAGCGAAGCCTCCGCAATACGGATAAAGCCGTGAATATCCAGCTTTTCGCCGCGTTCCGTCGGAGCGATACCGGCAGCCACCAGAATCTGCTCCGCACGCGCACCCGAACCCGCCCAGGAACTCAACGCAGCACGCAGAGTCTTACGGCGCTGGGCGAAGGCAGCGTCCACAATCGTGAACACCAGGTCACGGTCAACGGTAGAGAGCGGCTCCTCGCGCATGCGGAAACCCACCAGGCCCGAGTTAATCTTCGGTGCAGGCCAGAACACGTTCTTGCCAATCACGCCCGCCTTATACACCTCGGCATACCAATTAGCCTTCACCGAGGGCACACCGTAAATCTTTGAACCCGGGGTCGCCGAAAGACGGTCGGCAACCTCGTCCTGAACCATCACCAGGGCGTGACGGATGCTCGGGAACTGCGCAAACAGGTGCAGAAGCACCGGAACCGCCACGTTATAGGGCAGGTTCGCCACCAGAGCATCCGGAGTGCGAGGCAGCTCGGTGACCTTCAGGGCGTCCATGAGCACCACGTCAATATCGCCCGCCTTCTCGGGGCGGAACTTCTCAATCGTGTGCGGAAGCTGGTGAGCCAGCGGCGGATCAATCTCAACCGCAACCATGTCCTTCGCAGCGTCCAGGATACCGAGAGTCAACGAACCCAGGCCCGGGCCGACCTCCAGCACCGTCTCCTCCGGAGAAATCTCTGCCGCGTTGACAATACGACGAATCGTATTGGGGTCAATCACAAAGTTCTGCCCAAGAGTCTTCGTAGGACGAATACCGAGCATCTCGGCAAGCTCGCGAATCTCAGCAGGGCCGAGCAGGGGCAGATCGTTCACAGCGTTCCTTCGGTAGGTGTAGGGTTCTACACTCCAGGTTACCGTGCCAGGCGGCGCTTCACATCTTCAACGGTAGACAGCAAAGTATTCTTAGCGTTCACAAGGCGCATCTTGGGGGCAAGGGCGATACGCAACCGATCCCATACGCAAGTTCCACGCTGGTTAGCATTCAGGCACTCCAGATGGCTCATTCCTGACTCCAGCAGAGTGCTGCTTCCTTCCCAGCTACATAGACCAGGCTGCACAAAGCGCACGTCCAAGCCCCATTCTTCGTACAGGGGATAATCATCAGCCACAGTACCGGGAGCCTTGTGTTCAAAATGCTTCACTAGCTGTTCTGCGCCCGAGCGGGACAGCAAGTATAGGCCGGCACACCCCAGACGGTGAGGACCATACATTTTCCCCATGCGGTACTTGCCATAGACCGACGGAGAGAGAAGAGAAAGACGGATATAGTCCACGCGCGGGTTCATGACGCCAGCTTGGGATGAGTAACCATCGCAGAGATTGACAAGCTGTACCTTGGGATAACGCTCAATAATCCGTTGCACTACCTTATCGGCATCAGCGGAGACGAGGGCATCATCCTCAGCAAACACGCCCCAGTCAGCGTCACTTGCCAGAAAATCACGCCACATATTCAGGTGGCTGAGCATGCATCCTTTTTCAGCTGCCGAAGGGTCACGGTCCCAGCGTTTGCGGAAAGCCTCGGTGTCAAAATCTGCATCGGACAGATGATTATCGCGGTTGTCCACCGCAGAGTATCGTTGAAAATCCCGAGCGGGGGCCCCAACGGAGAAAAAAGATTCAAAACGATTAGCCGTGTCCAAGCCCAGGACGTACTTTAGGACTTTTGCCATGATGTTCCCTTTTTTTAATGGCACACCCATACAGCCTTTATGCAAAACACTATAAGCTTTGTATGCGTCGCCGAAATGTTGACTCTGCAACAGCAGGTACGAGGCGCGCCAAAAACGCACACGCACCATGACATATCGCCTAGTCGATGAGTGAATGATATATATAAAACACCCTATCACCCAAGCTAAGATAGCCCCAACAATTAGCACACAGCTTCCTGTTGTGTCTCACACTCTGCAAACCACCTTACGCACGAGAGCTGAAAACACCCACAAAAAGTCCCTCCCCACCACACATGTGGCGAAGAGGGACCTCGCAAAGAGGCTTACTTACTTCATCTTGCCCAGGCGTTGCGTTACCTCATCGAGGGTCGCATCCAGAGCGTTCTTCGCATTTGCAATACGCTTCTTCGGAGCCAAGGCAATGCGCAGGCGATCCAAAGCGCTCGCACCCTTCTGCTTCTCGGTCAGCATCTCCAGCTGACTCTTGCCGGAATCTAGGATGACGCTGCTACCTTCCCAGTCGCATAGGCCCGGCTGCACAAAACGCACATCCACACCCCACTGCTGGTACAGCTTGTAATCGTCAGCCACAGTGCCCGGCACCTTGTCCTTAAACTGCTTGAGCAGCAGCTCAGCACCCGAACGGGAAATCAGGTACAGACCGGTGCAGCCCAGGCGGGTCGAACCGTACAGCTTACCCATACGGTACTTACCGTGCACAAAAGGAGACAGCAAAGACAGGCGAATATAGTCCACGCGCGGGTTCATGGTGCCCGCCTTGAACGAGTACGCATCACACAGGTTCACCAGCTGAACCTGCGGGTACTTGGTGATGATTGCGTTCACCACCGCCTCAGCGTCCGGAGAAATAAGGACGTCATCCTCAGCAATCAGAGCCCAGTCAGCATCCGATGCGACAAAGTCCTCCCACATCTTCACGTGGCTGAGCATGCAACCGCGCTCAGCCGGAGTGGGGTCACGATGCCAGCGGCTACGGAAAAGTTCAACATCAAATTCGTCATTAGTCACATGATTATCACGGTTATCCACCGCAGAGTAAGGCACAAAATCCTTCGCGGGCGCGCCCACCGAATAGAACGATTCAAAACGGTTCGCGCCATCCAGGCCCAGAACATACTTCAGAATCTTCGCCATAGTGTCCTCTCTAAAGCACCAGTTGCCGGGTGCTAAACATAAAATCTCGTAGGGACGTTTGCAGCACCAAATTTTGAACACGTCATTGAGGCACTATACGTACCTAAATACTGCAGACCAGATCATGGCATAGCTGTTTGAGTGAGTTATTTGTAGTTGCTACAGTCTAGCACGCAGACACGCACCGCGAGGCGATACAGAGTAGCTACCCGCTACAGGGTGTACGCGCCTACCACTGGCCGTAAACCCGCTCCGAATTCTCACGGATACGGCGGCAAAGCGTCTCCAGCTCCTCACCGCGGTGAGCCGCCATGAACCGCACCGTGTAATTCGTCATGTAGGACGCATTCGGGCGGCCGCGGAACGGATGGGGGGTCAAGAACGGCGCATCCGTCTCAGCCAGAATCAGCTCCGGACGAGCCATCGCCAACGACTCCTGAATACCCTTCGAATTCTTGAAAGTCACGGTACCGGCAAAGCTCATATACCAGTCGCGCTCATTGCAGATCGCGGCAAGCTCCGGGCCACCCGAGTAGCAGTGGAACACGGTACGTTCCGGGGCGCCCTCTTCATCCAGGATGCGCACAACGTCCTCGTGCGCGTCGCGGTCGTGGATCTGCAGCGCCAGGTTGTGCTTCTTCGCAATGCGAATATGCTCGCGGAAGCTGTAGTGCTGCGCTTCCATACCTTCTTCGCCGGTACGGAAATAGTCCAGGCCGGTCTCACCAATAGCGCGCACACGGTCGGCGGTGGCGAGCTCGTCAAGGGTGGCGAGCGCCGCCTCCAGCTGACCGGCTGCAGCCAGCTCGGGGGCGGTATTGGGGTGAATCGCAATGGCGGCGAGGACACGCTCATCAGCCTGCGCGGCGGCGACCGCGTACAGGGAGGAGGGGATATCGCATCCGACCTGCACGATGGCGCCGATGCCGAGCTTTTCGCCGGCGTCGAGCGCGTCGCGAGCGCTAATTTCTACTTCACCGTCGAGCAGGTCCATGTGGGTGTGGTTATCCACGATGGGGTACGGCAGCGGCTCGGGAGCGGGCGGGAAGACCAGATTACGGCTGCGGCCATTCTCGCCGGTGGTGGAGCGGCGGCGGGTTCCTTCTCCGCCTTCTGCGTCGCTGATACCGGTGTAGAGTTCCGCCTGATAGGGTGCGGGTACTTCACCGGGGACCGGTTCCCAGCCGTTAGGCAGAGCGGTTGCCCGAAGTGCCGCGGGGGTGGGCAGGGTGTAGTTCGCCAGGGCGGCAAGGGAGTTCAGGTACTCCTGGGTGATTTCAGGACCGGGATGGCTCTGACACATGGATAAATCCTCTGGATAAAACTGCGGGGTAAAACTGGGGGTAAAGCTACGGGGTGGTTCTGGGTTATTCAGAACGGGCAGCCAGCGCCGCCTCGTACAGGTCACGTTTGGAGGTGCCGGTCTCGGCGGCGACCGCGGCGCAGGCGCTCTTGAGGCGCTCGCCGCCCGCTACACGGTCGAGAACCAGTTGCACGACGTCCTGCGCTTCGGGGGTTTCGGGGGCTTGTGCGCCCTCGACAATAATGACGATTTCGCCGCGGATGCGTTCAGCCTCAGCCCATTCGGCAAGCTCTGCCAGAGTACCGCGTCGAACCTCTTCGTGGAGCTTGGTTAGCTCACGGCTAACCGTTCCGCGGCGCTCAGCACCGAAGGTCTGCACGAAGTCTGCCAGGGTCGCGGCGGTGCGGTGCGGGGATTCGTAGAAGATCATGGTGCGCTCCTCCCCCGCCAGCGATGCGAGGCGGCGGGTGCGCTCGGAGCCCTTGCGGGCGAGAAAACCTTCGAAGGTGAATCGTCCGGTGGGCAGGCCGGAAAGCGTGAGCGCGGTCAACGCCGCGGAGGGGCCGGGCACCACGGTGACGGGCAGGTCGGCTTCTGCGACGGCTGCGGCGGCAACGTAGCCGGGGTCGGAGATGGTAGGCATGCCCGCGTCCGAGAGCAGCAGCACGCGCTGACCGTCCTGTACCGCTTGCACGATGGTTTCGCTGCGTTCGGCTTCGTTGTGGTCGTGGTTGACGATGATGCGGCCGCGGGTGCGCACGCCAAGCCCGGAGGCGAGGGTTCGTAGCTTGCGGGTGTCTTCAACGGCGATGAGGTCTGCGGTGGCGAGGGCTGAGCGCAGTCGGTCGGAGGCGTCAGCGAGGTTGCCGATGGGGGTGCCGCCGAGGATGAGCACACCACCTTCTTCGGAGGTGACGGCGGTGTCAGCAGTGTCAATCTCGGGTGCCTCGACCGTTTCTGAGGGGGCTGTGGTTTCTGAGAGGTCGGCGGTTTCTTCGGTGTATTCTGCGGGTGCGGTCATGACAGGCCTCGTGTCTGTGTCTGGTCTTCGTGTACCCACTAAGTGTAACGCCCGCGCTCCACCCAGTGCCGGGTGAGCTTGCGGGGTGGGGTTGCCGGTAAAAGCGGCTGGTGCGGGCGAGCTACGGTGCGTCATATAAGCCGTTCACGGGCTGAAATGGTGCATCGTGCGTTCTGACCCTTTAGGATTGATGGGGTGAAGATACCTAAGCTACTTTCTCCCGCATCTGCCGCTCCGGCTGGTCCGGCTGATTCGACCCGTTCTTCGTCTGAACGCGGTCGTTACAGCCTCGATTCTCTGCTGGATGCGCTCGCTGTTGCCTATATTCGTGCCCCGCGTTGGGGTTGGTTGGCGCCTGCATTGATTGTGCTGGTTGCCGGTATTCTGCGTTTTTATAATTTGGCGCATCCGAATGCCATTGTTTTTGATGAGACGTACTACGCCAAGGATGCCTATTCGTATGTGCATTATGGCTATGAGTTGAGCTGGTCGAAGGACGCTAATGCTTCCTTCGCGGCCGGCCACCCGTCGGGTCTGTTGCCGGATTCGCCGGAGTATGTGGTGCATCCGCCGTTGGGTAAGTGGATGATTGCCGCGGGCATGGCAATCTTTGGTGATAATAATCCCTTTGGTTGGCGTGTTTCTGCTGCGGTGATTGGCACCCTGTCGGTGGCGTTGATTGCGTATGCTGGCTGGTTGCTGTTCCGTTCGATGACGGTGGCGACTATTGCGGCGCTTCTGGCTGCTGTGGATGGCCTGATGCTGGTGGAGTCTCGTTTGGCTCTGCTGGATATTTTCCAGATGTTCTGGATTCTCGCGACTTTTGTGTGTCTGGTGCTTGACCGTATTCAGGCGCGGCGCGTGTTGGCGCGCAATATTGCGGAGGCGGCACGTCAGAATAGCGGTGTGCTTCCGCCGATGCCGTGGGGCCCGAGCATGGGTCTGCGCCTGTGGCGTTTCGCCGCGGGTGTGTGCGCCGGCGCTGCGGTGGGTGTGAAGTGGAATTCGCTGTTCTTCGTTGCGGCGATGGGTCTGCTGACGGTGTTCTGGGATATTAACGCTCGCCGTATTGTGGGCCTGGACAAGTGGGGTTTGACGGCGCTGGTGCGTGACGGTCTCCCCGCGTTTGTTCAGATGATTGGTGTGGGCCTGCTGGTGTATTTGAGCACCTGGGCGGGCTGGTTCCAGTCGTCGAACGCGTATTTCCGCCGTTGGGCTGTTGAGAACCCGGGCAAGGGTGTCATGTGGCTTCCTGAGGATCTACGTTCCCTGTGGGAGTACCATGTCTCGGCGTTTAAGTTCCATTCTGGTTTGAGCAGCCCGCACACGTATTCTTCGCAGGCGTGGCAGTGGCTGGTTTTGGGCCGCCCGACCTCGTACTACTATGAGTCGCCGAAGCTGGGTTCTTCGGGTTGTACCGTGAAGTCCTGTTCCGAGGCTATTTTGAATATCGGTAACCCGGCCATTTGGTGGGCTTTTATTCCGGCGATTATTGTGGCGCTACTGGTTCTGCTGCTGAAGCGAGATTGGCGTTTTGGCGCGCTACTGGTTGTGTTCGGTGCGGGCTATTTCCCGTGGTTTATGTACCCGAATCGCACGATGTTCTACTTCTACGCGCTGTCCTTTGAGCCGTTCCTGATCCTGCTGTTGGCGGGCGTTTTGGGTCTGGCGCTGTCGGGTGCTCGCGGTTCGGTGTTACGTGCTCGTTTGGGCGTGACGCTGGTGGCGATATACCTGGTGGGCGTGCTGGTGTTGAGCGCGTACTTTATGCCGCTGTGGACTGCTCAGGTGATTCCGTATGAGCAGTGGTATTCGCACATGTGGTTTAAGTCCTGGATTTAGACTCGAGTTTTAGGCTCGGGTTTTGAGCTCGGGATCTCGGCTGAGGTTTTAGCCCTGGTTTTAGTCCTGGGTTGATTTAGGCCTGGGTTGAGGCGCGAGCGATGCGAGCTTGGGTATAGCGAAGGGGGCTGGGTTCTACCGCGTGGTAGAGCCCAGCCCCCTTTGGGTGCCCTTTCCACGCTGGTTCGCGCGGTGAAGTGGCTGATGATTTTTAGTTGTCGCCGACGCGTGTTTTAGTTATCGCCAACTCGTGCGGAGGCGAGCTTGACGCGCAGTTCCTGGCGTTCCTGGCGGCGGCGTTCTGCTTTGAGCTTGCGGTATTTGGTGGGCCAGGTGGTCACGAGCAGGAGGGTAATCTGCGCTGCCACGAGGAGCGCTACGGCGATTGCTGCGTCGATCCAGAATTGCGGCGGGTAGAGGCGGATGAGGGAGCTTCGTACGGAGAACTCCCAGTTGCCCTGCGGGAAGAATACCTGGTGGAAGGTGGTGAACAGCCATTCCCAGCCGAAGACGCCCACAACGCCGAGCACCGCGATGAGTCCCAGGGTAATCCATGCGCCGCTAAAGAGGCTGCGGCGGATGGCTCCAGGGGCGCGCTCGCGCAGGGAGATGCTGCTAAAGAGCGTCAGCAGGAAGAGCGCGGCAACGGCTACGGTGGCAATGAGCAGTACCCACTTCACGTCGTGCATGTGGTTCACTTCTGCTTCGGTGAAGGCGAGGGTATTGTCGGCACCGGTGGTGACGCGAGCGAGGTATTCTCGCGGCGCGAAGTTATTGATGTAGTCCACGCCGTAGGAGCCCAGGCGCATCCTCTCAATGAGGTAGTAGCCATAGCTGTCTTCGGGGAATCCGGGGCGGTGGTATTCGAGCCAGAGGAAGGGCGCGGAGGCTACGGCACGAATCGCAATCATGAGTACGGTCAGCGGTACGGTGAGCGCGATGAGCGTTGCGCGGAGCTTGAGGAAGCGCGGGGTGTCTTCCACGGCGTCTTCGCGGGCTGCGGCGCGTTCTGCAGCTTCGGGCGAGGCTGCCAGGGAGGACAGCGGCGCGTTGGGGTCTGCAACCGCGTGGGTGTGACCGGTACGGGTGGTTTCGGTGCGGTACTTGCGTCCTGCGGTGGAGGCGCTTGCCGCCTCCGCGGTAGCGACGGTTTCTGCTTCGGTCGCCTTTTCGGCTTCTGCTGCTGCAGCGGCTTCTGCTTCGGCGGCCTTCTGCATGGTTTCGCGGTTGAGGTCGCTGAGCGTCGGGTTTTTGGGGGTGTTCTGCGAGTCGCGGACGAGGGGCACGAAGCCGGTGGAGACGTTGGTGCGGGTGCGTACGCGGGTGCCGACGCCCTGTTCGCGTAGTTTGCTGCGTGCGGGGACGACGGGTACGTTTCCGGTGGGCAGGTCGGGTTCTTCGGCGACGGTGGGTACGTCTGCTGCGATGCGTCCGAAGGCGCCGGTGTGCGGTGCCGGTTCGCTGGTTTTAGTTTCGGTGCGTCGGGCGTGGAGTAGTTCTTCGGCGTTGGTGCGGCGGATGGCCGGGCGCAGTGCGCCCCACATTCCTCGGTGTGTTTCTTTGGTCATGGATCTCGCGTTCTTTTCGAGTGATCGGTGTTTGAGTGAGTTGCGGGTATCTGTACTATCTGCCAGTTTCTCATACGCAAAGAACCTTCCGCATGAATTCGCGGAAGGTTCTTTGCATTCGGGTGTTTAATTCTTGGTTTTAGATTCTAGGATTCGGTGGTGTCCTGAACGGGTACCTTGTAGACCACTCGCCAACCCTGCGGTGCCGTCAGTCGTGCAGCATGATGGTTGCAGAGATCGTAGGCGTGGGGTTCGCGGAACTCAGAGAGTGCGTCGATAAGTGCCGTGGAGTCTGCGTAGGAGTAGTGGAGAGTAACAGTCGCCTCTCGCTGGCAGGTCTGGCGGGAGCACAGTCGTGCGGTCTGCATGTGGGTGGTACCTTCCTGGCTTAGTTCGCCTGCTTGCGCAGTCGGCGGCGTTCACGTTCTGACAGCCCGCCCCAGATTCCGAAGCGCTCGTCATTGTCCATTGCATATTGTAGACATTCTTCGCGCACGGGGCATACACCGCATACCCTTTTGGCGTCTCGGGTGGAGCCGCCCTTCTCGGGGAAGAAGGCTTCGGGGTCGGTCTGGGCGCAGAGTGCTTCAGCTTGCCAGGCGAGTTCTCCGTCTTCGCCTTCGGTTCCGTAGAGCCCTGCCGCTGCGGTCCATACGTCGGTGCAGGGAGGCATGTTTTGTTCTGCGTCTGCGAGAAAGGCGTCGGCGGCTTTTTCGAGAGATTGAGTGGGATTCATGCTACGGTGCTGAGCGCCTGATGCGCGCGCGGCCGCGATGGAGCGGTCCGATGCAATGTAGGAGCCCATGGGTTTTCCTTCCGTGTTCTCATTGTGAGCTTAATGAGTCTGCGGATCCGTCGTGGACGGAATCTTAGTGTGTATGGTGTGGCATGGTTTGCTGTGGCCTCTACGGTCCCTTCCAGAGCAAACACGCTTATATATCTATTAGACGTGCGACACGCCGTTTCGTCAAACTAGACATAAACAATATTTAGATGTATATGTTACAAGCATCATATTTAATGTAAATATGACCTTTATATATTTTTCAGACTCCCACTTGTCCTTAGTCACACCCTGAGTCAACCTCAGGTTTCGCCTTTTCGGAGGCACTTTCCAGCATCTGCAAATTCCGCATCTTGACCGCAAATAATAAGGGTTCATGACGACCACCCCACCCACCCCACCTCGAACACAGGGGAAAGAACCCAATAATTAGATAAGAAAAACTTATCGTTTTCCCCATGCAGTTTCTGAATATTTTTCGAGGCATTGCGAAGCATTTACATTTCCAATTTATATGCATGTCGTATTTCAAAATAGGACCTTAGTTAGTGCAAGGGTGTTAGTGCAAGGGTTTTTCATCATTAGGTTTTTTCATGCACCATTAGAACTTTTTACTTTACTTCTGTACTTTGTAGCCCAGTGACCGGCACGCTCCGCCTCACCCCCCCCCCCCCCGCAGGACCGCCCCTGCGCCTCCGCATCTTCTGAACCGTACGGTAGAGTGAAACCCATGGTTACTCTCTCCCCCACCGGCGCATCCATGCCCGCAACTCTGAACCGCTTCTTCGAGAAACTCAGCACTCAGCAGACCCCCGCCCTGATCTGGTATTCGGCGGCAGGCGAGCGCATTGAGCTCTCTGGCAGGGTCCTCATGAACTGGGTAGACAAGAGCGCAAACCTGCTGGTTGAAGAGTGCGAGCTGGCGCCCGATGAAGGTTTTGATCTGCAGGCTCCGCTGCACTGGCGCACCATTGTTCTGGGTCTGGCGGCGTTGCGCGTGGGCTCGATCCTCGATCAGGACGAGCCTCTGGTTGCCGTAGTCTGCACGGAGAAGGAGGCGGGCTACACGAATGACCCCGCGTACCTTCTGGCGGTTGAGCGTGCACCACTGGCGCTTTCCTATACCGGCGATCTGCAGGCGCTGGCTCCCCACGCCGAGGAGGTGCTCGATTATTGTGCTCTGGTGCGTAGCTTTGGTGACCAGTACTCGGGCCTGCTTCCGAACGATTCGGCAGAAATCATTGAGGGTTTCAGCTATGCGGAAGCCTACGAGCAGGTTCTTACGCAGGCGCAGACCTATCGCACGGCGGGCTATACGCTCCCTTCGGGGCAGCGTGCACTCGCGCTGGAGTTGAGCCCCGACTACGGTTTTGACGCCTCGGAGGCGACCCTGAGCACCTTGCTGGAGGTGCTAGCTATTTTGACTTCGGGCCATGCGGTGTTTGTGGCTGACCCGAGCGTGGACTGGCAGGATGAGCAGCTGGCATCCTTGATGGCTTCTGAGCGTGCGGTGGAGATTCCCCGCGCATAGCTTCTCAGCCCTGCGGCTCCGGTGGCGCCCCTCCCCTGTTGCCCGAAAAATCGTATGGAAGGCTAACGACCGCACGGAACACCAACAAACAAGCGCCAACAAGCGCAGCGCCAATAAACATATAGGGCTTTAAATGATTCATCCCCCGATACCGTTCGTATCGGGGGATGAATCGTTATATCACGTTCTAACTATGCTGTTTCTACAACCTGAGGAGCTTAGGAGTTCTGAGATCCGGGCTTCGACTGTGCCTCGGGTGCAGCCGCCTCAGAGGTTACCTGACGCAATGCAGGCTCTTCGCCGTCGAGAATTGCGGCGGCTTCATCAAACATGCGGCCGAGCTCTTCATGATCGGTGCCTTCGCCGTCTTCAACCTTCTGGCGGTGCGAACCGTACACCCAGAAGCGGTAGAGGAAGTAGCGAAGAATGGTGCCCAGAATAGTACCGATGATCGTACCGGAGATGAAGGATGCCTCGGGGGTGCGCAGGTTTAGCACGTAGGTACTGAATGCCACGCAGCTGGCCTCAACGAGAATGCCCAGCAGGTTCACCAGACCGAACTCGATGGCTTCGCGCTTCCAGTTTTCGGAGCGGGAGTCGCGGAAGGTCCACAGGCGGTTCATGAGCCAGGAGAAGATGGTTGCAACAATACTTGCAACGACCTTCGCCTTGGTGTGGGACTCCGACATGATGGTCATCATCAGCACCCACACCGTCACAGAGTTCACGATGAAGGCGGCGCCGCCCACGGTACCGAATTTGAGCACCTCAATACCGTAGCTGTCCCAGAGGGATTTCAAGCGTTCGGTGAGGGTCGGTTTCGTCTGTGCGCTCATGCGGGACCTATCTAGCGGGGTTTTATCGGGGAAAAAGGTGCCGATGCTGCGACGGTGAACGTTGGTTACGTTGTCACTGCGTGATGCTTCAGCCTCTTTTACAAGCTCTTATATGTTAATACAGTCCCGGTGGGTTATTTGTACCTTTGAGAGTTTTTCCACGGACCTCCCAGCTAACGAGATATTCCCTTTCATTTCAGGTTGACAGGGTAGAAGGCACGTTTTGCTGGCTTTCACCCGCATCAACGCCCACATATTGGGCTCTGCATCCCCGTTGAACTTATTCTGCGACCCTAATGTGGTCTTGCTCCCACAGGCTCTCTGAAACCCGGTACACTTAGGTGATGTGACTTACCCTGTGACTGGACCCGTAATTGGCGTCATCGGCGGAGGCCAGCTGGCCCGCATGATGGCTCCCGCAGCAACTAACCTTGGCCTCGACCTGCAGATTCTTGCGGAGGCGCCCACCGTCGGCGCCGTGGCGGCGGTACGTACCGCGCCCGTCGGGGATTACAAAGACCTGGACACCCTCCGCGAGTTTGCTCGCGGCAAGGATGTCATCACTTTCGATCATGAGCATGTGCCCACCGAATTTCTGCGCGCCCTCATGGCGGAGGGCGTGAATGTTCAGCCCCGCCCCGAAGCCCTGCAGTACGCTCAGGACAAGCTCCTGATGCGCGCCGCCGTTGAGCGTCTGGGTCTGCCGAACCCGCGCTGGGCTGAGGTTTCTACTCTGGACGAGCTGCTCGCCTTCGGCGATGAAATCGGCTGGCCCGTGGTGCTGAAGACCCCGCGCGGCGGCTACGACGGTAAGGGCGTGCTCGTCCTGGATTCTCCCGAGGAGGCTCGCGAGCGCAGCACCGAATGGTTCGAGCAGTTGCCTTCCCGCACCGACTTCTCCTCCCTGCTTGCCGAGGAGAAGGTGCCTTTCACTCGTGAACTTTCCGCGCTGGTTGCTCGCCGTGAAAGCGGCGAGGTGCGCCCCTGGCCGGTCGTTGAGACCATTCAGGTGAACTCCATCTGTGATGAGGTCATTGCCCCCGCGCAGAACCTGGACCCCGAGATCGCTGAGGCTGCCGCAGCCGCTGCGGTAACTATTGCCTCCGAGCTGGGCGTCACCGGCGTGATGGCGGCTGAGCTTTTTGAGGTTCCCGGCTCCCCCGCAGGCTTCTACATCAACGAGCTGGCAATGCGCCCGCACAATACCGGCCACTGGACTCAGGACGGCTCGGTGACCAGCCAGTTTGAGCAACATCTGCGTGCTGTCCTGGATTTGCCGTTGGGTGACACCTCCGTACTGGAGGGTGTTGCCGTGATGAAGAACTACCTGGGCGGCGAGAACGAAGACATTTTCGGCGTCTACCCGCTGGCGCTCTCGGCCGAGCCGCGCGCGAAGATTCACTTCTACGGCAAGGAAACCCGCCCGGGCCGCAAGATTGGTCACGTGAATATTACTGGCACGGTGGCTGAGCTTGAGGCACTGCGCCACAGCGCCGCGAATGCCGCCTCCATTTTGCGTGACGGCCGCCCCCTGTAGCCCTATTTTTAGCCGGTGCGTGGGGTGAGAGCATCCTGCGTATCCGACGCACCCTATTGATGGTGGTTCGCCACCGCATTCTGAAAGGATATGAGGATTATGTCTCAGTCTCCCTATGATTCTTCCCAGCCCATTGTTGGCATTGTGATGGGTTCGGATTCGGACTGGTCGGTCATGGAGGCCGCAGCCGAGGTTTTGGAGGAGTTCGGCATCCCCTACGAGGCTGATGTTGTGTCTGCGCACCGCATGCCCGAGGACATGATTGAGTACGGCAAGAAGGCTCACAGCCGCGGTATTCGCGTCATTATTGCCGGTGCCGGCGGTGCCGCTCACCTGCCCGGTATGCTAGCTTCCGTCACCGCGCTGCCCGTGATTGGTGTTCCGGTGCGTCTGAAGAACCTTGAGGGCATGGACTCGCTCCTGTCGATTGTTCAGATGCCCGCTGGCGTTCCGGTGGCTACCGTCTCCATTAATGGCGCTCGCAATGCGGGCCTGTTGGCTCTGCGTATTCTGGGTTCGGGCACTGACGCATTCGCTCAGCAGGTTCACGCTGATTTGCGTCAGTTCTCCCAGGATCTGCGCCAGAGCGCGATGGACAAGGGCGCGGCTCTGCGCACCCGCGTTGCCGAGGCGAAGGCTAAGGCAGCCGCTGAGCGCGAGGCGGAGGAAAGCTCCTCTGCACCCCGGCCCATTCCCACTCCCGAAGCGTCGTCGGAGCCCCAGGCTTACGTTCCCTAAGCTCGGATACACTAGAAGGATGAGCAATATTCTTCAGTCCGATATTTGGGCACGTTTTCAGGAATCTAATGGTCACACCGTGATTCGTAAGAGCGGTAACGGCTGGTCATACCTTGCGACCGTTGAGGGCGGCGCTACCGGCCGCTACCTGTACAGCCCGTACGGACCGGTCGCCTCCAGCGCTGTGGCTTTTGATGAGGCTCTCACGTCGTTGAAGGAAGAAGCTGCGAAGCATCGTTGCCTGTTTGTGCGCATTGAGCCCACTGAATCCGCTATTTGGGGTAATCAGGATGCGGCTACTTTCTTGGCTCGTCGCGGTGCGGTTCTGGCTCCTCGCCAGGTGCAGCCTTCGCACACTCAGATTATTGATCTTTCGGGCTCTGAGGACGAGATCCTCAAGGGCATGAAGTCCAATAACCGCAACCTGCACCGCAACATCCACAAGAAGGGCGTGACGATTGAGGTTTCGACGAACCCTGAAGATTTGTCGATTCTGTTCGCATTCTTGGATGAGACCGCAGACCGCAACGGTTTTAACCGTCAGCAGGATGACTACCTGATGCAGGTTGCTCGCGTGCTGATGCCTGCTGGTGCGGCATCCCTGTACATTGCGAAGCTGACCGACGAGAACGGTGAGAGCACCCCGATTGCGGCGGCGTTTGTGTACGATTCGGATGACACCCGCACCTACGCGCATGCGGCGGCTTCTTTTGAGCATCGTCGCCTGTCCGCGGGTATTCCGGTGGTGACAAACTTTATCCTGGACGCTAAGCGTAAGGGTCTGAAGTACGTTGACCTCTTCGGCATTGCGCCGGAGGATCAGCCGGATCACGAGTGGGCTGGTTTCACGAAGTTCAAGAAGTCCTTCGGCGGCGAGTCGGTGGAGTACCCGGGCACCTGGGATGTTCCGGTGTCCTCGCTGGGCTACCGCGCCTACACGCTGGCGTATAAGGCTCGTCCGGCGGTTCGTGATGCTGTGTCGAAGGCGAAGGCGAAGGTTCAGTCTTTCCGCTCTCGCTAACGGGTTCAGGCGTACCGCTGCTGGGGCGCATCCTGATGCCTAAAAGCTAAATACATGAGGGAGCCGCCCTCACCGAGTGTTTCGGTGGGGGCGGCTCCCTGTGTTTGGGTTCTATATCGAAGGCTTAGGCTTCGCCGGGGCTCTTGGTGTGCGAGAGGATTTCGCGCAGGCGGGAGAGGCGGTGCTCAGCTTCGACGGTACGGACGGTACCGGAGGAGGAACGCATAACCAGCGACTGGGTGGTGACAACGTTCTTGCTGTAGCGAACACCGCGCAGCAGCTTGCCGTCGGTGACGCCGGTTGCGGCGAAGAAGCAGTTGTCGCTAGTGACCAGGTCGTTGGTGGTCAGGATGCGGTCCAGGTCGTGGCCGGCTTCCAGTGCCTTCTCACGCTCTGCATCATCGGTCGGTGCCAGGCGGCCCTGGATGATGCCGCCGGTTGCCTTGATTGCACACGCTGCGACAACGCCTTCGGGGGTGCCGCCGGTGCCGAGCATCAGGTCCACGCCGGTGTTCTCGCGGCAGGCTGCGATAGCGCCTGCAACGTCACCGTCGAGGATGATGCGGGTACGAGCGCCTGCCTCGCGGATTTCCTGGATCAGCTTGGCGTGGCGGGGGCGGTCCAGCACGCAGACGGTCAGCTCGCTGACCTTCTTGCCCTTTGCCTTAGCGACGAGGTGCAGGTTCTGCTTGACGGGCAGGCGCAGGTCGACGAATTCGGCGGCTTCGGGGCCGGTGACCAGCTTCTCCATGTAGAACACTGCGGAGGGGTCGAACATGGTGCCCCCGTCTGCTACGGCAATCACGGAGAGGGCGTTGTCCATACCGAGTGCGGTCAGGCGGGTGCCGTCGATGGGGTCCACAGCCACGTCGAGGGAGGGGCCGGAGCCGTCGCCGACGTTCTCGCCGTTGTACAGCATGGGGGCCTGGTCCTTTTCGCCTTCACCGATGACGACGGTGCCGTTGAAGCTGACGGTGGAGAGGCGGTAACGCATTGCGTCTACGGCTGCACCATCTGCGAGGTTCTTTTCGCCTGCGCCAACCCAGGGGCCTGCAGCAATTGCTGCTGCTTCGGTCGCGCGGACCAGTTCCATTGCGAGGTTGCGATCGCCGTGATTGTTGTTCGTAGTCATAGACTCACCTTCGAGATTTCTGAATACACTGTCGGCTGGCTGGTTCTTTCCAGCACGAAGCGCCGACGCAGTAGTGCTCCTTTCAGGATAGCGCGCGGGCGCTTCGTTTTTCTTGTTCTGAACGAGTTTGCGTGCGTGTTGACTTTATGGTGAGCAGATGCGGCAGATCGGTGAGGGCTGCGTCTCTCTTCACATTGTTTTTGCGTCATTGGGCATCAAGATTGGGGTTGTAAAGGCGCGCCATACTAGCTATTTTTCGCATTTTTAAGGCATATTTGAGGTAGGTTCTTTTCACCGGGAAGCTTCCGGCAAGAAACTCAGCTTCAGCGCGAGCGCCTGAAGCCCCCGCATACCCGTTCGCAGATTCGCTGTCTTGGCGGCACGCGTTATCTGTACCTGTCCGCTAAGGAGCATCACATGGCTGGCATTCAACCGACCCCCGCAGAGGCGTGGAAGCGCCTTCGAGACGGCAACCGTCGTTTTATTGAGGGCAGCAACGAGCACCCCAACCAGGACACGATTCGCCGTACCGACCTGGCGGCGGGTCAGTTCCCGTTTGCCTCAATTTTCGGTTGCGGTGACTCTCGCCTGGCGGCGGAGATTATTTTTGACCTGGGCCTGGGCGATGCGTTTGTGGTGCGTACCGCCGGCCACGTGTTGGAGAATGCGGCTCTCGGTTCGCTCGAGTATGCGGTCGATGAGTTTGAGACCCCCATCGTGATGGTTCTCGGTCACGACTCCTGCGGTGCGGTCACTGCCGCTAGCAATGCTCTAGACTCTGGCGAGATGCCGCACGGCTTCATCCGTAACCTGGTGCAGCACATCCTGCCTTCGGCAATGTCTCCGAAGCTGCCGGAGAACCCGACCGTCAACGACATGGTGCGTGAGCATACTCGCCAGACCGCTATCCGCATTATCGAGCAGTCCCACATCATTTCGGATGCGGTGGTTGAGGGTAAGGTCGCCGTGATTGGTGTCTTCTACCACCTGAAGGAGGGTAAGGCGGAGCTGGTGTTCAGTTCGCAGGACCTGACCCTGCCGGAGGAGAAGAACGACGCGCAGAACCCGCCGACCCAGGCGCTTCCGGTGGTCGTGAAGACTCCCCCGCGCGTTGTGGTTGCTGAGAACCTGGACTAGTTTTCCTCTTCTCCGCTCGTTACGAGCCTTAGCGCGAGAACCCACATACTCGCACTTAAGAACAGATTTTTCTATGGGATACCCCCGCCACGGTAGCGTGTTCGCACATCTGCCGGGGCGGGGGTTTTACGCGCCTTCTCACGCCGCAAAATTTATGAGCGTTTTTCCTCTTTTGACACCTTTTCGAGGCGACGTAAGCCACTTTGAACGCCTATGCTAGAGGTATGGCTGAAAACATTGAATACCGCATTGAACATGACACCATGGGCGAAGTTCGCGTTCCGGCTGATGCACTCTACCGTGCACAGACTCAGCGCGCAGTCGAGAACTTCCCGATTTCGGGTCAGACCCTCGAATCCGCCCATATTCGTGCGCTTGCCCTCGTGAAGAAGGCAGCCGCGACCGCCAATGAGGAACTCAAGGTGCTCGACGCTGAGCGCGCCCAGGCTATCCGCGATGCAGCGGATCTGGTAGCAACCGGTAAGTACGACGCCCACTTCCCCATTGACGTCTTCCAGACCGGTTCCGGTACCTCCTCGAACATGAACGCGAACGAGGTTCTGGCAACTCTGGCAACCCGTTCCCTGGAGTCCAAGGGCATTGAGGTTCACCCCAACGACCACGTGAACGCTTCCCAGTCCTCCAACGACGTCTTCCCCACCTCCGTGCACGTTGCTGTGACCGAGGCTCTGGTGAAGGACCTGATTCCCGCTCTCGAGGTGCTCGCTGAGTCCCTGGAGCGCAAGTCCGTTGAGTTCAAGGACGTTGTGAAGTCCGGTCGTACCCACCTGATGGACGCAACCCCCATCACCCTGGGCCAGGAGTTCTCCGGCTACGCCGCAACCGTGCGTTACGGCATTGAGCGTGTGAATGCTTCCCTGCCCCGCGTGGCTGAGGTTCCCCTGGGCGGTACCGCTGTGGGTACCGGCATTAACACCCCGGACGGCTTCTCGGCTCGCGTGATTGAGCTGCTCGCTGAGGAGACCGGCCTGCCCCTGACCGAGGCTCGTAACCACTTCGAGGCTCAGGCTAACCGTGACGGCCTGATTGAGGTTTCCGGTCAGCTGCGCACCCTGGCGTACGGCCTGATGAAGATCAGCAACGACATCCGCTGGATGGGTTCGGGCCCGAACACCGGTCTGGGCGAGCTGCACATCCCCGACCTGCAGCCCGGTTCCTCGATTATGCCCGGTAAGGTCAACCCGGTGATTTGTGAGGCTACCATCATGGTTGCCGCTCAGGTTATCGGTAACGACGCAACCATTGCTCTGTCGTCCACTAACGGCGCGTTTGAGCTGAACGTGGGTATCCCGGTGATGGCTGCTAACCTGCTGCAGTCGATCCGCCTGCTCGCTAATGTTTCTCGCGTTTCGGCTGAGAAGATGATTGACGGTCTGACCGCTAACGTTGACCGTTGCCGTTTCCTGGCTGAGGCTTCGCCGTCGACCGTGACCCCGCTGAACAAGCTGATTGGTTACGAGGCTGCTGCGAAGATCGCTAAGTACTCGGTGGCTCACAAGGTGACTGTCCGTGAGGCAGTTGTGGCTCTGGGCTACGTGGAGCGCGGCGAAGTGACTGAGGAGCAGCTGGATGCGGCTCTGGACGTCACCAAGATGCTGGGCAACTTCTAATCTCACCCGCCTGAACCTCGCCTGAGGTTCGCGACTTAACCATAGAGGGAGGGGCGACTCGCCATGACGACGGGTCGCCCCTCCCTCTGTGTATGTTCTCCGCCCCGTCATTAAGTGGGTAGCGGGTTCTCACTATTGTTCAACGATATTGAACACTTTGAATTGTTTATAGTGGACCAGCGTGTAGATGAGGCAGAGTACAGCCGGGATACTGACGACAAGCGCAGCGTTGAAGGAGCCGAGATGATCGAGCATCAGTGCTACCGCACCCATGGAGTACAGCGTTCCTAACCCAAATACGGCACCGTCAAGGGAGCTGGCACGCCCCAGTAGCTCATTCGGTGTAATGCAGTCGCGAAGATTGTTGGAGAAGATGAAAGCTGATGCCCATCCTACGTCCAGGATGAAGAGCAGGGCGCCGAGCACTACGGGGTTATTGCTGACGGTGACGAGCGGTATTCCGAGCAGGGATACGACGTTAGCGACCAGTAGCATTCCTCGCGTGTTCTCAAAAGAGAGGAAACGATCGATGATGAGTGCCGCGACGATACCGCCGATACCGCTGCAGGCCATAATCATGCCTACCACTGAGGCTTCAAAGGTGAGTTCCTCGTACAGGCGGTAAATAATGATGAGTGAATACGATGCTGTAGCTGCCGCCAAGAAGAACGTGTAGACAAGGATAAGTCTCTGCGGGGCGCCGGAGAACATGTATTGGATGCCGTCAAACATCCGGTGAATAAACCCATGTTGTGCGGTTTCGCGTTGCTCAGTTTTAGCTTCCATTTCTACGGATGGCAACGTTGCGTATGAAATAGTTGCCGCTCCGAAAAGGAGCACCGGGACGATAAGACCGACCGTTGAGCCTGCAACAAGGACAATAAATCCTGCTGTAGGGGGCGCAATGATTGCAGATATTCCCTCGCAAATTTCACGACGTGCATTGTATGAAAGAAGGTTTTCTCGTCCGAGAAGCTGCGGAATATATCCTGCTTCTGAGGCAGCAGCCAGTTCAGAGAAGACACCGCTCACAAATCCTAGTGCGGCGATGGCGAACCATGACAACATATGTTGCTCAATCATCAACGCCAAGGTAAGGATGCTGAGGATGTTTACTGCTCCGGCAATCACGATCATAGGTTTTCGAGGCAGACTATCAGATAGGGTTGCTAGTGGATATGCCAAGGCGATATTGGGGATTTGCATGGCTACTGCCATTACGCCAGCCAGCCCAATTTCGCCTGTACTAGCGAGAATCGCGATGGGTAGGGCGAAGGAATATATTCCTGTACCTACCAGAGAGCCGATAAGGGCTATGTAGATTCTCCACGGTATTTTGTGTGTTGTCATGCTTTATTCCTTCCAGGGCGCGTCAAAATAGCGACCAAGAATTGCGATGAACACAATGAGCCTAGTTCACAGAAAAATGGCATGCCTTAAAGATTTATAGGCAGAGTAAAAGGAAAGCGACCACGCTCACCAGAACATCACGTGAACGGATTTTTTCGGGTTACTGACTAATACGGGGCCGTCACTCCCAATGTAACCCGCGTCATATATAAAGCATCTCATGCGCACCACCCATAACTCGACACACAGGCACAACTTAAAGTAAAAAAAGACAAAAACAAAATAAAGCCACGGCAAATTTTAGGCCTCCAGCCCCTCACTCCCACAAAAAAGCAGGAAGAACCACCCAATAACATGTAACAAACTGTCGTAAAAATGCTGGGAGGGGCGACTCGCCATGACGGCGGGTCGCCCCTCCCTCTGTATCTACACGCCTCACTCGGTGGCTTTTACGGAGTCTAGTAGCCGGTCTAAAGCTCTTCCGGCGGCACCGACTCCAGCCCAAAACGGCAGTGGCCATCATAGTTCAGCGCCGCATCAATACGGTCCAGCATCCGTTCCGAAAGCAACGCACGCTCCGTCGGGTCAGACACATCCACCCAACGCACCTGCGAAGACTCCTCGTCGTTCACCTTCGCCTCGCCAGAAACCCAGCGGCACAAGAACGTATGATCCAAGAACTGGCAGCGGTCACCATTACCGAACTGCATCGGCGGGTCAGCCTTCACCTGCGCCAGCTCCAGCACCTCAATCTGCACGTTCGCCTCCTCCTGCGCCTCACGCATGCAGGTCAGTGCGGGGCTCTCCCCCGGGTCCACAATGCCCGTAATCGGGGTCCACGCCCCGTTATCGCTACGGCGCACCAGCAGCACCTTAGAATCCTGCTCACGGTACACAACAGCCGTCGCACCGGACAGCCACAGGTAATCCGAGCCGATCCGCTCACGCAGCTTACGGATATAGGGAGGAGTAGGCATAACATCAACCTTTCAAAAGCCCCGGTAAGCCCACCGGGAAATAGGTGCTAGAGAGCAGAGCAAACAGCCGCGAGCCGCACGGAGAATGAACCATACGAAGAACGAGCCCGCCACTTAGCCGGACGGTCACCCCACTTCGGAATCTACCACAGAGAATACGCCGGAGCCGCCAACGCCACCAGCGCACCCAGAAGCATAAACGGGCCAAAAGCAATGCGAGTGCTACCGCGCGCCTTAGTGAACAGCACCAGAGCCAAAGACACCAGACCACCGGCAAGGAACGTCACCAGCGACGCCCACCCCAGGTTCGCCCAGGACAGGTACCCAAGCACACCGCCCAGAATGCCGGCAAGCTTCACATCCCCGCGGCCCAGCGCGCCGAACGACAGAATACGCAGAAGCCCATAGCAGAACCACAGCACCAGACCGGCACCAATCACACGCCAGATATCGGCGGGGCGACCGGCAAAAAGCAAAGACACCGGCAACGCCGTATAGGTGGCAATAGCCAGAGGAATCAGGATGCGGTGTGGCAGGCGGTGTTCCCGCACGTCAATACGCCACAGCCGCAGGGCGCACCACAGAAAATACAGCAGGTAGCTGCCGAGCACCAGAGCGGCAATAACGGAGGCGCCGCCAGCGTTGTAGAGGCGGGAAAGCTCAGCGAGCATAGAACGTCCATTCTGTATTGCTGGAGGCTGTACTACCGGAGGCTGCTAGCCGGGAACCATCTAGCAAGGAACCAGCCAGCCGAGAAACAAGCGCCGACGACACTAGAGCGCACAGGTTCTAGGAGCCGAAGCGGCGGGAACGGTTAGCGTAATCCCGCAGAGCACGCAGAAAATCAACGCGCGTGAAATCCGGCCACAGGGCACGGCAGAAATAAAACTCAGAATACGCGCTCTGCCAGGTCATGAAACCGGACAGGCGCTGCTCGCCCGAAGTGCGAATCAGCAGGTCCGGGTCGGGCATATCGGCGGTGTACAGGTGCGAAGAAATATCCTCCACGCTCAGCTGTTCGGCAAGCGAGTCCAAGGATGCGCCCTCAGCGGCGGCCTCACGCAGAACCGAGCGGACCGCGTCCACAATCTCCTGGCGGCCGCCGTAGCCGACCGCAATGTTCACGCGAACACCGGGCAGGTGTGCAGTCTGCTCAATCGCCCAGTCCAGGCGCTCGTGTAGCTGGCGAGGAATCAGGTCAATGTTGCCGATGGCGCGCACCGGACCGCAGGCGGATTCCACCAGACGCACCAGAAACGCATCAATCACAGCGACCAGACCGGTCAGCTCCTTCTCGGGGCGCTTCAGGTTCTCAGTGGAGAGCATGTACAGGCTCACCTGCGGAATCGACAGCTCAGTACACCAGGCCAGAAAATCAATAATTCGCTCCGCCCCGGCGGCGTGGCCCTCACGGGTGCTCAAGCCGCGCTGAGCCGCCCAGCGGCGGTTACCGTCCACCAGCACTCCAATATGTGCCGGCAGGGATTCGGGGCTCAGCGAGCGCGCCAGAGCCTGCTCATAGACGGTAGGCTCAGTGACAGTGCCGGGGTTGCTGGCGTGGCCGTGCACAGTAATCACGGGCAGGGCGTTGGCGCTCATAGCTCATACCTCATTCGGCTGTCGTGGCAGATAATTCAGCGGGCTCATAACGAAAGAGTCCAAGCTCTTATTCTACGCCGCCGCGCCGTACCTTCGCGGCAATCGGCATCGCGGTTGGGCTGAGAATCGGCTCAAAATTTGTGGCGGCTGGTAGCGGCATGCGGGGTTGTATACGGGGGGCTGCACACATCGTGTGCCTAAGAATGGATGATGCCCTTCACCCACGACTCATATCGTGGGTGAAGGGCATCATTGTAACGCGGGGCGATGCGGCGCCCCACTCTAGATAATGTAGAGGCTAGATGACGTAGTAGTCGCTCAGGCCCTCATCCAGGCTAGATTCGGGCAGCTGAACCTCCGTGTGAGAGGCAGCCAGCGTGTAATCCTCCCAGGGCCAAATATCCTTCAGCTGTTCGCTGGGAACAGCGAAGAACACGCCGTTCGGGTCCACCTGCGAGGCGTGTGCCAGCAGAGCCTGATCGCGCTGCTCAAAGTGCTCGTGAACCAGGATGCGGGTCGTAGTCTCGTGGCGAGGCGCCTCCCCCGAGGAGGCGCGGTGCGCGAGGTTCTCAATCCAGCCGCTCAGCAGGCTCTCACCGTGCGTATCGAGCAGATGCTCGTGCAGGGCGAGGGTGCGTTCGGGGTTGAATGCGCGGTCGTAATAGAGCTTCAGCGGGGTCCAGGGCTCGCCCTCCCCCACGTAGGCTTCCGGGTCGCCTGCCTTCTCGAATGCTTCCACGGCAACCTTGTGGGTCATGATGTGGTCGGGGTGCGGGTAGCCGCCAATCTCGTCATAGGTGATGATGATGTGCGGGCGGTACTCACGCACCAGACGCACGAGCGGCGCGGCGGCACGGTCCAGGGGCATGGTGCCAAAGCTACCGAAGGGCAGCGGCGGCATGGGGTCACCCTCCGGCAGACCGGAATCGAAGAAACCAATCCAGCGGTGCTCAATACCCATGATCTCGCGAGCAGCCGCCATTTCAGCGCGACGCAGACCCGGCAGGTCACGGTGCGCACGCGGACTATTAGCAATCTCCTCATTCAGGATGTCACCGCGCTCGCCGCCGGTCATTGTCGCCACCATGAAGCGGGCACCACGGGCAATATACGCCGAAGCGGTACCGGCGCCCTTGGAGGACTCGTCGTCCGGGTGCGCGTGCACCGCGAGGATGCGCAGGCCGGTGTAGTCCTCATCCAGCGGTTTGAGGGAGTCCACGGGAGGGTGAGTCGGCAGGTTTGCCTTCAGCTGTTCAATGGCTTCGCTCACGGTGGTCTCCTTTAGGTGATGCGCCAGGGGGTCGATGATGTGTCTGTGAATCGCGGATGCGAGCGCTACGCGGCAGAAATTTTACGGTTGTAGCTTCTCGTATGATACCCAAGGATAGCGCCGGTACACTAGCGCAGATGACGCCGTGTGACATCGTGAAACATGCCGTCATATCAGCAGATTCTTGGGCATGAAACAGGCTGATGCTGGCGGGTTGTTCAGCTACCGGCGTGCGTACCGGCAAAGATATGCTCAGATGCACTCAGACGCGCTCAGATGCGTTCAGAGGGGAAGATACGACCGGTATAACAGCCGAAAATCCTCCGGTGCTCTAGAATAGGTCTGTTGATTCATTCCGTTACCGCCTCCCCGCCTTTTCTATGGCGCACGGTAGCGGGTTTATTCGTTTCGCACCGGCTAAGCCGGCGCATAAGCAAAGGACACGCATGGCTGAAAACACCGGTGCATGGCTCACTCAGGACGCCTTCGACCGCCTCACTCAGGAGCTGGAGCACCTCTCCGGTCCGTACCGTCAGGAAATTGTTGACCGCATCGCCCAGGCGCGCGATGAGGGCGACCTCCGCGAGAACGGCGGCTACCACGCGGCACGCGACGAGCAGGCTAAGAACGAGGCGCGCATCAAGCAGCTCAAGCACCTGCTGGAAACCGCGCAGATTGGTGAGGCACCCGTTGATGACGGCGTGGTAAGCCACGGCATGGTCATCGAGGCTGAGGTTGCCGGCCGCACCCTGAAGTTCCTGCTCGGCTCCCGCGAAATTGAGGACACTCTGCCTGCAGGTAGCGACCTGAAGGTCTTCTCGGAGAAGTCCCCCCTCGGCGCAGCAATCATGGGTGCTAAGCAGGGTGACGAGGTTTCCTACACCGCTCCGAACGGTAAGGAACTGAGCGCCAAGATTGTCTCCGTAACCCCCTACCAGGGCTAAGAGAGACTCAAGCGTATAGAAACAGTGCGGGGTGCTGAACAGAAAAGGTCAGCACCCCGCACTGTTTTTGTCTATTGAATTGCATTCTGCCGATAAAGCTCAGGCGCAACTATTACAGCTCGTCGGCTCATAAATATATCGGCTTAGTAGACGATGATGGGCTTGAAACCCGCATCCTCCAGGGCGGCAATCACCTGGCGGCAATGCTCCACGCCCTTGGTCTCCATATCGATCGTAATCGACACGTCACCCATGGAGAGAGAGCCACCCACGCGGGTGTGGTCCACACCGGTCACGTTCGCGTCATTCTCAGAGATAATGCGGGAAATGGTCGCCAGCTCACCCGGACGGTCAGAAAGCATCATCTTCACGGTCATGTAGCGGCCAGCCGCAGACAGACCGCGCTGAATCACCTTCAGCATCAGCATCGGGTCAATATTGCCACCGGAGAGCACGCACACGACCGTACCCAGGTCGCCGTACTCTTCCTTCAGCTTGCCGTTCATCAGCGCCGCCACGGGCACCGAACCGGCAGGCTCCACCACAAGCTTGTTACGTTCCATCAGGAAAATCAGGGCGCGAGCGATATCGTCTTCGCTCACGGTCGCCACATCATCCACCAGCTCCTTGATGATGGAGAAAGGCATCTGGCCGGGGCGACCCACCGCAATACCGTCAGCGATGGTAGAAACCTTCTTCAGCGGTACCAGAGCATCCGCAGCGAGGGACAGCGGGTACGCCGCCGCGTGCTCCGCCTGAACACCAATAATCTTGATCTTCTTGCCGAGCTTCTGCTCCTTCGCGCGGATAGCAGCGGACAGACCCGCCAGCAGACCGCCGCCGCCAACACCCACAATCACGGTGTCAACGTCCGGAACCTGCTCCAGAATCTCCAGACCGATCGTGCCCTGGCCGGCAATAATGTCTTCATTGTCGAAGGGGTGCACAAACACAGCGCCGGTCTCTTCGGCGTAGCGCTTCGCCTCCGCCAGAGCCTCATCCACGGTCACACCGTACAGCTCAACCTCAGCACCGTGATCACGGGTCGCAGTAATCTTCGGCAGCGCCGCACCCAGCGGCATGTAAATACGAGCCTTAATGCCCAGACGGTCAGCCGCCAGAGCCACACCCTGAGCGTGGTTACCCGCGCTCGCCGCCACGACGCCGCGCTTCTTCTCCTCCTCGGAGAGCTTCGCCATACGCACATACGCGCCGCGCACCTTGAAGGAACCGGCACGCTGCAGGTTCTCACACTTGAAGAAAACCTCTGAACCGAGGCGCTGGCTTAGCGCACGCGAATGAGCGACGGGGGTGCGTTCAATAACGCCTTCGAGCAGCTCTGCGGCACGTTCAATGTCGGTGATGGTCACGGGCAGGGAGTCGAGATTTACGCTCACGAGGTTTCCATTCTGATGGTACGTATTCTGGCGGCACCTAGCCCCACACGCTAAAAGGCGCGCGGTGGCACAGTGCACACTCCATTTTAGAGGATGCACCGGCATAAAGCAGGGGCCGTCCCCGCACTCTCAGCAGATAGTGCAAGAACGGCCCCCGCCCTAGGTTATGTGCGAGCGTCTAGCCCGCGGTTAGTCACAGTGAACCAAGTTCTAAGCCTTCTCAGATTCCTTAGATTCTTCAGAGCTTTCGGACGTCTTAGATTCCTTCGCCTTTTCAGACTCTTCAGCCTTCTTACGGCGCTCCAGCTCATGCGGGAAGAGGAACTCCTCCTCACGAGGTGCCTCCTTCTCCCAGCCGCGATTCGCCAGGTAACGCACCACCGCGTTGACCACAGCCAAAGTCGGCACAGCGAACAGAGCACCCACCGCACCAAAAATCATGGAGCCACCAGCCACCGAGAAAATAACCGCCAGCGGGTGCAAGGAGACAGCCTTACCCATAATGAGCGGCTGCAGAATATGGGACTCGAGCTGCTGAACCAGCAGAACAATACCGAGCATAATCAGCGCCTGCACCGGACCCAGAGCAACCAGCGCCAACAGCACAGCCACCGCACCGGAAATGAGGGCACCAATCACCGGAACGAAAGAGCCGAGGAAGACCAGCACACCCAGCGGAATAGCCAGCGGAACACCCAGGATTGCGGCACCAACACCGATGCCGACAGCGTCAATAGCCGCCACCAGAATCTGAACGCGCACGTACGCACCCAGGGACTTCCAGCCCGCACGACCCGCACCGTTGACGGCGGCACGCGCATCCTTCGGGAAGAGGCGGGTGACGAACAGCCAGATACGCTCGCCCTCCATCAGGAAGAAGACCAGGGTAAACAGGGTCAGCAGGGTACCGGTCGCAACCTCAGCCGCAGTCGAACCCACCTGAGACACACCGTGCAGCACGGAGCTGGGGTTATTGGTGACAGCGCTCTCCATCTGATCCAGCAGCTGGTTCAGCTGGTCGGCACCGAACTCATAACCGAGGTCCTTCAACCAACCAATCAGCTGCTGGTAGCCCTGCATCGCCTTATCCGCCATGGACACAAAACCACGCACAATCTGCTGACCGGTCAGCGAAATAATACCGGCGAGCACCAGAATCATACCGATTTCGGCAATAGCCGCCGCGCCACCGGCACGAACGCCATTCTTACGCAGAAGCATCACGGCGGGGCTCAGCAGAGCCGCCAGCAGCAGAGCCACCAGAAGAGAAATAACCAGCAGGGAGACGTGCCCCAGACCCTTCCAAAGGATCCAACCGGCACCGGCAATCATAATGATGCGCCACGCCCATGCACCGGCAACTTCCATAGCAAAAGGCACTCGGTAGCCGCGATCCTCCTCGGCTACGTGTTCTTCTGCAACAGGTGTAATTTTCACGGTGTCTCCAAATCGTTATCGGTGTCGCGCCCGAGCGGGGCAGCTCGGCTGTCCCAGCGGAGGCGGTACATGGTGATGGTGTTGTGCCCCTCCCCTGCGCCTCGATACATCGGGGAAGTAAAGCGGCAAAGGCGACGGCACCATCACGGTACCGCCGCCTCATCATGAGCTTTAGTCGTTGCTAAAGATGCTTGCCAGGTACATGAGAACACGCAGGATCTCAACGTACAGCCAGACCAGAGAAGCGGTCAGGCCGAAAGCAAGGCGCCAGGACTCACGCTCGGGCAGGCCAGCCTCCACAGCCTCGGAGGTGGTGGTGAAGTCCAGCAGCAGCGAGTAGGTTGCCAGCGCAACAGCGAACAGGCCAACAACCAGGCCCAGCGGAATACCACCGATAGAGAAGCTGTTCAGCGAGGAACCGAAGATACCCGCGCCCAGGATCGAGATGAGGCCGTACGCCATGTAACCGATAGCGCCAATCATGAAGATCTTGTTGAGCTTAGGAGTTGCGCGTAGCTTGCCGTTCGCGAACAGAGCCAGGGTGGTACCTGCGACCACGAGGGTTGCCAGAACAGCCTGGACAGCCACGCCGGGGTAGCGCATGTCCACAACAGCGGACAGGCCGCCGAGCAGCAGGCCTTCCATGAAGGCGTAGGTCATGACCAGGACCGGGGAAACCTTCTTCTTGAAGGAGTTCACCAGACCCAGGACCAGACCGCCAATCATGCCCAGGAGTAGCAACACCGGCATGACCCATGCAACAGCGGCACCGACAGCGACCAGGCCCAGGTTGATGCCGGTCTTAACCATGACATCGTTCATGGTCAGGCGCTCACCGGCGGGAATGGGCTCCGAGTAGGTGGGGGCTGCTACGCCGTAGTCAGCCTCACCGTACGGCTGACCGTACTGTGCCTGCTGACCGTACTGTGCCTGCTGACCGTACTGGGGCTGACCGTATGCGTTCTGACCGTAGCCCTGCTGGCCGTACTGGCCGTAGGACTGCTGACCGTACTGACCGTAAGTCTGCTGGCCGTAGCCCTGCTGCTGACCGTACGCCTGCTGGTTGTTCTGCTGAGACTGCGCACCAAAGCGACCGAAACGAGAGTCACCCTGAGTGGCATTCTTCGTCATTGAATTCAGAAGCGGATTTCCCGCCATCATTCTCTCCTTCATACGGGGACAAAACTAATTCTTGTTAATTCTATCGGATAGATTCTGCGCTCATGGGCGCTGTTCGTTACCAGCAAGCGCATCTGGCGACCTTGCCAGAATATTTCAGGGCGGTGTTTACCTGAGGTTCACCCAAGTCCACACCGCCCCGCACGCAAACGCTTCTGTGTGCCTCTTCGTGAAGTCTCTATTGCGAAGCTTCCAAACGATCCAGGAGCTGCTCCAGATAATCCAGAACTGCTTGCTCCTCGTTCGAGCCGATCACCTCGTCAGCAGCATTCCGCACAACCTCCGGGGCGTTAGACATAGCAACACCCCAGCCCGCATAGCGGAGCATCTCCATGTCATTCTCACCGTCACCGAAAGCGAGAATACCCTCCGGGTCGGCGTTCAGGCGCTCACACAGGTCCTTCAGACCGGTTGCCTTGTTAACACCGGCACGCACCAGGTCGATGGCACCGAAGCCACTCACCATCGGGGTGACGGTCTGCGGAAGAGCCTCACGCAGGTAGACGCTCAGCTGCCGCGTCTGCCTCGGCGGAGTCAGCAGCGGGAACTTAATGGGCGCACCCTCAAAATCTTCAATAGAGTCAACCATGACCGAGCCGGGGAAGAAGAACGCCGCAAAATCCTCCAGCGTGAGGGTTTCGGGAAGCTCCTGACCGGTGTCTTCAAAATAGCCGCGAATCATGTGCACAATCTGGTCGCAACGGTCCTTGGGCAGGTAAATGCCTTCGGTGGTGCAGACCAGCAGACCGATCTGATCCAATCCCTGCACTACCTCAATAATGCGCGGCACATCTTCGTCCAGAAAGGGATGCACGGCAAGCTGACCGCTCTCATCAGCAAGGTACGCACCGTTTTCAGCAATATAGATAAGGCCTCGCCCCTCAAAGCCGCGCATATAGTCCTGCAGCTTGGCGTAGGTGTTTCCACTCGCCACGACAAAGTGGATTCCCTGCGCCTGCAGACGCGATAGGATGCGCGAGAAACGTTCGGTGTCGAAAGTTTTAGAATCGGTGAGGAAGGTGCCATCCATATCGACGGCAATGATGGAGGGTTTAGTCTGCATGCTGCGCCTTTCTGACTCTGCTACCCCGTTCAGTGCTACCCCATTCAGGCGGGGTGCGTCTGCGGCTGTGTCTCTCTATAGGGTCTCACGTTTTTGAGCTTCAGAAGACGGTATGCGGGCGTTATTTGAGTATGGAGCTCCGTCACAAAACGTCATCTAAACCCCCTGTTTTGCACTCTTTTTCTCCACAAACTAGACTTACTTGAAGTGTAAAACTTTACTTGTCAAGCTTGAAGGCATGAACAACACCACGAAATACAGCGGCGCAGGCAAGTTCTCCATCGACGCGCTCGTGACCGCGCGCCGCAAGTAAGCTTTGAACCGCCTCCTGCCTCCACACATGACCGAGGCAGGCAATCACCTGCAGGTTCACCAGACTTCACCGCCAGCCGTCCTGATTCCGGCAGAGGACGAGCTCTTCTATCCGCGGTGAAGAGAGTGCGCGGAATGCCATAGCCCGCACCGCCACTCCACGATGCCCCCGATAGTATGGGTCGGGGGCATCGCCTTTTAACTTCCAAACAGCAAACCCCAAACCTGTAAACCTTCAGACACGCAAGCGGCGGCCCCTCCCCCACGGGAAGAGCCGCCGCTCACTTATATATGCCTATCGGCTCTATATTGCCTCTCAACGCAGTGCCCCCACTGGGACTCGAACCCAGAACACAAGGATTTTAAGTCCTCTGTCTCTGCCAATTGGACTATGAGGGCGTATCCCGAACAGTCCGGGACACAAATATTTATTATTCCACGAAAACGCACCCGAACCTAAGCAGAAACACATTTCAAACAGTTCCCCGCACCCCGCCGTAGCAAGCATCATGCAAAAGCACTGGTGGGCGGCTAAGCTAGACAGCTCGCAAGCACTCAGGCACACAATGGGCGGTGCAGAAGACCGAAGTCTTCCACACCGCCCTTTGCTTTATCTCAAGTGCGCTATCTCAGGGAGCATACCCCTAAGTCAGGCTATTTTAGAGCTTTGCCTTCTGGCGTGCCGGTGCAGTACCGGTTGCTTCCTGGAATGCCAGGCGCGGGGAGCGCTGGTGGCGAATCGAGGAGGTGTCGCGGCCGAAGATCTGGTTCAGTGCCCAGGTGGTCATAACGCGAACGGTACGCTCGGTGGTGGGGATTGCAGAGCCGTGGTAGCCGCGGTGCATGATCCATGCCAGCGGGCCGCCAATGGTCTTGCCCTTGAAGTTTGCAACGCCCTTCCACAGGCCCAGACCTGCCACAACACCGATGGTCTCGTGGTAGTAGTCGGTCAGGGGCTCGCCGCGGCGAGCAGCCAGCAGGTTCTTAGCCAGAACGACAGCCTGGCGGGAAGCGTGCTGAGCGTTGGGAACGCAGAAGCCACCCACGCCGCCGCCGGAGAGGTCCGGAACAGCTGCGTTGTCGCCTGCAGCCCATGCACCCTCAACCACGCCGTCATCGCCGGTGACGCGCAGGTCTGCGCTCACGCGAACGCGGCCACGCTCGTCGATCGGGAAGTCGGTGTTCTTCAGCATCGGGGATGCTGCCACACCTGCGGTCCAGATCAGGGTGTCGGTCTTGATCTCGCCTGCGGGGGACTTGTCAGCCATGTTGATCAGCTGCAGGTTGCCGTCGGTTGCGTCGGAGAGGGAGGTGTTCAGCAGAATCTCGATGCCGCGTGCACGCAGCTCTGCAACAACCTTCTCTGCACGGTCTGCGGGGACCTCGGGCATGATGCGCGGTGCAGCCTCGACCATGACGAAGTGCAGGTCGGAAACGGAGAGACGCTCGTTGCGCTCGACAGCAACGCGTGCCATGTCCTCGAGCTCGGAGATGGTCTCAACGCCAGCGAAGCCACCACCAACGATGACGAAGGTCAGGGCGCGGCGGCGCTCTTCAGCGTCGGACAGCATGGATGCAACCTCGATGCGGTCCAGAACCCAGTTACGAACGGAGACTGCCTCTTCAATGGTCTTCAGACCGATAGCGACCTCTGCCAGACCCGGAATCGGGAACGCGCGGGTCACAGCGCCTGCGCCGAGAACAATCTCGTCGTACTTCAGCTCGAAGGGCTCACCGTTGTCGGTGGGCTCAACAACAGCGGTGCGGTTTGCGTGGTCGATGGAGACAACGCGGCCGGGGATCAGCTCGGTGTCGCGCAGGTGCTGGCGCAGCGGCACAGTTGCGTTACGGCCTTCCATGGAACCTGCTGCAACCTCGGGGAGGAAGGGCTGGTAAGTCATGTAGGGGTTCGGCTCAACGATGGTGACGACGCCACCGGTCTCCTTGATAGCCTTCTGGATCTTCTTAGCAACGGTGAAGCCAACGTAGCCGCCACCGACGATCAGGACGCGAGGACGGTCCTGTGCCACCTTAGTGAATGCCATTTTCTTACTTCCTAGTCTTCAGGTACCGAGGTTCGGTAGCCCCGGTAGGTTGATATGTGCAACTTTCGGCTCGTTCCGAAAGCTCCCCTGACGAACAAAGCGGCTCGCTCTGGAAGTCCTTGCGCAACGCGAAGTGGCTAGCAGCTCGAGCCTGTCTATCACATACCTGTTGTCTTTTATTTTACGCCTTTGTTTAGGTGATTTCGCACTTATGGCCCCTTTGAGCTGACCCTAAGTTAAAAGTTTTGAAGATATGAACAGGGTTCATCTCGTGATGTGGGTTACGGTCTAAATCACTCTTTCCGTTTTTTACGCGGTATGTTCGATATTTTCGTTTATTGGGGTGTTCCCCCGTCGAAAGCCAGCCCCCGCATAACAAAGCCCGGGACTAACTCAAAAGTCAGCCCCGGGCGAACAGGAGATGCCCCCCACAGAGAAGAAAAACACCGGCATCCCAGACTCACAAGAACCCTAACGAGTCCCCTTCCGAGCACCCTGCTGCGACCCCTTTGAAACACGGTGCTTTCCGTGATGAGTACCCGGATGATGTGCCATCTCACGAGCCATCCGCGCAGCCTGCCCCGCGCTCACATGCATCCTGTGCAAACGATGCACAGAACCAGCCGTAATAATCGTCAGCCACAACACCAGCGCCGCCAAAATCACCGGTGGCAACCAGCCACGATCCTCCGGAGGGCGACGCGCATCCGGCGCCGCCGCCTTCACAATGCTCTCACCCTCCTCATGGACCGGCGCAGCATCGCTAGGAGTCGGATCGCTCACCTGCCGCTTACGATGCACCGCAATCCACTCAGAAATAGAACCCAACGGATTCGCCGTCACCGTAGGCGCCGCCAAAGCCATTGCATCCTGCGGATTGAAAATACCGTAACCATACAAAGGGTCACGGCCCGTCACGCCAGCATCATCAGCCGAAGCAATCAAACGCTGAGCCAACTGAGCCGCAGACTCCTTCGGATACTTCTGCTTCAACAACGCCGCAACACCCGTCACCAAGGGCGCAGCAGCCGAAGAACCAGACCAAATCATGTACCCATTACCCGGAGCAGCCGCAATCATATCCGTACTCGGAGCAACCACAGCAATCGAAATGCCCTGAGTCGACGAGCCCTCAGCAACAGCCTTCTTCCGGTCAATACCACCAACCGTCAACACGCCAGGAATCGTCGCCGGAGCACCAACCTGCGTCAAGCCGCTACCGCGGTTACCCGCAGCCGCAACAATCAGCACGCCCTTCTGCTCAGCGTAGGCAAACGCCTCATCCCAGCTCTGCGGCCAGCTCGTCTTATTCGAGCCAATCGACATGTTAATAATCTGAGCCCCATTATCGACCGCGTAACGCACCGCCGCCGGGATCTGCTCATCAATGCTCTTACCGCCGGTCGTACCCATATTCAGCGAAATCGGCAGAATCTTCGCATCGGGAGCTACACCAATCACACCGGTCGGCTTACCCGGCTGACCTGCAATTGCAGAATAGCCCCGCGTATCGTGACCGTGACCGGCAATCAGAGAAGCGACCTCCGTGCCGTGCATCGGCTCAGCGCCCAGGCCCTTCCAGCCGTCCTCGCTACCAACGCCCGAGGCGTCATAACCGCGCAGAACATTACCTTCAAGATCCGGGTGGGTACCGTCCACGCCCGTATCAATCACAGCAACCGTCACGCCCTTACCCGTAGCCTGCGACCACAAGGACGTAATACCGTACTCATTCAGCCAATACTCACGCTGACGAACATCATCACCATTCGTGGTTGACGCGCCCTGACTCGGAGTCGCCGAAGTCTTCGGAACCGCAGTACCCGACGGCGAAGGAGTCGCCGTCACCTCCCTCTTAGGGCTCGGAGACGCAGAAGCGGAAGGAGTCGGGTCCGTCGCCCAGGCAGCAGGCGCCAGCGGGGTCCACAACGGCAGAAGAGTCAACGCGGCACTAGCGCCCAAAGCTGCAACCTTAGGGATGCGGCGAGTAGCGCCTCGGTCAGAACCAACCGAGGCGCGCACACCAAATACACGAGACGCACAGGCGAAAGACGGCGCAAAAGACCAGCCGGTCAGGGGCATACCTCGCCGACGCTCAGAATGGAACATTAAAACTCCTCAAGCTGAGCCGCGCCGTGAACCACCATCGGTTCACGGCGCGAGCGCTCAAGCCTACAGCTGGGACAGAGCGATACCGTCCAGAATGTCGTGCTCGCTGACGGTCACCGAATCCACGGCGCCATCAGTCATCTCATTCAGACGGGTCAGGATGCGGGCGTAAATCGTCGCGCCGGCACCAATCACATCCACCCGGCCGGGGTGCATGTAGCCAAGCTCCTCACGCTCGGTGCGGTTCAGCGAAGCCAACCAGCGGGCGGTCTTCTGAACGGTCTCCACCGAGAAGCTCTGAGCGTTAATAGCCTCAGAATCATAGCGGTCCAGACCCAGCGCAGCGGCAGCCACAGTGGTCGCGGTACCAGCCACAGCAACCACGCGGCGCGCATTCTGCAGGGGCACAGTCTTACGCGCCACCTCGAGAGCCTCGTCAGTATCAGCCTCAACACGAGCAATCTGCGACTCGGTCGCCGGGGCGCTGAGCATGTGACGCTCAGTCAAGCGCACACAACCAATATTGACGCTACGGGAAGCCTTCACACCCGACTCGTCACCGAGCACGAACTCAGTCGAACCGCCGCCCAGATCGAACACCAGGGTGTCGCCGTCGCCGTAGCCGACAGCGCGCACCGCACCCGCGAAGGACAGCGCAGCTTCCTCATCACCGCTAATGACCTCGGGCTCAATACCCAAAATCTCGCGGATACCGTCCACGAACACCTGGCGGTTACCCGCATCGCGAGTCGCACTGGTCGCCACGAAACGCACCGAATCAGCGCCGTGCTCCTTCAGCAACTGCGCGTACTCACGCGCCGCAGCGAAAGTACGGTCCAGCGCTTCCTGCGCCAGCCAGCCGGTCGCGTCCACGCCCTGACCCAGACGCACAATGCGCATCTCACGCACAACGTCCTTCAGAACGGTCTTCTCAACCCCGTCCACCACCTCAGTAGTGGAATCAGCAATCAGCAGGCGAATAGAGTTCGTACCGCAGTCAATCGCACCAACGCGCACGGTGGGTTCCTTTCAGGTCTTCAATAAATATTCAGCGCCAAAGGCACCGCGAGCGCCGCAGGCGAAAAATTTTCGCTTTTCGGCGCTCTTTCTTCTATCTATTATGCGCCCGCACCGTCCCTCAAGACGATGCGGGCGCACCAGAATCATTATTTAGGCTTCTTCACGCCACGCGGGGTCGCAGGAGCAGACCTCGGGGGTCCACCACTCGGCGATAGCGTCCAGGCCGCGGTCACCCATCGGGTTCACGCCGCGACCCACCGACAGGGTGTGGCCGATAACGGCGTGCAGGCACTTCACGCGGGTCGGCATACCGCCGGCAGAGATACCGTCAATCTCCGGGACCTCTTCGGTGCCGCTGATCAGGCGGATGCGTTCACGCTCAGCCAGGTAGTTCTCGTGTGCGGCAGCGTACTGTGCCGCCAGGTCGGCATCCTCAGCGAGCGAGTCGGTCATCTCGTACATCAGGCCGCCCGCCTCCAGGCGGGAAGCCGCAGCGGTAATCACCGGATGCGCCAGGTAGAACACGGTCGGGAAGGGGGTGCCGTTGCTCAGGCGCGGCGCGGTAGCAGCCACGAGCGGGTTACCGCACACGCAACGTGCCGGGATCTCAATCACGTCGCGGACCTTACGGCCCAGCTGCGCCGAGAGAACACGGATGTCCTGCTCGGTGGGGGTCAGGGTTTCAACAGTTACGCCGAAGCCGCCGGGGGTGCGTGCCTTCAGCTCTTCAATGGTGTTTTCGGTGCTCATAATCCTAAGTTTCTGGAGCGAGGGGTCACCTCGTCCGCTTATGCCGGGTGCTTGCCGGGTTCTTGCCACGGCAGGGTTCCTGCCGGTGGCTGGGGCTAGTTCTTTTCGAGAGAATCCCAAATCTTCGTGGTCCAGGCGTCCTCGGGGGCGTTCTTCGCATTCGCAGAAGTACCGTCAGCCTTCGTGGAGTCCTCGGTAATGCCGGTAACCACGTAGGGGGTGTCGCCGGGGTTCACATAGTAGAGGCGGCTACGTGCCTGCTGGCGAACGTAGTTGTCGTCGTTCCACCAGGTCTGCTCCGCCTTCAGCTGAGCGTTCTCCTGCTGCAGCTGGGAAATGTGCGTGTTGATTCGCTTGATTTCCCGGTCCTGGTCAAAGTAGGTGACCACCGGGTATGCGGTACCGAGCGCAATCACACCCACCACAACAGCGGTCAGGAAGCTACGACCGGAGAACATATGAGCCGCCACGGGGGCGTCGTATCCGCCCTCTTCACGGCCCTGCTGGGCTGCGGCGCGGCGGCGAGCACGCTCCTCACGGCGAGCCTGCGCCTGACGTTCACGCTCAGGGTGACGCTCGCTCAAACCCACGCCAAAGAAAAGAGCGCTTGCCTTCTTTAACAGGGAGGTGCGAGCTTCCTTCGCGGCGCCACGCGACGCATTGGAGGAGGTAGCGCCCTGAGCGGGTTCGGTGGAACTCTTAGAGTGCGACCGGGTCTGCTGGTTTGCTCGCTGGCTCATTGCTCTATCCCTCGTTCCATTCTGTACCGCTAAGCGCTTCCTTCATATTCTACCGGGTTTGTTGGGGTTATCCGGCGCTATGTTGTGGCCGCTACATGCGGCATCGTATGGGCTGAACCTCGTGCGCTGCCGCCGCAACTAGCCTCAACACCGTGACTAACCTCAACATAGAGCAGGAGGCGGTGCCACTCCCCTACGGGGTAGCACCGCCTCCGCTAAATTCTGATTACAGTCGAATCATAAAGCCTGATTATCCAGCCTGAATAGCATCCAAGGCTTTGATGAGATCGGCAGAAGCCTCGGGCTCGACCTTGCGAGTAAACCACTTGCCCGACTCTAAGATAACGGGGAGATCTTTCAGAGTGAGCACCTCAGGGTGAGCTCCTCCCCTACTCCAATCAATGTAGTGGTGGTTTGCGTGATTCTCAGAGCCCTTTGTTCCCGGCGCCAGCTGGCCATCGGTTGCCCAAGCCTCCGCATTCTCACGAGCAGGCGTATTGAGGAGTACGCTCTGCATCCACATCTCATCAGGCATAGGGGCAGAGCGGAAGATTTTGGTAACCTCTCGACCCTTCGGGGTCTTCAAAAAGTCCATCACCTGAAGAGCGGCCGAGCGGGAAATCGTCCAATAAGCCGACCCCTGATAAAACTGGACAGGCAAATTCTTGCGCGGAAACATACGGGAAATCTTGTAGTAGATTTTACGTACACGGTCACGTAGGGTTCCCTCAGGAAATAGGGCCTCAAAATCTTTATACTCTCGGTACTGCACCAAAACGTAGTTACGCATTCCGGGGGCTAGCGCATAGAAGCTTACCCAGGAGTGCTCCAGATTTTCGGGTCGGGCAAGATAATCAGCGTATTCGCGGAGAGGACGCACGGGATAGCACTGCCCTGTAATGCATGCGTAATGAGTTACCTCCGGATATTCCTTCAAGGCCTGGGCAAGCATTTTTTGAGTTGCCTTGACAGCAGAATAACCTGCCCAACGCACGTTTTCACGTTCACGGACGTAAGATACGCCCTCAACGTAGAAGTCTTCCTGATTTGCTTTTTTATCGATGTGTGCGACGCACTTACCGCCTGATGCCAAGATGTGTCCCACCAGTTTCTTGAACTGCTCAGGATACTTATGGGCAAGGATAAGATAGCAGACTGCCATGATTCTCCTATATGAAGTGTGAGCAAAAAAGCATGCTATCGACATACAAAATATAGGCTGCGCCGAAACAATCTATCGTGATACCACATCACAATATAGTTCAGCACGACCCAAGTAGTCGGATAGGAACCCCCTGAGGGGCTCAGATGTTTAAGGCTTTATTGCCGCTTTAAAATCCTTTGAAAGGATAAAGTGTGAGTGACTATCTACAAGGACATTGTATGATCTTGACAAGGGGAAACAGGTTTATAACACGGTAAATGACACCATGGTCTGCATCACGATGTACTATGCGTGACGGGCCTCTTCTACGGGAACCCTAAGCTCAAGAAACCCAGGCACAGAGCAGGAGGCGGTGCCACTCCCCTACGGGGTAGCACCGCCTCCTTGACGTCTAACCGCTTACGCGGTCGGATACTTCAGTAACTTATGCCTTGAAGCGGGGGAATGCGGACTTGCCAGCGTAAACAGCTGCCTCGCCCAGCTCTTCCTCAATGCGCAGCAGCTGGTTGTACTTAGCAACGCGCTCGGAACGTGCGGGAGCACCGGTCTTGATCTGGCCAGCGTTGGTTGCAACAGCCAGGTCGGCGATGGTGACGTCCTCGGTCTCACCGGAACGGTGAGAAACCATGCAACGGTACTCGTGGCGCTGTGCCAGCTCCATTGCGTCAAGGGTCTCGGTCAGCGAACCGATCTGGTTCACCTTCACGAGCAGAGCGTTTGCTGCGCCGTTCTCGATACCGCGAGCCAGGCGCTCGGGGTTGGTCACGAACAGGTCGTCACCGACGATCTGGACCTTGTCACCAATCTGCTCGGTCAGGGTCTTGTAGCCCTCCCAGTCGTTCTCATCCAGGGGATCCTCGATGGAAACCAGGGGGTACTTTGCAACGAGGTCAGCGTAGTATGCGCTCATCTCAGCAGCGGACTTCTTCTGGCCCTCGAACTCGTATGCGCCGTCGTTGTAGAACTCGGAGGATGCAACGTCCAGTGCCAGTGCAACCTGCTCGCCCGGCTTGTAGCCAGCCTTCTCGATTGCCTCAACGATCAGGTCCAGTGCAGCTGCGTTGGACTCCAGGTTGGGTGCGAAGCCACCCTCGTCGCCCAGGCCAGTTGCCAGGCCGCGGTCGTGCAGCACGGACTTCAGGGAGTGGTAAACCTCAACACCTGCGCGCAGAGCGTCAGAGTAGTTGTCGAAGCCGATGGGAGCAATCATGAACTCCTGAATGTCAACGTTGGAGTCTGCGTGAGAACCACCGTTGAGGATGTTCATCATGGGGACGGGCAGAACGTGAGCGTTCGGGCCACCGAGGTACTTGTACAGGGGCAGGTCAGCGGACTCAGCAGCAGCCTTAGCAACAGCCAGGGAGACACCCAGGATTGCGTTTGCGCCCAGCTTGCCCTTGTTGTTGGTGCCGTCCAGAGCAATCATGGCTGCGTCAACAGCGCGCTGGTCGGAAGCCTCAATGCCGATGACCTCTTCAGCGATTTCTTCGATAACAGACTTCACTGCACCCAGAACGCCCTTGCCCAGGTATACGGACTTGTCGCCATCGCGGCGCTCAACAGCTTCCCACTCACCGGTGGATGCGCCCGAGGGCACAGCTGCGCGTGCGAAAGCACCGTCTTCGAGCAGAACCTCAACCTCAACGGTCGGGTTGCCACGGGAATCCAGGATCTGGCGTGCGTGAACTGCGGTAATAACAGCCATGAATAGTTCTCCTTATGAGATGTCAAGGATGTGAACGGCTCACCCGGTAGTGGACAAGTCGCGTCCCCTAAATTCTAGCAAAACTCCCACACAAACACACTAGTTGCCACCGCTTTTTTATTGCCTTATTGAAGGTCTCAATAACCCTTAGTCGCGCGCTACAAAGCGGAACAAGACCCACACTCCCCCACATTGGGAGAGTGTGGGTACCGGCTCAAAGCACAACATGAGCCCAAATGCCGGGGTCGAACGCACGGGTAAGTACACGAGAAATAAATCCTTATCCCGACCCCCTAAACCTGCGACAACCCCAGAAGCTCCGTGTACAGCTGCTCGTCACGTTCAGTGAACACGTTGAAAACCACCGCGGGTACTGACTGACGCGCCGCGCGTGCCGCATCAAGCTCCTCACGAATCGTTTCAACCGCACAACGTGCAGCCTCCTCCTGAGGGAACCGGAACTCGCCGGTACTAATGCAACACAATGCCACAGAACGCATACCCCGCTCTATCGCAGCCCGCAGACAAGAGCGATAACAAGAAGCCAAAGCCTGCCGATCTGCCTCAGTCACTTCCCCGGCAATAATCGGACCAACCGTATGCAGCACATAGCGACTCGGCAGACGATGCGCACCGGTCACCATCACCGAGCCGGTCGGCTCCGGCATAGGCCGCTGCGCCACCTCCCGGGCACATTCAGCCCGTAACCCCACCCCGGCGGCACGATGAATCGCGTTATCAATGCAACGATGCTGCGGCACAAAACAACCCAGCAGATTCGAGTTCGCCGCATTCACAATGCCATCAACCTGCAGACGGGTAATATCCCCGCGCCACAGGTACATTCCCGCGTGCTCTCCCTCGGCAGCCGTAGCATCAGCCAAACTAGCTAACGGCGGCAACAACGGCTCATACTCGGCAAACGCCGCCTCCTCCAGGCTAAGAAGTTCCTCCCCTGTTTCGGCGGGCACACGCACCGCGTTGAGGGAGCCAATCAGCGTCCACAACTGGTGCGGGTCATCAGGCAGAGCTGGCAACACCTGGCCAGTATTCTGCGCATACTCTTCCGCCAGGGCGAGAGCGTAGTCTTTGAGGGCGCTCACGAGACCGTCTCCTCATCCTGCGGCTCAGCCCCATACGATCCTGTCCGCTTCAGCAAATCTCGAAGAACCTGATGTGCATCTTCCGCGAAGGACACAGTCTTTTCGCGGTTCTCTTCCGTTGCTTGAGGGTAGTCTCGGTTCAGACGCACCAAAGTCGCAGTATCGAGCACATGCGTAATCCGCTCAAAGGGGAAACGAATCCAGGTCGGGGTCATAAAACCAACCCCAAGCTCCAGAAGAAGAACCTTCTTACCGGGCATGGACTGCAGAACCTCTTCCCACCGCTTCTCCTGACGCTGGCGAGCAGGAGGATTTACGAAGGAGCCGTCAATGCGAAGATGAGTAGTTAGCGGCGCACCGCATCGCGGGCACATTGGTACCAGTTCTGAAGGGATGCGCAGGTTTTCATCAGTATGCGCCACCATAGCCCGAACCATTTCTTCGTTGTCGTAGACCTCCTGGGTGCAGGGGCGAGAGCACTGAAATGCCCCATAATTGCCCTGCTGCTCAAAGATGCGTTCAGAATCAAAACCCGACTTTTCGAAGAGAGAATCAACATTGGTGGTCACGATGAAGTATTCCTTATCTGCAACCAATTCACGCAACTGCTCATACAGGGGAAGACTGCCAGTTTCGTAACGGTTGAAAAGGATGTGCCGTGCCCAGTAACCCCACTTCTCTTCGAGGGATTTGAAGGGGTAGAAACCAGCCGAGTACATATCGGTCATGCCGTACTTCTGGATGTACGGGGCGAAGTTGTTTGTAAAACGCTCACCGCTGTAGACGTGACCTGCCGCCGTTGAGAATCCAGAACCGCCGCCAATGACAATGAGGTCTGCTTCTTGAATAGCCTTGGCGGCACGCTCAATGGACTGGAAGTAGGCAGAATCAGCCGAGGTTCCGCGCACATTCTGCTGGGCATTCGGGTTGGATATGGTGGTCATTCTTCCTCCTGACGGGACGCCCCAATCATTACTATCTTTTAGAAACTTAGTGATATGGAGATAGTAAACGAGGGTCCCATAGTCACTTCAACGTAACTACAGGACCTTCAAAAGGTGATTTGCCCCACCGGGTAGATCACATATGTTTAGAAGCTCGGCTCATCATGCGTGTGCTGAGCAATATAGCGGCGAGTGTACGAACGCAGGGCACGCTCAGCATCCAGGCCGTTACGCTGTGCACGGCTCACCAACGCAAAGAGCAGCTCGCCGAACTCCTCCTCAGTGTGCATATAGCGCAGGTCATCCTCCATGCTCGTCGGCTCCGGCGGCAGAATAATACCCGCCTTACGTGCCTTCACAGCAGTCTTCTCAGCCATAGCGAGCGCCGGCAGATGCGGCGGAATACCGTCTAGCGCGCCACGGTCGCTCTTCTCCTTCTTCTTCAACGCATCCCACGCCGCCTGCTGCTCAGCTGCGGTGCGGGGCGCCTCCGAAGAGCACTCAGACTCAGCCGCGAACACGTCGGGGTGGCGGGAACGAAGCTTCTGTACCAGGCCCTCAACCACCTGCACAATGTCGAAGCCCTGCGGGTTTGCCGCAGCAATATCGGAGTGGAACACCACCTGCAGCAGCACGTCGCCCAGCTCCTCGCGCAGCAGCGGCATATTCGGCTCGCCACCGGTTTCTACCGCCTCAACGACCTCGTAAGCTTCCTCCACCAGGTAGCGGATCAGGGAGGCGTGAGTCTGCTCAGCATCCCACGGGCAACCGCCCGGTGCGCGCAGCAGCGCCATGGTTTCCACCAGGGCACCGAAGGCCTCAGCCGCACGGGCGGCAGTGTCCTGAATGTTCTGCGCCGCAGAAGCCTCAGGAATATTAGGGGTATCAGTCATAACAATCTTCCTCATCGAAAAAATGACAAACATAGCACGCCGCGCCGACCCCCACACGGGGAGCCGGCGCGGCGCACCTTACAAGGGTTTAGAGGTTCCAGTGCGAAAGCGCGCTCGTCATATGAGCCGGAATCTTCGAACCCAGACGCGGGAACATGCGCAGTTCCTCAACGTAACGCTCAGCATCCAGCGGACGCGGGTAGGTGACAAACGCCTGCTCATTCGCATAATCGAATGCCGCCTGGACCGGCACGCCCGGAGTGAAGGTCAGGCTCATAGCCAGCGGCGAGCCCTCGCCCTCGCTGTACGAGTCGGTCTTCAGAGCCGGGATGTCCAGCAGGGTTTCGGGGATCAGCTCGAAGGTGCGGACCTGCTCCCAGAAGCCGTTGCGGCGCACGTGGGTCAGAGCGTCGTAGTAGGAGCCGAGGGCGCGTACACGGATCAGCACGGTGGTTGCGTCCTTTGCGGTGCCGTTCTCGCCGAAGAGGTGCTCGACGACCGGTGCCAGACGCTGAGCGACCTGAGCCTCAGTCAGCACCAGGTTGCCGGTTGCCAGCTGGGTCTCCGAGGGAACCAGCGGGCTCTGCACCGCCGCGGAGGGGGTGTCCGGCTCAGCCACGATGGTGGGCAGCTGGTTGAGCTCGCTCAGCGCGGACGCCGAGATGCTGGAGGAAAGACCCGCGGGTGCGGTCTCCGGCAGAGCTGCGGGTGCCGCCTCTACTGCGGGAGCCTCAGCAATCTTGGCTGCGGGGGTCACCTCAACGGTCTTGAACTCAGCGGCCTTCTCAGCGGGCTCTTCCTGAGCGCCGGTAGCCTTCGCCTCGGACGCCTTTACCTCAGATGCCTTTGCCTCGGTAGCCTTCGCAGTGGCGCCGGCGGTACCCGCTGCGGCAGCTGCGGCAAGAGCACCAGCCAAGCCGGGAGCCACAGATGCGCTCTCAGCGGCAGGCTCAACGTCTTCGAGGGCAGGTTCCTCAGCGTGCGCTTCAGCGGATGCAGCAGAGGCCTCGTGCTCGGGCAGCAGTTCAGAGTCGTCCAGGAACGCGGGCAGGGCGGGCTCTGCGGCCGGCTCTTCTGCAGTTTCTTCAGCGGACTGGGTGCGATCCAGGGTGAAGGACTCTGCAACCACGGGGGCGGTTGCCTTCTGGTCCTCGACGGCCGGAACATCCTCAGCGGGTGCTTCCTCAGTGGGTTCCTCCTCAGCGTCCAGCTTCTTCTGAGCGTTGGCAACGATGGCAGCCAGGGCGGCTTCCATATCTTCGCCAGATTCATCAGAGGCCTGGGCAGGGGTCTCGGAAACCTCAGCTGCTTCGGCGGCGAGCTCTTCAGCCTGCTCAGTTTCGGACTCTACGGTAGCTACACCGAAGACAGGGTCGTTCTCGTAGTCGTACTCGAACTCCGCTTCAACCGGCGCAAACTCAGCCTGGGCAGGCGCGTCAGAAGCTTCAACAGCCTCCTCTACGCCTTCCTTCTCCTGCGCAGAAGCGGCAGCGGCAGAACCAGCCACAGCGGTACCGGCAGCGGCAAGACCAGCAGCGGCCAGCAGACCCGAAGAGGTACCCTCTTCAGCGCTCTCAACTACAGGCTCTTCAGCGGCTTCGGCAGTAGCCTCTGCCTCGTTCGCAGCCTGCTTCTCGGCGAGTTCCGCCTCAAGCTCACGCTCAATAGCTTCACGTTCAGCCTCAACCGAGTCAACGCTCTGAACAGCGGCTTCCTGAGGCTCATCCTGCAAGGTAGCCTCAGCAGCCTCAGCGGTCGCAACGGGCTTAGCCTCGACGGCGGAGCCTTCCAGCAGGAAGCTTTCGCCGGTAGTCTGACCGTCCGCAGCACCCAGGTAGGATGCGTGAACCTCCAGACCATCGCCCAGACGCGGCTTCAGAGAGACAGCCGCACGGTTCCAGGTTGCGCCTGCCTGCTGAGCCTCGGTGTACAGTGCCGCAACGGGCGCGAACCAGTCAACACCGGGCACGACAATGCCGGTTTCCACCTCACGGCCGCGGTGCAGCAGACGGTAGTGCATATCCTCATCGACCTGGCGCAGTTCCAGGCTCATGGTGCCCGAACCGCGGGTGCGCATGAGCTCCGCGAGGCCGTGGAGAGCGCGCTGCTCGGGGAGAACGGGCAGGGTTGCCGCACCCTCAACGGGCTCGCTCAGGATGATGGATTCGGCAACCAGTTCAGCTTCATCTTCGCTGAGCTTCTGCTCAGTTTCCTTCAGCTCAGCAGCGGGTTCCTCAGCGGACTGCTCACAAGCAGCAGCCTCGTGCTTCTCTGCTTCCTTCTTGTCGATGCCCTCTGCGGTCAGCGCGACGCTCTGAGAGGTGCCCTTTTCGGTCTTCTCCTCAGCCTTTTCAGCCTTTACGGCAGAAGCAACGGTAGCTGAAGCAGCCACAGTGGCGGCAGTAGCGGCGAGTGCAGGAGCTGCCGAGGAGTTCTTGGCGGGCTCGTCTTCCTCAGAATCGGCACCTTCAGCCGCGAAGTCCGAAACCTTGGTAGCAGGTTCTTCCACTGCGGTTTCTTCGGCTGCGGTTTCTTCCACGGTGCTTTCTTCAACAGCGGAGGCATCGAAGATCAGCTCTGCGGTGTTCTCCTCTTCAGCGTCGAAGTCCTCAGCCTCAAACGATTCAGAGACGGATACTTCGCGCTTCTCCTCAACGGATACAGCGGAGAGCAGCTCGGTCTCGTCCGAGACCGCGTTTTCTTCCTCAGTGAGTTCAGAGGCCAGCAGCTCAGGTGCCTCGACGACAGCCTCAATCGGCTCTTCCTCAACAGCGGCAACAGGCTCTGCAGCTTCTTCTGCGCCCGCGGTAAGGTCAACGGTCTCTTCGGTTTCGAAGTCTTCAGCAGCCTCAACATTTTCGGGTGTTTCAGTAGCAGCCTCGGCAACCTCGGTAGCTTCAGCGGAGTCTGCCTCCTCAGCAACTACCTCATCAGCAGCTTCAGCGATTACCTCGCCGGAAGCGACCTCGCCGAAGGTCTCCTCTTCGCTGTCAAGGGTAATGCCCAGTCGAGCAGCGTAAGCGGCAGCCAAATCGTCCAGACCGGCGTTCTGTGCCTCGGTGGCAGCGGCGCGGGTGCGGGCGGCCTTCGTGTCTTCACCGGTCAGGGAGTCCTCGGCATCTGCGGATGCATCCTCTGTTGCAGTCTCAGATACAGAATGAGCGTTCTCAGACTTTTCTTCGACTACCTCAACTGCGGCAGGTGCAGTCGCCTCAGCTTCTTCGCCAGCTTCATCTTCAGACTTCTGGGCGCGCAGAGCACGCAGGTGCTCCTCAAACTGGGAACGTGCATCCTCTGCAGCGTCCTTCGGTTCCTCAACATCAGCCGGGGCTTCCTCAGGCTCAACAGATGCACCCTCAGCTTCAGCCTCTTCGTCATCACGCAGGAACGCGGGGGTAGCGGGCTTGGGCGCCTCAGCAACCGGGGCGGCATCTTCTTCAATGTCCTGACCCTCAGCTACCTGCTCAACCTCAACAGGCTCCTCAGATTCCTGGGGGAAAGCACCAAGCGCAGCCAGCAGGCTACGACGCTCCTGCTCCTCAATCTGTTCCTCAGTCAGCTCATCAGCAGCGGAAGATTCTTCAACCTTCTCATCGCCGTTCAGGAGGGCACGCTTGAGGTCTTCAACAGCGCGGTGCTCTTCGTTCTGCTCTTCGTCGTTGTTCTGCTGGCGTGCGCTTTCAGACTTCACGAAGCGGCGCAGGGAATCCTCCCACTGCTGCTGTTCCATAATCTTTTCGCTCAGTCGTGCGCTCTTGGGGGCGTCTTCGCTTGCCTGTTCCTTCTGGACCTTAGCAGTTTCGGCGCTCTGTTCTTCGCGCGACTGTTCATCCAACTTCTTCTTGCCGATTCCAAAGAAGCTCATTGGGTGTCCTCCTCCGGCGTGCGCCGTGTGATGATGCGCCATCTCCTTCATCCCCCGCAGGTGTGTGGACACGGGGTCCGGAACGTGACGCAAATGTCCTCATAATCCTTTTAATTCTATCGCGTGCATAGAGTTTCACCCCGCTACTCGGTGAGAGGTAACGGGGTGAAACTTGTACAGTTTTCAAGGCTTGATGTGGCTGTGTAGTCGTACTTTCAAGCCTGGCTTATAAGCTTTCGAGAAGCTCTTTAGCGTGCCTCATCGCGGATGGGGTTCGCCGCCTTCGCGGCCTTCGCCAACTCAAAACGGACAGCACGCAGGGCGGTTGCCGCCATGACGCGAATACCAATGCCAATCGCCTGCTCGCTCGGGGCGTAATCCCCCTGATGCAGATCGTAGGTGGGGTCACCCGGGGCGCGAGTACCCAGACGGAACATGGATCCGGGAACTTCCTGCAGCATCCACGCGAAGTCCTCGCCGCCCATAGACTGCTCGACCAGCACGATGGAGTCCTCGCCCAGCTCAGCGCGGGCCGCGTTCTCAAGCATGGTGGTTTCCAGGTCGGTGTTCACGACCGGAGGCACGCCGCGGATGTGTTCCACACGCGCCTTCACGCCGAAGGGTACGGCAACCTGCTCAATCACTTCGTCCAGCAGGTTACCTGCCTGGCGCCATACCTCAACGTCCAGGCAACGCATGGTGCCCGCCAGGTAGCCCTCGGCGGGAATAGCGTTGGGTGCAACGCCGGCGCTGACCTGGCCCCAGGCGACCAGCACGCCCGAACGCACGTCGGTGCGGCGGGTCAGCACGGCGGGAACCTGCACAGCAATCTGGCTCATCGCGTAGATGAGGTCTTCGGTCAGGTGCGGGCGGGAGGTATGACCGCCGTGGCCGCTCAGGTGAATCTTCACGGTGTCGGATGCGCTAGTAATCGCACCGATGCGGGTACCAATCTGGCCCAGGTCCACCTTCGGGTCGCAGTGCAGGGCAAAAGCACGCGGAATGTCCTTGAGCAGACCCTGCGAAATCATCTGTACCGCACCGCCGGGTAGCTGCTCCTCAGCGGGCTGGAAGAGAATACGGACGCTACGACCCAGCGGGGTCTTCTCGTTCAGCTCGTGCAGCGCCAGCGCCACACCGAGCATAACGGTCTGGTGAATGTCGTGACCGCAGGCGTGCATCACGCCGGGCACGGTGGATGCGTAGGGCAGGTCGGTCTGCTCAACAATGGGCAGAGCATCAATATCGGCGCGCAGAGCCACGGCGAAGGGGCCGCTTCCAATATCGACGTAGCAGCCCGTACCTTCGCAGGCGACGGGGTTCATGCCGGCTTCTCGCAGGCGATTCATGAGGCGCTCAGTGGTCGCCACCTCACGGAAGGAAAGCTCCGGGTTGGCGTGCACTTCGCGGCGGAACTGCACGAGGGTACCCATCATGCGCTCCACCCAGTCGTCAAAGACGGGGGTGGACAAATCGTAGCGAGAATTAGCGAAAACCATACACAGTAGAATAACGCCGCACACCGAGGTTTACCTACCTACTCCCCCTTTCTGACGGCCCTCGAGAATATCTATGACTTTATGACAGATTGTGAAGAGTACTCCCGCCCGCAGAAGCCCCGTTCAATGCGCTGCCCTACGATTTGAAGCCGGTCCTTTTCCTGTTAAAGCGATTCAAGCCGCCACCCGGTGTGGGTGACGGCTTGAATCGTCAATGCTGTATCAGCTGATACCGTGTGCTCCGATTAGAGCGAGCGGCTCAGGATTGCCTGCTTCACCTCGGCAATAGCCTTGGTGATCTGGATGCCACGGGGGCAAGCCTCGGTGCAGTTGAAGGTGGTACGGCAACGCCATACGCCTTCCTTGTCGTTGAGGATCTCCAGACGCAGGTCGCCTGCATCATCGCGCGAGTCGAAAATGAAGCGGTGTGCGTTCACGATAGCGGAGGGGCCGAAGTACTGACCATCGGTCCAGAAGACCGGGCAGGACGAGGTACATGCTGCACACAGGATGCACTTGGTGGTGTCATCGAAACGTGCACGGTCCTCAATGGTCTGCAGGCGCTCACGCTCAGGCTCGTTCGAGTCGTTGATGAAGAACGGCATGATTTCGCGGTATGCCTGGAAGAAGGGCTCCATGTCAACGATGAGGTCCTTTTCGCAGGGCAGACCCTTGATGGGCTCAACGGTAATCGGCTTGGACAGGTCAAGGTCCTTCAGCAGGGTCTTGCAAGCCAGGCGGTTACGGCCGTTGATGCGCATTGCGTCCGAGCCGCAGATGCCGTGTGCGCAGGAGCGGCGGAAGGAGACGGAACCGTCCACTTCCCACTTGATCTTGTGCAGAGCATCGAGCACACGGTCGGTGCGGTACATGGTCAGCGGGAATTCATCCCAGTATGCCTCGGAGGAAACTTCCGGGTTGTAGCGACGAATCTTGATGACCACATCGTAGGTGGGGATGGAGTCGGAGTCGCCGCCGGTCATACCCTCAAACAGCTTGACGGATTCCGGTTCGGGGAGTTCGTTTTCAGCCATTTTAGTACTTACGCTCCTTCGGCTCGTAGCGGGTGTAGACAACGGGCTTGGTTTCGAATCGCAGGCCCTTGACACCCTCAAACTCGGATTCGGGGTCGAGGTAGACCATCGAGTGCTTCATGAAGTTGACATCGTCACGCTTGGGGAAGTCCTCGCGGTAGTGACCACCACGGGATTCCTTACGGTGCAGTGCGCCAACGGACATGACCTTTGCCAGCTCAATCAGGAAGCCGAGCTCAACAGCCTCAAGCAGGTCGAGGTTGAAGCGCTTGCCCTTGTCCTGGATGGAGATGTTCTTGTAACGCTCTTCCAGCTTAGCGATGGTTGCCAGTGCTGCGCGGATGGTCTCTTCGGTACGGAACACCTGCATGTCAGCTTCCATAGCCTTCTGCAGGTCTGCGCGGATAGCGCCGACCTTCTCGGTGCCCTTGCCTTCGAGGATGCCGTTGAGCATGTTCAGCACGCGATCTGCTGCATCGTCCGGAACCGGCACGAATTCAGCCGATGCTGCGTACTCTGCTGCCTTGCGGCCAGCACGCTTACCGAACACGTTGATGTCCAGCAGGGAGTTGGTGCCCAGACGGTTTGCACCGTGGACGGACACACACGCAACCTCACCAGCTGCGTAGAGGCCGGGGATGGTCTCTTCGCTGTTGCGGTAGACCTCGGTCTCGTTGTTGGTGGGGATACCGCCCATTGCGTAGTGCGCGGTGGGGAACACCGGGATGGGCTGGTGGTGCGGTTCCACTGCCAGGTAGGTACGAGCGAACTCGGTAATATCGGGCAGCTTCTCGTCGATGTGGGAGGGCTCCAGGTGGGTCAGGTCCAGCAGCACGTAGTCCTTGTGGGGACCGCAGCCGCGGCCTTCGCGCACCTCGTTTGCCATTGCACGTGCCACGATATCGCGGGGTGCCAGGTCCTTAATGGTGGGTGCGTAGCGCTCCATGAAGCGCTCACCGTCAGCGTTACGGAGAATACCACCTTCACCACGAGCACCCTCGGTGACGAGAATGCCCAGGCCAGCCAGGCCGGTCGGGTGGAACTGAACGAATTCCATGTCCTCCAGGGGCAGGCCTGCACGCAGTGCGATAGCCATGCCGTCACCGGTGAGGGTGTGTGCGTTGGAGGTGGTCTTGAAGATCTTGCCACAGCCGCCGGATGCGAAGATCACGGACTTAGCCTGGAAGACGTGGACCTCGCCGGTTGCCAGGTCGTAGGAGACGACGCCGGCGGGGCGGGGCTTGCCCTCTTCGTCCTTGACCAGAATCAAGTCGAGAACGTAGAACTCGTTGTAGAACTCCACATTGTGGCGAACGCAGTTCTGGTAGAGGGTCTGCAGAATCATGTGGCCGGTACGGTCAGCTGCGTAGCATGCGCGGCGCACAGCAGCCTTACCGTGATCACGGGTGTGACCGCCGAAGCGGCGCTGGTCGATGCGGCCTTCGGGGGTTCGGTTGAAGGGAAGACCCATCTTTTCCAGGTCGAGCACAGCGTCGATAGCTTCCTTAGCCATGATTTCTGCTGCGTCCTGGTCAACCAGGTAGTCGCCGCCCTTGACGGTGTCAAAGGTGTGCCACTCCCAGTTGTCCTCTTCAACGTTTGCCAGAGCGGCGCACATGCCACCCTGTGCCGCACCGGTGTGGGAGCGGGTGGGGTATAGCTTGGTCAGTACCGCGGTGCGAACTCGCTGGCCGGCCTCAATGGCGGCACGCATACCTGCGCCGCCGGCACCGACGATCACTACATCGTACTTATGTACCTGCATGATGTTCTTTCTGTGTTTTAGATGTTTTCGTTTGTCTCGGATACGTCGCCGTTAGCGTGCCGAGCAGAAGCTGGGGAGCAGTTCAGCCGCTGCGCCGGAGGGGCAGGGGTCGAACGCGAAGATGGTGAGGGTACCAATCAGCAGGACGAATGCGCATGCTGCGAAGAGGATGACCTTCAGCCAAATACGCAGGCGATCCTTCTCAGCGTAGTCGTCAATGATGACGCGGATACCGTTAGCACCGTGCAGCATAGCCAGCCAGAGCAGCAGCAGATCCCAGACCTGCCAGAAGGGGTTCGCCCACTTGCCGCCCACGAAGCCGAAGTCGATAGCGTGGATGCCGTCGCCGACCATGAGGTTGGAGAACAGGTGGCCGAAAATCAGCACGACGAGTACGACGCCGGACAGGCGCATACCGAGCCAAGCGAACATCTCAAAGTTGTTGCGCTTGGAGGAGGAGCGGTTGTACTTTACGCCGTCGATGCGGTTATCGCGCAGACGGGGTACATAGGTGCGGGGCTTGAGCGGAGTAGCCATTGTTTAGTGACCTCCCATGTGCGAGAAAACGATCGGCAGGTGACGTGCGGCGAAGCCAGCAACGGTGATTGCCCAGAGGAAAAGCACAACCCAAAGAATCTTGATGTGCGTATAGGTTGCCTTCTGGCTGATTTCGACGTTGCCGTCCTTGTTCTTCGCCTGAATGTGCTCCACGTGCGAGTTGGTTGCCTTACCCCAGAAGTCAATGAGGATAATGCGAATACCGTTGAACGCGTGGTAGACGATGGCGGCGACAAGCGCGGTCTCACCCAGACCCATGATGGGGTTCTTGTACAGGCTCAGTACGCCATTGTAGGCCTCCGGGGAGATACGCACGACGGCAGTATCCAGGATGTGTACAAGAAGGAAGAAGAAAATCGCGATACCGGTAATGCGATGAGCAACCCAGGACCACATGCCCCAGCGGCCGCGGTAGAGGGTTCCTTTAGAACCATTCAACACTGAATAACCTCCTGCTGCGACGGCGAGCATCTGGGTTCTGGTACCGCATTTTTAGGCCCCAGCTTCCAGGCACAGCTGTGTGCTCACCGACTGCTTTTTGTTCGTCTGTTACTTCCAAGATATCAGGTAAATTCACAGCTTACTGACACCCTGTTTAGGGTTTTTTTACAGGTTCTAAAAGGGAATTAGGGCATGTTTTTATTGCGATATCGCCTACTTCCCCGTGTTTGTACGGGACTTACCTTAACCTAACCTCAAACATCGCCTAAATGAGAGCCGCCTGACACTTTTTTGTTAAAACCTAAAAGAATTCGATATATGACAAATTCACCCGCTATTCTTGAAGCGATGAATACTGCACTCACTCGATTCCGCCCGCTTATTCCCGCCGGCGGTGTTGGCTCGCGTTTGTGGCCCCTGTCCCGCGCGCACGCCCCGAAATTCCTGCTCGACCTCACCTCGTCGGGCAATTCTCTGCTGCGTGACACCTACGACCGTCTCATCGACCTCAGCAACGGTTCCGTCATGGTGGTTACCGGCACTTCGCACGCCAATGCGGTTACCCAGCAGATTCCTGAACTGCGTGCCGCTGACCTGGTGCTGGAGCCCTCCCCCAAGGATTCGGCTGCAGCTATCGGCCTGGCTTGCGCTATCATCCACCGCCGCGAACCGGACGCCATCATTGGTTCCTTCGCAGCTGACCATGTGATCAGCCCCGTGGATGAATTCCACCGTGTTGTGACCGAAGCTGTCGTCACCGCGGCAACCGGCAAGATTGTCACCATCGGCATTACCCCCACCGAGCCCTCCAGCGCGTTTGGCTACATTCACGCCAGCGAGCCCCTGGGCATCGAGGGTGCACCCAACGCTCAGGCTGTGGACACCTTCGTGGAGAAGCCCGATGCCGCTACCGCGCAGAAGTACCTGGACTCCGGTGAGTACACCTGGAACGCGGGCATGTTCGTGGCACCGGCGGCCCTGATGCTCAAGCACCTCGAAGCGAACGAACCCGAGCTGTACGCGGGCATTATGGAGATTGCTAACGCTTGGGACACCCCCGAGCGCGAGGCTGTTATGGACCGAGTCTGGGAGACCCTGCCGAAGACCGCTATTGACTACGCTGTGGCTGAGCCCGCAGCGGCAGCAGGCGACGTCGCAATGGTTCCCGGTTCCTTCAGCTGGGACGACGTTGGAGACTTCGACGCTGTGGCACGCCTGAACACCGAGAAGAGTGGCGAAGAGCTGACCATTCTCGGCGAGAAGGATAACGTCATTAACCACGGTTGCTCCGGCATTATTGTCGCGAACACTGACCGTAAGATCTCTATCATTGGCCTCGACGACATCGTTGTGGTGGATACCCCCGATGCTCTGTTGGTCGCTCCGCGCTCCAAGGCACAGGCTGTCAAGGATGCCGTGGGCGAGGTCAAGGCACGAGGCCTGAACAACCTCCTCTAAATTTTTGGCTCTGAGTAGATAGCCCCGCGCAGTTAGCCCCACACAGTTAGCCCTGTGCAGTTAGCCCCGCGCGAGTGCTTGAATCCTGCTCGAGCACAAGATACCTCTAGAAACCGGTTCTCTTCTTTTCAGAAGGGAGCCGGTTTTCTTATGCCCCGATGATTATGCTCCGATGGGTCATTGGGTCATTTCGCGGGTGGATTCAAGACTTTTCCCTAGTGGGAGCGTGGAAGGTTGTTTCCTGCGGCCAAGCAGGGGATGGCACGCCTTACTCACCCCGCGTAGACTGCACATCCAGAGTCTGATACACACCGAGAACCACCCCTTATAGAGAACCATTCTCATGTTAGCCTTAGTAGATGCACATGACTCGTAAGTTTTTCCTCACCCGCGCCGGCGCACTCGGCGCAGTAGCCGCCCTCGCCCTGACCGCATGCGGCACCCAGAACGCCCAGACCAGCCAGAACGCACAGACTAGCCCCAGCGCCTCCACCTCCGCGAGCGCAACCCCCGCACCCATCACCGAAGGTAAGGGTCCGGCAAGCCGCGTCGCCATCACCTACGACGGTGGCGTGCTCGTCTATGACGCCAAGGATATGAAGCTGCTCGCAGACATCCCCAAGGAAGGCTTCCTGCGCCTCTCCGACGCTGGCGATAACCGCCACCTCGTCGTTGCAGACGGCAACAGCTACACCTTCCTGGACACCGGCGTATGGTCTGTAGCGCACGGCGACCACTCGCACTACTACACCACCACCCCGTCGCTGTCTTCGCTGTCTCTCGCGGCTGACCACACCGGTCACGTCATCAAGGACAACGGCAAGGTTGCGGCATTTGCTGACGGTACCGGCTCCTTCGCCGTGTACGACCCGGCGAAGCTGACCCACGATAAGCGCACTGCTTCCTCCCTGGAGACCACCACCGTCACCCTGCCCAAGCCGCACCACGGCTTCGCAATCCCGCTGCCCAACGACCAGTACCTGGTTGCGGTCGGCGATTCGAAGACCCGCACCGGTGCCGCGGTTGTGGACGCGCAGGGCAAGACCGTCACCGAGAGCCCCGCCTGCCCCGGCGTTCACGGTGAAGCTATCGCCAAGGACGGCGCGTTCTCCATCGGTTGCACCGACGGCGCGCTGATCTACAAGGACGGCAAGTTCACCAAGATCACCAACCCCCAGGACCCGTACTCGCGTTCCGGTAACCAGGCTGGCAAAGCTGATTCCCAGTACGTTCTGGCGGACTACAAGACCGACAAGGACGCCAAGCTGGAGCGCCCCGAGAAGTTCTCCATTATCGACACCGTTGCGGCAACCCGCACCGTCTACTCCCTGCCTTCTGGCGTGAGCTACACCTTCCGTTCGCTGGCTCGCGGCCCCAAGGGTGAGGCGCTGCTGCTGACCACCGACGGCAAGCTGCGCGTCTTCGATCCGGCAACCGGTGCCGAGCTAGGCTCTGTACAGCTCATGGAGGCGTGGACCGAGTCTGAGACGTGGCAGGACGAGCGTCCGGCACTGTGGGTAGACGGTAAGACCGCCTACGTGACCGACACTGCGACCAAGAAGCTCATTGCGGTGTCCCTGTCGAACCCGGCAGCGCCGAAGGAGCTGATGAGCGTGGAGCTTCCGAAGACCCCCAACGAGATTCTGGGTGTCTCCTCCTCGAACGCTGCACCGGTTGAGGCTGAGGCGCACGGCTCTGCTTCCTCCTCGGCTTCGGCTGACGCGCACGAGTCTGGTGAGGCTCATAACCACGAGTCCGGCGAGGGCCACTCCCACTAGGGCTCTCACGCTGAGATAGCTCTCTCTGAGATAACTCTCTCTGGGATAAACCTAGCGAAAACGCAAAGAGAGATGCGACCGATAACTTATCGGTCGCATCTCTCTTGCTATATTCCAGGTTTATACGCCGGCTACTAACGCAGCGGCAGAACCCGAATTTCTTCCCAGTCCTGCCCGTCATAGGAGTAGCAGTGCAGGTGATCCACGGTAAAGGTGCGCTGCTCGGCGGGCAGAGCGTCAAACACCTCACGGGCGTTCGCCACCTGCGCCTGCGTAAGCCCTTGACCCAGGGTCACGTGCGGCACATAGGGGAAGGACGCCGCACCGGCACCGAATAGCTCAACCAGCTTCTGGTGAATCTGCTCGAACTCGGCCTTGCCCGCCTCCAGGTTCAGGTACTCCACCTCGGTGACCGGGCGGAAGGAGTGCACCGAACCCCAGCGCGCCTCAAAACGCGGCGCATCCAGCGCCTCGCGGAACTGGGGGGACTGCACCGCAGCCAGGAGAGACTCGGTCAGCTCCGTCAGGTACACGGTCACGTGGGTGCTGATAGGTGCCACCGCACCACCGGCTACCGCGCGCTTCCACTCTTCCAGGCGCTGAACATTCTCACCGCTCACGTGCGCAATAACGCTCAGGTAGCGGTGACCGGGCTTCAGGGTCGGGGATACAGGAGCCGTCGTGGGGCTCGAAGAGTTCTCTTGTGCTGTCATCTCAATCGTGCAGGTAATGCGGCGCCTCAGCCAATCTGGCTGAACAGCGCGCTAGATTGCGGCGGCAGGCAGGAAGCCAACCTTCTTGTACACGTTCTCAATGGTGACCGTAGCGATCTCGCGGGCAGCGGATGCGCCCACAGCCAGCAGGCGATCCAGCTCGGCGGGGTCGTCCATCAGCTCGAGGGTACGCTCACGCACCGGGGTGAGGCGCTCCACCACGATATCGGCAAGGTCAACCTTCAGGTGGCCGTACATCTTGCCCTCGTAGCGTGCCACGATCTCGTCGATGCTCTCGCCGGTCATTGCCGAGTAGATGGAGAGCAGGTTGGAGACGCCGGGCTTAGCCTCGCGGTCGTAGGCGATGACGGAGCCGTCATCGGTCACGGCGGACTTAATCTTCTTCTGGGTTGCCTTCGGGGTGTCCAGAAGCTTGATCAGGCCCTTGTCGGTGGCTGCAGACTTGGACATCTTCGAGGTCGGGTCCTGCAGGTCGTAAATCTTAGCGGTTTCCTTCAGGATCACCGGCTCGGGCACCACGAAGGTCTCACCGAAACGGGAGTTGAAGCGCTGAGCCAGGTTACGGGTCAGCTCCAGGTGCTGACGCTGATCCTCGCCTACGGGCACGCCGTCCACCTGGTAGAGCAGGATGTCGGCAGCCATCAGAATCGGGTAGGTGAACAGACCCACGGAGGCGTTCTCAGCGCCCTGCTTCTGGGACTTGTCCTTGAACTGGGTCATACGGGACGCCTCACCAAAGCCGGTGAAGCAGTTCAGAACCCACGCCAGCTGGGCGTGCTCGGGCACGTGCGACTGCACGAACAGCGGGGTGCGGGTCGGGTCAATGCCGGAGGCGATGTACTGCGCCGCGGTCAGGCGGGTACGCTCACGCAGCTCCTCGGGGTCCTGAGGAACGGTGATAGCGTGCATATCCGGAATAAAGAACAGGCATTCGTTATTCGGGTCGTCCTGCAACGCCACCCAGTTGTTCACAGCACCAATGTAGTTACCCAGGTGCATCGAATCAGCCGACGGCTGCGCACCCGAGTAGATACGCGCCTTCTGCTGAGAGGCGTTAGGGATGAGGGACTTATCCTGCTTCTTTTCGTCTGCCATAGTTATTTCCTGTGCAGTTCTTCCTGTGCGGTGCTGCGAACGGTGCAGCACATCTTCAAAAACTTATCTGTACGCGCAGTACGCGTCTTACTCACCGATGCGGTAGTCAACCACGAGCGGCGCGTGATCGCTGAAACGCTCATCGTAGCTTGCCGCGCGGTCCACAACCGCCTCCACGGCGCTTTCGGCGAGCGCCGGGGTCGCCATGTGGTAGTCGATACGCCAGCCTGCGTCATTATCGAACGCCTTACCGCGGTAAGACCACCAGGTGTAGGGGCCGGGCACCTGACCCGCCAGCTCACGAGCCACATCGCGGTAGCCGATATCGCCGAAGAAGCGGTCAAAGTAGGCGCGTTCCTCCGGCAGGAAGCCGGCACGCTTCTGGTTAGCCTTCCAGTTCTTAATGTCCAGCTCGGTGTGGCCAACATTCAAATCGCCCACGATGAGCACGTGATCCGAGTGCTTTGCCAGCTCAGGCATGCGCACCAGCATGCGCTCCAGGAAGCGGTACTTATCGTCCTGCTTCTGGGTGCCGACCTCACCGGAGTGAACGTAGGCGCTGACCACGGTCAGGGTCTTACCGTTGGGCAGAACGTAGTCCGCCTCAACCCAGCGGCCCGAATCGTCAAAGTACTCTTCGCCAATATTCGAGCGGGTCGCTACCGGCTGGTTCTCCAGGACTTCACCGGCTGAGTTCGGGGTGCGGCGGGTCGCCACCAGCACGCCGGCGCGGCCCTTCGCGGCAGCCTCCGCGTGCAGGATATGCCACTGGGATTCGTCCAGCAACTCACGCACGATAGCGTCGGGGGCGCGCACCTCCTGCAGGCAGAGAATGTCGATGTCACGGCTCGCCAGCCACGCCGCCATATCCTTCTTGTAGGCGGCTCGGATACCGTTCACATTCACGCTCGCCACGCGAAGCAGACCGCTCGGGCGGGGTGCAGGGGTGTTAGAAAAATGCATAGTCTTAATTATGCCAGTTTGAGGGAAGAGAAATTTTCACTCGTGCGCGTTTTTTCTCTGGCTGAACGGTAAACTATTGGGTGATGAATTCGCACTCCTCACAGACCACCGACCACGGTGCCCCCTCACCTTCTGCGGGCACCACCGCATCCGAAAGTACCGCTCACAACGCTGAGAGCCGCTACGAGCTACCCCCGATTCCCGGCCCGAAGTACGAGCAGGTTATCCACTACATTGAGCAGCGCTACATTATTCCCGGCAAGCCCGGCGATAAGCTGCCCACCGAGCGCATGATTCAGCAGAACTTTGGGGTGAGCCGCCAGACGGTTCGTAGCGCCCTGAAGGTTCTGATTGAACGCGGCCTGCTCTACAACGTGCAGGGCTCCGGCACCTACGTTGCCGAGCGCACCGACGCCACCTACATTCCGCGCGTGGACACCTTCGTCGACGATATGCGCCGCCGCGGCTTTGAGGGCTCCACCCGCATGATTGCGACCCGCTGGATGGACGCCACCGAAGAGATCTCCACCCACCTGTCCGTACCGGTGGGCGAGCAGGTGCTGTTCGTGCGCCGTCTGCGTCTTGCCGACCACGAAGTCATTGGCTTTGAGCGTTCCTACTTTGTGAAGGCCGCTGCAAGCAGCATCCTGGACGCCATGATGGCGGAAATGTCCGGCGCTTCGAGCTCCTTCGACCAGCTTGCCGACACCCCCAACGCCATTAAGCACGCCCGCGTACGCACCAGCGCAGCGCTCTTCACCGACGCCGACGCCGAGGCGTTCAACCACCAGGTTCCCGTGGGCGAGGCGGCATTCAAGGTCTGCGCGACCGGTTACACCGAAGAAGGTAGCCCGGTCGAGTACTCAGAGACCCTGTACCTTGCCGACGCCTACTTCTACGAGATGATTCTCTAGCATCTGCCTTCTCTCGTGTGATGACAGTGTGAAGGGCGGTGCCCCGGTAGATTGTTCTACCGGGGCACCGCCCTTTTGAGTTATCGGCTCTGAATCAGCTCTGAAACGTTGCGGGCCTTATGCCGCCTGACGCTCCGCAGTCTCCACCACGTTCACCAGCAGCTCCGCGCGGGTCATCGGGCCCACACCGCCGGGGTTCGGGGAAACCCAGGACGCCTTCTGCGCAGCCTCCGGGGAGACGTCACCGAAGAGCTTCTTCTTACCGGTCTCCGGGTCCTCAGCGCGGGACACACCAACGTCCAGCAGGATTGCGCCGTCCTTGACCTGGTGAGCCTTCAGCACGTGCGGAACACCCACAGCGGCAACAATGACGTCAGCCTCGCGCAGCACCTCGTCCAGGTTCTCGGTACCGGTGTGCGCCAGGGTTGCGGTCGCGTTCACCTCGCGGCGAGTCAGCAGCAGACCCAGCGGGCGACCCACGGTAATGCCGCGGCCGAGCACCACAACGTTCTTACCGTTCCAGTCGATGCCGTGGCGCTTGACCAGCTCAATGACACCGTTGGGGGTGCAGGGCAGCGGGGAATCCAGCGGCTCAGAAACGTTCAGCACGAGCTTGCCGAGGTTGGTCGGGTGCAGGCCGTCAGCGTCCTTTTCGGGGGCGATGCGCTCCAGCACGCGGTTGGTGTCCAGGTGCTTGGGCAGGGGCAGCTGCACAATGTAGCTGGTGCACGCCGGGTCGTTGTTCAGCTTGTCGATCTCTGCGTCGAGCTCTTCCTGAGTGATGTCACCGGGCAGGTCCACACGAATGGAGTTAATACCAATCTCTGCACAGTCGCGGTGCTTAGCGCCCACGTACGAGCGGGATGCGGGGTCGTCACCGACCAGGACGGTACCCAGGCCGGGGGTAATACCCTTAGCCTTGAGCGCCTCGACGCGCTCCTTCAGCTCTTCCTTGATGGCTGCGGCGGTTGCGTTACCGTCTAGAATCTGGGGCATTGTTTTTCCTTCCATAGGTTGCGGCGGGGTTCGCCGAAACGGACGGTCTGTGTGTTGAGTTCTAGGGTGTGTGCCTAGCAGGTACCGCTCCCCCGCGACATCCCTCGACGGATGTAGCGGGCAGGGCGGTACAAGTATCAGGGCGAAATAACCCCGCCCGCTCAGCACCCGCGGGGGATGGTGAGCGAACGGGGTCATTCATGGGTCTACCAGTTCTCGCTACCCTGGTAGAGGGGGTACTTGGCGCACAGTGCGTCAACGCGGGCACGCAGCGCAGCGATGTCCGGGTTCGGCAGCAGTACGGAAGCGATGATGTCGGCCACCTCAGTGAAGCCTTCAGCGTCGAAGCCGCGGGTTGCCAGCGCGGGGGTACCGATACGCAGACCGGAGGTCACCATCGGCGGGCGCGGATCGTTCGGCACAGCGTTACGGTTGACGGTAATACCGGCCTCGTGCAGCAGGTCCTCTGCTTCCTTGCCGTTGAGAGCGTGGTCGCGCAGGTCAACGAGCACCAGGTGAACATCGGTACCGCCGGAGGCAATCGCAACGCCGGCGTCCTTCACGTCCTGCTGCAGCAGGCGGTTCGCCAGGATCTGTGCACCCTCAACGGTGCGCTTCTGACGGTCCTTGAACGCTTCAGATGCGGCAACCTTGAACGCGGTAGCCTTCGCAGCAATCACGTGCATGAGCGGGCCACCCTGCTGACCGGGGAACACTGCGGAGTCAATCTTCTTCTTCAGCTCCTCGGTGCAGAGGATGAAGCCGGAACGGGGACCGCCCAGAGTCTTGTGAACGGTGGAGGAGACCACGTGCGCGTGCGGGACGGGGTTCGGGTGCAGACCCGCAGCCACCAGGCCCGCGAAGTGAGCCATGTCCACCCACAGGTATGCGCCGATTTCGTCAGCAATCGCACGGAACGCAGCGAAGTCCAGCTGACGGGGGTACGCGGACCAGCCGGCAATAATCAGCTTGGGGCGCTCGGCAAGAGCCAGTTCACGCACCTGCTCCATGTCAACGCGACCGGACTCGTCCACGCTGTACGCCACAACGTTGTACAGCTTGCCGGAGACGTTCAGCTTCATGCCGTGGGTCAGGTGGCCACCGTGTGCCAGGGACAGACCCATGATGGTGTCGCCGGGGTTCAGCAGTGCGTGCATGACGGCGTTGTTCGCCTGCGCACCGGAGTGGGGCTGAACGTTGGCGTGCTCGGCGCCGAAGAGTTCCTTTACGCGGGAAATCGCGAGGTCCTCGACGATGTCGACGAATTCGCAGCCGCCGTAGTAGCGGCGGCCGGGGTAACCCTCAGCGTACTTGTTGGTCAGTACCGAGCCCTGGCTTTCGAGGACGGCACGGGGGACGAAGTTCTCGGATGCAATCATCTCGAGGGTGTTCTGCTGGCGCTTGCGCTCCAGCTCAATGGCTTCTGCAACCTCGGGGTCGAGGTCGGCGAGGGGCATCTCGAGGATCTTCTGCTCGGACATTACGCTCCTGGGAGTGTTTTTGCGTTATCTTCGGTCGCTCATCATCGGGGCTGCCGCGGCGTACGCCGGGCGGTTTTTAGGAGGCGGCGCGCGCCTCCAGCTGAAAACCCTGAATGAAAAAATATGAGCTACACCTCATAATACCGTAAAGCCCGCTTTCCTTCGAGAAGAAAAACGGGCTTTACAAAGCATCACGATGAAGTTTTTACGGCGTCGGCGCGACACCAGCTAGGGGCATACAACACACCCCGGCAGGCTGATTGGCGACAGTTAAGCGGGTCTACACACCCTACGCCTGACGCAGGATAGCGGAAGCATACTCCAGGTACGCCTCGCGAGCGCTCTCCTTCTTACCGCCAGCCACCAGCTGGGTCTGCACCACGTAACCGGTCAGCACCGACAGCACCGCGGCACCGATAACGGTCAGCCATTCTTCAAGCTCCTCTTCGGTGAAGTCCAGCTCAGCGGCACCCCAGGCGCGGTAGCGCTCCAGGGACTGATCGCGCAGGTAGCTCAGCTGTTCAGACACCACGGTCGCCAGCTGCGGCATTGCCACAGCCTCGCCCCAGGTGACGAGCAGGTGACGGCGAATCTTGGGGGTATCCAGCACCTTCAGGCACCCGAACACGTAGTCCCAGGGCTGTTCGGCGCGGATGCGGTCGAAAGGCGCCATGTCCATGCGGGCTGCCGCCAGGATAATCTCATCCTTGGAAGAGAAGTGGTTATAGATTGCTCCAGCAGACAGGCCGGTGGCCGCAATAATGTCGCTCATCGAAGCCTTCTGATAACCGTGCTTGATGAAGCATTCGCGGGCGGTCTCTACAATCTGAGAACGCCTGTTCTTTTTGTATTCTTCGCTGACTTTAGGCACATCCTAATCCTAGCGAACTTTTAGCCAATCCGTGCGCATCCCGGTCGCCCGTGACGCGCCTGCATGCGCAAATTCGGCGCAAAATAGAGCAAAAATTCTATAAATCGACTGCCCACAATACGGATGCCCAACGTGAATGTCTCAGCGCGGGTATCCTCATGCAGATTCCCCAGCACCGATGTCCCAATGCAGACGCCCCAGCACGGATGTTTCAGGTAGAGAGCACGAAAAAGCGGGGCATCCCAGGCTTACCCGAAGGCTCACCCTAGAATGCCCCGCTCACAGCGGGTAGCTCAGCGCAGGCTGAGCCCGCTACATATTTTTAGTGGAAGAAGTGGCGGGTACCGGTCAGGTACATGGTCACGCCAGTAGCCTTAGCCGCCTCGATAACTTCCTCGTCGCGGATCGAACCGCCCGGGTGCACAACGGCACGCACACCGGCATCCAGCAGCACCTGCAGGCCGTCAGCAAAGGGGAAGAACGCATCGGATGCGGCAACCGCACCGCGGGCACGCTCGTTACCTTCACCGCCGAGAGTGTTCGCGCGCTCCACCGAGAGCTTGCAGGAATCCACGCGGTTCACCTGGCCCATGCCGATGCCCACGGCGGCACCGTTATCGGCAAGCAGAATAGCGTTGGACTTGGGCGAACGCAGTGCACGCCACGCGAACTCGAGGTCGCGCAGGGTTGCCTCGTCAGCCGGCTCACCGGCGACCAGGGTCCAGTTCTTCGGGTCGTCGCCCTCAGCCTGCAGGCGGTCAGCCTCCTGGAAGAGTGCGCCACCGGAAATGGGGCGGTACTCGATAGCCTCGCGGGCAAAGCCCTCGGGCAGAACCAGCAGACGCAGGTTCTTCTTCTCGCGCAGGATCTCCAGCGCCTCGGGCTCGAAGCCGGGAGCCACAATCACCTCGGTGAAGATACCCTTGACAGTCTGAGCCATAGCGGCGGTCACCGGGCGGTTAGCGGCAATCACGCCACCGTATGCGGACAGCGGGTCGCATGCGTGCGCCTTCGCGTGAGCGTCCGCAATCGGGTCAGCCGCGCCGGGGGTTGCCACAGCAATACCGCAGGGGTTGTTGTGCTTGATAACGGCAACGGCCGGCTCGTCAAAGTCGTAAGCGGCACGCAGCGCAGCGTCAGCATCAACGTAGTTGTTGTAGCTCATCGCCTTACCGTGCAGCTGCTCCGCCTGAGCAATGCCGGGGGCTGCGGCGGGGTCAGCGTACAGGGCGGCGCGCTGGTGCGGGTTCTCGCCGTAACGCAGGGTCTCGCTACGCTCAAAGCCCAGGCCTGCGTACGGGGGCCAGAAGTTAGCGTCCTCATCCTGCAGGAACTGGGATGCGGTCCAGGTAGCCACAGCGGTATCGTACGCGGCGGTGTGGGCGAACGCGCCAGCAGCAAGGCGGCGGCGCTCATCCAGGGAGAAGCCACCGTTCTTAGCGGCCTCAACGGTGCGCGCGTAGTCGGCGGGGTCCACAACAATTGCGACGGCGTCGTGGTTCTTCGCGGCGGCGCGAACCATGGAGGGGCCACCAATGTCGATCTTCTCGATAATGGCGTCCTGATCGGCACCGGAAGCAACGGTCTCAACGAAGGGGTACAGGTTCACAACCACCAGGTCGAACGCCTCAACGTCCAGCTCTTCGAGGGTGTCGATGTGCTCCTGCTTGCGACGGTCAGCCAGAATACCGGCGTGGATGCGCGGGTGCAGGGTCTTCACACGGCCTTCGAGGCACTCGGGGAAACCGGTCACTTCGGTGACCTCGGTAACGGGTACGCCTGCTGCCGCGATGGTGGATGCGGTAGAGCCGGTGGAGACCAGCGCGACGCCAGCCTCGTGCAGGCCGCGGGCGAACTCCTCCAGACCGGTCTTGTCGTAGACGGAAATGAGGGCGCGGCGCAGGGGCACGCGATCGAGCTCAATGAGAGACACAAATACTCCGATGCTTTAGACGTGCACGCCGGTTCTCGGCGGCACAGCTGGTGGATGGACGTAGCCTGCCAGGATCGACAGGATATGTGTGGGGGTATTCCCCGCCGCTGTGCACCTTCCCCTCAGGGGTATTCGGGTGCCACAACGGAACGTGTGTGGGCGGCGGGGTTTGAGCTCGGCTCAATCCGCCGCGAAAAATTTAGTGGGCGGAATTAGCTGTCAGATGCAGTGCCGCGGGATTCAGCGCCGTGAGATTCAGCGAGAGATGCGATGGTCTGCACGAGCAGGCGGCGCTCCTGCACCTTAATGCGTTCGTGCAGGGTCTCTTCGGTGTCGTCGTCCAGAACGGGCACTGCCGCCTGGGCGAGGATGGGGCCGGTGTCAACGCCCGCATCCACAAAGTGGACGGTCAGGCCGGTAATCTTCACACCGTGCGCCAGGGCGTCACGCACGCCGTGCGCGCCCGGGAAGGAGGGCAGCAGGGCGGGGTGGGTGTTAATAATGCGGTTGCTGAAACGCTCGACCAGCTGCGCGTCAACAATGCGCATGAAGCCGGCGAACACAATGTAATCGGGGTCGTAGGAAGCGATCTTTTCTTCCAGCGCGCGGTTCCAGGAGGGGCGGTCGGCGTAGTCGCCGGGCTGCACCAGGAAGGTGGGTACACCCGCCGCCTGGGCACGCTCAATGCCCAGACAGGGCTTGTCGGCGCCCACTGCCGCAATGTCGAGGGGAAGCTCGCCCGCTGCTACAGCGTCGAGGATGGACTGAAGATTCGTTCCGGAGCCGGATACCATAACCACAATTCGCACCCGACTAGCATAACCCATCTCACACCCTTATCCAAAGGGGTAAGAGGTTCACAACAGGCCCAAAGCCCAAAGGTGAGCACAAAGAAACCCCGGCGGGACAAATCCTCACCGGGGTTCACTGGAGTTCATGGGGGTTCACCGGGGTTCGCCGGGGCTAGCCGGGGTTCACCGGGCGCAAACTCAACAGGTCGCGAACTCGATAGGTTGCATACTCAATAGGTCGCGGGCAGGCGGGGCGGTACCCTTATAGGTATGTCTACTCCCCCGCAGAACACTCCGAAGAACAACCCGAATAACACGCCGCAGCAGCCCACCCCGAACAACGGCGCACCGCAGAACCAGCAGGTTCCGCCACGAGCGCCGCAGCAGGCACCGCAGAACATGCAGCTTCGAGGGCCTCAGGGTAAGAAGCCGCGCAAACCCATCGACCCCATCGAACAGCAGAAAGCGAATATTCGCACCTCGCTCATGCTGATCGTTGCCGCGCTGGTCATTTTTGCGGCGTCTTCCTTCGTGCTCTCCACGATGCCGCTTTTCTTGGCGCTCTTCCTCTTCGCGCTCGCCGGCATCGCCCTGAGCATTATTGCGATCGTGCGCACCGCAGTCTACCGCGGTCCCTGGTTCTTCTACATTGCCGCGGGCGTCAGCATTATCTACGGCGCTATGACCCTGCTCGGCGGCATCGGTCTTGCCTTCATGCCCGGCGCGCAGGAGTACCGTGAGTGCCGCGCCGCCGCGCTGACTCAGACCGACATGTACACCTGCGACCAGAAGTTCCAGGGCACGATGGACAAGCTCACCGGCGCATCCAGTTCTAGCTCTTCATCCGCGCGTTAGTTCTTCTTGCCCTGAGTACTAGAGCCCTGGGGCTTCGAGGAGCTGACATCCAGCGGGGGCAGCTCCACGGTAGAGGCCTCATCGGTCACCAGCGGAAGGATGCCGGTCTGGCTACGCACCTCAAAGATGCGCTTCATCGCCTGATCGGCTGAGAGGACATCCAGCTCGCGATCCACAAAATCACGCTCTAGGTCGTTCTTCTGCTTCTTGCGTGCCGCCTTAGCCGCCTTCTTCGCCTCACGCTTCTGCGCACGCTCGTACGCGCGGTCGCTGGCACGGTCCTGAGCGGAATCCTGCGCGGCGGACTCAGCGTGGGCGGCGTCAACTGAGCCATCCTGCGCTGCGTCATCCTGAGCTGCGTCATCCTGAGCTGCGGCGGGCTGTTCAAGGCCAAAGCCGAAGTACGCCATGATGCGGCTCGCACGGCCCTTCGAACGCGGTGCCTGCTCTGCAGACTCTTCGACAGTGCGCTCACGCTCCACAGGTTCAGCAGCCTCGTAGACGGGCTCCTGAATCAGCTCGCGGGTCTCCTCATCGGAGGGGTCATGAGCGTACGCGGCGGGCTCATACGCATCGTGTTCGTACGTAGCGTGCTCGCTGGAGGCAGGCTCGGCAACATCCTCAACCTGCGCAGAGTCAGCGTGGGCAGAGTGCAGGTAATCGACCTGCTGAACGGCCTCAATCGGCTCGTACTCCTCAGCAGAGCTCTTTTCAACAAGGCTCTCTTCAGCAGTAGCCTCTTCGGAAGCCGGCTCCTGAGCAACGTCCACAGCAGGTTCCGCTACTACAGGCTCTTCAGGCGACACTTCGCGCTCTGCAACAATCTCGGCGAAAGCGTCCGCCGCCGCACGCTGCGCCAGCTGCTCGGTCGCCTCCACCGGGACAGCAACCACAGGCTCCTGCGGATGCACCGGAACGTGACCGGTCGCCACCTCAGACACAACAGACTGCTCAGACGCCACGGACTGCTCGGCCTCAACAACGTTCTCGGAATCCTGCGCGCGTGCCGCTTCCTCAGCCTCACGCTCGGCAGCTTCACGCTCAGCCGCCTCACGTGCCGCAGCTTCCTCAGCCTCACGCTCCATACGCTCCGCACGCTCCTGGGCACGCTGCTCACGACGCTCCGCAAAACGCTCGCGGCTCTGTGCAAAACGCTCACGGGTCGAGGCAGTAAACCTCATCAGACGCTCACCCAGGTTCGGGCGCTCATCCGCAAAACGAGGCAGCTCACGGCTGCTATCCGGCACGAGAGCGCGGCTCAGCAGCATACCGAACGTCACGCCGGCACCCACCGTCAACGCGGTATGCGCCGCAAAAGTCAGCGGCTCAGCACCAACCTCCGTAAAACGACCAATACCCAGAGAGCCGTACGAAATCCAGCCCAGCCACAGGGCACCAAACGACGTCAGAATACCGGTCATCACGCCCAGCACCACGGCAGAAATCAACGCAGACAGCGGGCGGAACGGAACCTTCAGAGCAACCCACTCATCCAGGTGGTCCTCGCCCTCACGCAAGAACCACCAGCCAGCAATCGCCCCGGCAGTCAGCGGCACCAGCAGACCCACCAGACCGAACGTGCCCATCGACTCGGGCACAGCACCCAGAATCGGAAGCATCGGCAAAGTACCAACATCGCTACTGGTCAAACCAACCGAGGTACCCGCACCAAAGGAGAAACCGGCACCGGTCGACCACGCAATCGCATAAATCACCAGGTTCGGCAAGAAACCCAGCTGCAACAGAGTCACCGCAGTATCACCCACAGCGCCCGCATGCAGCTCCTGGTAGGTGGCAACAATCTGCGACCAGCCCGCCAAAATACCGATACCCAAAAGCACCGCACCCAGACCAATCAGCGCCACAAAAGCAACCACCGCAGCACGCACCACAGCCCAGGCATACGAACCCGCCCAACGCGAATACTGACTCATCTGCGAAATCTGCTCCGCAGTATCAACACCCACCATGCGCGAGAGCGAACGCGCCTCACGGTAGCCGCCCCACATCAGACCAGCCACCACAATACCCAAAGGCACCAGGGCAGCATTCAACGCCTGAAGAGGCTGCGGATGCGGGCTCGCCCAACCGTACATCGCCGAACTAATCAGCGCATAGGTCACCGAACCGGACAGCACCGGAATCAAAAACTCACCCTCATACGAGGCGCGCGCCAAGCGACGACCCGAACGATAACAGAGCAGCAGAGGCAGAATACTCAAACCCAGCGGCACCAGCGTCATCGTGCCGGCAGAAGCACCAAAAGCAGCCGCAAGATCCAGGGGAACACCGTGAATCAGAAGCCACAGGTGCGCCGACATGGCGGCCACGGAGGAGAACTCCATGTCGCCAAAACCCTTGGTCGCCCACACGGCAGACATCGCCGCAAACACTGCAACAGCAGAGAACAGGGCAGTAACAATTAGCTCAACAACACCCTGAAGCCACAGAGGCATGGGCATGGAATAACGAGAGATAGGTGAGGTGCTTTTCATCGTCCTTCAATCATGCCACGAATTAACGGCGAAACCCGCCTCCGATTAACACTCGAAAGCGGGTTCTCACAACTATTCACACAGGGATGCACACAGACGCGCACGCGTGGAGGCGCATCCGGCAAAGTTTTAATCCTCAGTCCACGGGTTGGAAGCCTGAACACCCCAGGCGCGGTACACCTGCGCCTTAGAAGAAATCAGCTCCAAATCATAGGCACTCGCGCTCGCCGCCATCAGACCCTCCAGGGCGGCGGTAGGCAGCGGACCGGCATCATCACGACCCACAGCATGCACGCCGCGCGGCGCCTGACGGCCAGCCCACTCGAGGCTCACGCGCGCATCCACATTAATAACGTGGTCGCCAAAGCGCTCAAGAAGTTCGGTAATCCAGCGATCGGTTTCCGGGTAGGGGTACAGGCCCTTCAGCTCACCAATACTCAGCACAGAAATGTACATGTGTCGGAACGAGCGGCGGCGCAGAAAAGCGACCACGGCGGGGTCAGGATCCGCCTTACGGATCTCCGCAAGAACGTCGGAGTCCAGGAGCATACCGGAGAAATTCATACCCCTAATGCTACGCTACGCGCAGACCGGCGTACTCAATAGCGGGGATGCCCTCGGGGTTGGGCAGAAGAAGGAAGTTCAGGAACTCGTCGCGCTTAGAAGAAATGCGGGAGTAATCGTCAATGCTGACTGCGGTGTATCCGCCTCGCGCGGGGACAGCTGCGGCACGCAGGCTTTCCTGGTAGGAGCGGGAGGGGTTCAGAGAGATTGCTGCTTCGGTTGCAGAGCCGTTGTACATGTGACAACCTGCGCCGTGAGTGGCGCGATCCTTTCGCGTTGCTCTTGTCTGTACCAATTACCACCGGTTATTCCGGTGGTGAATACAAACCGCTTCGTCATCCGAGCCACCCGTGAACATGGGGTTGGCGTTCGACCATAGTCGGAGCTTATCAGTCGAAACTCTTGAAGCTGGGTTTAGCTTACAGCATTTTCTCAAGTTAAGTAAAGCGTTTTGTGAAAGAGATTTAGATTATTAGCATTTTGGCTTGTGGAAACGTTTTAAATGGCGTGAATTTTTGATACTGCGCGGAATATCTTATGTGAATACCGGTGTTTTTATGCGTTAAAAACTCCCCCACCACAAATACGAAATACACCCCAAACCACCGCTCAATAGTCGCCTCGGAAGCCTGCTCTGCAACCAGCTCGGCATCCAGTTCGGCAGCCGCCAGCACATGACCGGCGACAAGGCGCAAACCCGCACGATACGCGATAATGAGCTGGTGAGCGCCAACAACCCCTTCCCCGAAATTCCCGTCACCGTACCGCAGATTATTCGCCAGGCCGGGCACCGCACCTACCAGCGCGGTGTCGCCTACCAGCGCAACCGCGAAGTCATCCGCTACAGCTACGACGAAGACAACAGCACCCTCACCGGGCTCGTCAACGGAAGCACCATCATCCCCTACGAAGTGACCATTCGCTTCTTCCCCGCCGTCAGCGGCTCCGCAACCTTCACCGCCCGCTGCACCTGCCCCGTGCTCACCGATTGCAAGCACGCCGTAGCGCTCATGCTCACCGCGCTCGACCGCGCCTCCGTAGCGAAAAAGGCACTCAGCGAACACCCCGGACCGGTCGGCTTACCCTCTGCTGTGGCGAGGGGCGCAGCTGAGGCAAAGGGATCCGCGGGTTCAAAGAGCGAGGATCTTGCGGAGGCGAAGAAGGCCGCCGACCCGCTCGCGGCACTGCGCGCCTCCGGTGCGCTCACCACCGCGGCGAACCTGCCCGCACCCGATGCGGAGACTGCCGAGCCCAAAAACCCGCAGGGAAGCTTTGCGCTCAACGAGCTAGGCTCCTCCCCCACGGTGCTCGACCCCACAGCGCTCGATGGCGCCACCTCTAAAATTTCTGCCTGGCGGCGCGACCTCTCCTCCGTTCTTTCCGCACGTCAAGACCTTGCGGGCATTGATTCGATGCGTGTGAGCGGTGCCCTGGATTTCTCGCTGAGCGTCTCCGGTTCCTACGCGCGCGGCCGCAATATGCCCGGCGCAACCCCCAGCATTAACCTGCTTGCCCGCCCGCTCATGGCGTCCAAAACCGGGCGCTGGGTCAAGGGCGGACTCAGCTGGGAAACCTTCGCCTCCAGCGTGGGCGGACCTGTCGGGCGGCACGAAATCTACCCCGAACACGAACGATTCTTCGCCGAACTCTACTCGATTGCCCGCCCCTGGCAGAACATGTATTCCTCGCACCGCGACTGGATTTCGATCAGCGCATCTGCCTCCACTCTGCTCTGGGACGTGCTCGCCCGCGCGGAGGATATTGGCCTGCCCCTGCTCGTCAACGGTCGCGAGGTGAACTACGCCGTGCTGAGCCCCGCACAGGTGCGCCTGCACGCCGCCGCCGCAGAAGATACACCCGGAGAAAGCACCGGCCTGCAGCTTCAAGCCGCGCTCAGCTGGGAAGGACACGAAGGTGAACTATTGCGTCAGCTCTGGCTGCCCGCCGCGCACTGCCACCCCATCGGCACCCCGCGCACCGGATTCTTCGCCCTGGGCGGGCTGGTGCAGCAGGAGTACGAGCAGGCGGCAAAGGCGGTGCACTGGAAGACCGCGCGCCCCGGCGCACTGGATGAAGTGGGGCGCGAGTCCTTCGTGCACAAGGCCGCGCGGGAAGCGTCTGCTGAGCCCCCTGCCCCGACCATCAACCCGGCACAGGGTGAACGGGTGCGCTACTCCCCCGCCGTGCCCGAACTGCCCGAGGGCGTGGAGCTGGCGCTCATCCCCCTGGTCGAGCCGCTCGATGCCGCCTCCGAATCGCTCATTAGCGCAGGAACCGTGCACATTCCCGCCGCCGAACGCGCCACATTCCAGAAGGAATACCTGCCCGCGCTCAGCCGCTCCATTCCCTCGCTGACCCCCGATCCGGCGCTGGCGCTGCCGCGCGTGAAGCCGCCGCACCTGGTGCTTGAAATCAGCTTTGACGAGCAGGTACGCCACGACGCGCAGCTGAGCTGGCATTGGGAGTACCCGCTGAACCCCTTCGCGGAGGACGGCACCGACGAGGCGAGCGCAGAGGAGGCAAACGCACAGAATCCTACGACCGGCTCCGATGTGTACTCCCTGCCCGTTTTCGGCTACCCCGGTGAAGAGGGCGGTGAGGTTCGCGATGAGCGTTTTGAGGCGCGCGTACTGCGTTCGGTGCGCGCTATTCTTGCCGCTCACCCGGCGCTTTCCGGGCTGGAGGAGCGCCGCATCGAAGGCTGGGAGACCCGCGAGTTGCTCAGCGCGATTCTGCCGAAGCTTCGCCGTGTTTCCGCTGTTCAGGTGCGTTTTAACGGCACTCCGCCGCAGTTCGTGGAGGCAACCGACGCGCTCATTGAAATCACCGTGAGCGAGGGCAATTCTCGCGACTGGTTCGGCCTGGGCATTGCTGTGAAGGTCAACAACTGGACCGTGCCATTCGCCCAAATTTTTGAGGCGCTAGATCGCGGGGCGGACCGTATTCTGCTCGGTAACGGCACCTACTTCTCACTGCGTCGTCCCGAGTTTAAGACCCTGCGCACCCTCATCGCGGAGGCTCGCGAACTCGACGATGCGGGCGGCGAGCTACGCATTAACCGTCACCAGGCGGGGCTGTTCTCTGAGCTGGAGTCGCTGGCGGCGAGTGTGCATACGACCGCGCGGTGGGACGCTCAGGTACGTTCGCTGCTGGAGCTGGTCGAGGGCCTGGAGGATGCCGAAGAGAGCGCCGAAAAGGGCTCTGAAAAGGCTTCTGACAAGGGTGCTCAGGGCTCCCCCGCACCCCAGAAGGCTTCCCGTCGGGTGATCACTCAGCGCCCGGTACCCGCCGGCCTGCAGGCGACCCTGCGCCCCTACCAGGTGGAGGGTTTCCAGTGGCTGTCGTTCCTGTACGAGCAGCGTCTGGGCGGTATTCTCGCCGACGATATGGGTCTGGGTAAGACCGTGCAGGCTCTCGCCCTGCTCGCCCACGCGATCGAGGAGCATCGTGCCGCCTCCGAGCGTGCTGCCTCCGAGCGTGCCGCATCCGAACATGCTGCCGAGTGCGGTGAGAGCGTCGAGCCGTTCGCGCCCTTCCTCGTGGTTGCGCCGACCTCCGTCATCGCCAACTGGACGGCGGAGGCGGCACGTTTCCTGCCCGAGGCAAAGGTCGTGACCATTACCGAAACCACCGCCGGTAAGACCCCGCTGGCTGAGCGCATCGCAGGGGCGCACCTGGTGCTGACCAGCTACACGCTGCTGCGCATGGACGAGGACGCGTACACCGGCTACGCCCGCACGCTGGGCCGCACCGTTGACGAATCCACGGGTGAACTCTCCGCCCCCGAAGGCTGGGGTGCGCTCCTGCTGGATGAGGCACAATTCGTCAAAAACACCGGCACCCGCGCCTGGTCCATTGCCCGCGCGATGCCCGCCCGCACCAAGATCGCGATGACCGGCACGCCCATTGAGAACAACCTCATGGAGCTGTGGGCGTTGCTGGCGATTGTGGCGGACGGCCTGTTCCCCTCCGCCCGTGCGTTCCGTGACCTGTACGCTCGCCCGGCGGAGTCCGGTGAGGACCCTGCGCACGCCGCGGCGACGGCTGCTCGTCTGCGCCGGCGCATCCGCCCGCTCATGTTGCGCCGCACCAAGGAGCTGGTGGCGGCGGAGCTTCCGGCGAAGAACGATACGCGCGTGAACCTGCCGCTGGCTCCCGGTCACCGGCGCATCTATGACACGCATCTGCAGCGTGAACGTCAGAAGGTGCTGGGTCTACTGGAGGATATGGACAAGAACAGGTTCACGATCTTCCAGTCGCTGACCCTGCTGCGCCGTCTGGCGCTTGATGCCGCGCTGATTGACCCGGAGGCCTACGCCGGGGTGTCGTCGGTCAAGCGCGACTACCTGGTTCAGCAGCTACCCGACCTGCTCGAAAAGGGCCACCGCGTGCTGGTGTTCAGCCAGTTCACCGGCTACCTCAAGAGCATTTCGGCGCGCCTGGCGGAGGAGGGCATCGGCCACCTGTACCTGGACGGTTCGACCCGCAACCGCGCCGAGGTCATCGAGGCGTTCACGAGCGGTCAGGAGCCGGTGTTCCTCATTTCGCTCAAGGCTGGCGGTTTCGGTCTGAACCTGACCGAGGCGGACCACGTGTTCATCATGGATCCGTGGTGGAACCCCGCCGCCGAGCAGCAGGCGGTGGACCGTATTCACCGCATCGGCCAGGACAAGGAGGTGCACGTCTACCGTCTGGTCGCTGAGGGCACGATTGAGGAGAAGGTCATGCAGCTCAAGGAGTCGAAGGCCGCGCTCTTCGATGCGGTGGTCGGTGAGGGCGAGTTCGCCTCCGCGGCGGTGACGGCTGAGGATGTGCGTGAGCTCTTCGCGCCGGCTGTCGAGCGGTAGCCGCCTTCCAGCCTGAGCGGTAGCCTTCGAGTCTGCTGATATGTCTGGCACCCGTCATCTTTCGTCACGTGGTTACGCCTCGGGCTAGATTCACACCCGATTCCGCTGCGGCTCTTCTCAGCGGGGGCTCTGAGGCGTAGCCTTGAAGGACTACTTACGGAGGCGCCGCCTCCCCATAGATTCCAAAGGAGCATCATGAGCTACAACGTACCTAACGTAAAGTTCCACGACGGCCGAACCATTCCGCAGCTGGGCTACGGCGTATGGCAGATTGAGGACGAGGTCGCCGAGAAGATTGTGAGCACCGCCCTGGAGATCGGCTACCGCCACATCGACACCGCCGCTAGCTACGGCAACGAGGCGGGCGTGGGCCGCGCTATCGCTAACTCTGACGTGCCTCGCGAAGACATCTTCCTCACCACCAAGCTGTGGAACTCTGACCAGGGTTACGAGAGCGCTTTCGAGGCATTCGAGGCTTCCCTGGAGAAGCTGGGTACCGACTACGTTGACCTGTACCTGATTCACTGGGCTAAGCCGCAGCAGGGCCTGTACCTGGATTCTTGGCGTGCGCTGATTGAGCTGCAGAAGCAGGGTAAGGTCCGTTCGATTGGTGTTTCGAACTTCCCCGAGGAGCAGCTGCGCGAGATTATCGAGGAGACCGGCGTGGTTCCGGTCATCCACCAGGTTGAGCTACACCCCTACTTCTCGCAGGAGGCGCTGCGCGCCGTTCACGCCGAGTACGGCATCGCGACTCAGGCATGGAGCCCGCTGGGCAACGGTAGCGATCTGCTGCAGAACCCCGTGCTGGCTGAGATTGCGGAGCGCCACGGCGCAACCCCCGCGCAGGTCGTGCTGGCATGGCACCTGGCTAAGGGCACCGTGGCTATCCCGAAGTCCGCGACCCCCTCCCGCATTAAGGAGAACCTGGCGTCGGTGAACGTGAAGCTGACCGCCGAGGACATCGCGGCTGTGGATGCGCTTTCCAGCCCCGAGGGTCGTATTGGCGCTGACCCGGCGAACATCGACTTCTAAGCTGGTGTGTCGAGTCCCGCGTCTGGGGACTTGAAGCTAGGCAGAGTAAAGCCCCGACAGGCACAGTTAGTGCTTGTCGGGGCTTTATTGCGTTCTCAGGGTTGACGTTCTCAGGTCTGAGTTTTTAGCGAACGCTAGTTCTCGTCCTCTACCAGCAGGGAGAGGGAGATGCGGCGGCGTGCCGGGTCGACCTCCACCACGCGCACCTGCACGATGTCGCCGCTGCGCACAATATCGTGCGGGTTCGCCACGTAGCCGCGGCTCATCTGCGAGATGTGCACGAGGCCGTCCTGATGCACACCAATATCCACGAACGCGCCGAATGCCGCCACGTTCGAGACGGTACCCTCGAGCACCATACCGGGGCGCACATCCTCGAAGTGCGAGACGGACTCGGAGAATCGGGCGGTGCGGAAGCTACCGCGCGGGTCCAGGCCGGGGCGGCGCAGCTCGGCGAAGATGTCCTCGACCGTGTACACGCCGGCGGTGCCTTCTTCCGTACTGCCCTGTTCGTGGCTGTCCTGCACATAGTCGGCGGGGTTCAGCCCGGCGAGCGGGTCGCTACCATCCGAGGTACCCAGGGCGCCGGCAACCCAGTGGGCACCGTTGCGTGCCTGCGCGTCGGCAATAATGCGGCGCGCGAGCGGGTAGGCTTCCGGGTGCACCGCGGAGGCATCCAGCGGCTCCTCACCGCCGCGAATGCGAATGAATCCTGCCGCCTGGCGGAAGGTTTTCGCACCCAGTCGCGGCACGTTCAGCAGCTGCTGACGGTTCGTGAAGAGACCGTGTTCGGTGCGGTAGGCGACGATGCGTTCGGCGGTTACGGTACCCACACCCGCCACGTGCGCGAGCAGCTGCACGGAGGCGCTGTTGAGGTTCACGCCCACGGCGTTCACGCAGTCTTCGACGGTGTCATTGAGGGCGCGGCGCAGGGCGGCGGGCGGCACGTCGTGCTGGTACTGGCCCACACCGATGGACTGCGGGTCGATTTTGACGAGCTCGGCGAGCGGGTCCTGCAGGCGGCGGGCGATGGAGACGGCGCCGCGTACGGTCACGTCGTAGTCGGGCAGCTCGGCGGCGGCGAGGGCGGAGGCGGAGTAGACGGAGGCGCCCGCCTCAGAGACGGTCACCTTCTGAGGTGCTTCTACGCCGTCCTCACGCAGGGTGCGAATCAGTTCGCTGGCGAGCTTGTCGGTTTCGCGGCTTGCGGTGCCGTTGCCGATGGCGATGAGTTCCACGCCGTGCTCGCGGCAGGCGGCGGCGAGCTCGCGCAGTGCTTCTGCCCACTGGTTGCGCGGGGCGTGCGGGTAGACGGTGCCCACGCGCAGCGGCTCACCGGTGCCGTCAACTACGGCGTATTTCACGCCGTGGCGCAGGCCCGGATCCAGGCCGAGGGTGGTTTTGTGACCGGCGGGTGCGGCGAGCAGAATGTCGCGCAGGTTGGAGGCGAACACCTCGGTGGCGTGCTGCGCGGCGGCATCGAGTAGCTGGTGGCGGATGCGTTCGGCGAGGCGCGGGCGCAGGTGGCTGCGCCATGCGGTGCGGACGGTGGCGGCGAGCCAGCCGAGTACGCGGTCTTCGTCATCGACGGTGTTGAGCACCTGCACGGGGATGCGTAGCGCGGCGGCGACTTCACGCTCGTATGCAGAACGGACGTTCTCGTAATTTTCGGCGGCGGCCTCAGCTTCGGCACGGGCGGCACCACGCAGGCGGCTGAGCGCCACGGGGGCGGGTGCCACATCCACCTTGAGGCGCACCACGCCGGCGTCCTTGGCGCGGTGCAGCGCCAGCACGCGGTGCGGCGGAATGGAACGAATACGGTCCGAGAAGGCGAAATAGTCGGAGAACTTCGCGCCGGTGCTTTCCTGACCGGCAATCACGCGGGACTCAATCACGCCACTCTCACGCAGGCGCTTGAGGAGCTTTTCGCTCAGCACCGGGTCGGTGAGGGCACGGTCAATCAGGATTGCGCGGGCACCGTCGAGGGCCTCTTCGGCGCTGTGAATCTGCAGGGCTTCATCCGCCTCTGCAACCTCAACGCTCTCGTCCTCGTCGTCTTCGGTGCCGTCGGTAATGTACGCGGCGGCGATGGCGTGCGCCTCGGCGAGGGGCACCTCCAGCAGGTCTTCAACGAGGGAATCAAGCCCGGCGGCACGCGCCATCTGGGCGCGGGTCACGCGCTCGCTGCGGTACGGGGCGTAGATGGCGTTCACGTCTGCGATAGTGGCGGCGTTCATGAGCGAGGAACGCAGTTGCAGCAGGGTGAGCGGGTCGATGAGGCCTTCGTCGGCGCGTTCGGTGAGCGCTTCGAGCACGCGATTGCGGCGCTCTTCGAGGGCGCGGAGCTGACCCAGGCGCGACTGGATGGTGCGTAGCTGGGTGTCGGTGAGCGCGCCCGTTGCTTCTTTGCGGTAGCGGGCGATGAAGGGTACGGAGTTGTCGGCGTCGAGCAGTGCCACGGCTGCGCGGATGCGGTGCGGCGCGATGCCGGTTTCTACGGCGAGCGCGTTGATGAGGTGCTCGGCGGGTTGCTCAGTCTTGCCGCCGGTTTCGTGTTTTTCGCGGTGTGCGGGACTGCTGGGTTCGTTGCCGGCGGCGCTACTGGGCGCAGGGTCTGCAGCTCGATCCGCGCGCGGGCGGATGCTACTCGGGAGGGGGTGTTCGCTCATCCTTCCAGTTTCGCATATTTCGCCGCGGCTCATGGGTTGGCCGGTAATGCTGAGAAAAGAGTCAGCGCGGGGCGTATTTTGCTCGCCTGTGCGGGTGCGGGTCAGCGTATTTTTCTATCGCATCTTCTAGTGCAGATTACGAGTCTTTACGCACATTTTGCCCTGTGGGTGCGCTAAATATTGTCATCTTTCCGTAAGAAACCGTGTTAGGGGTTCACGTATTTGAATAGTGCTTAGTTTCAGCGATAAATTTAGATAAAAGAGCATATTTTTTGAAAAAATATCGCTTATTTATGCAGATAAGGGGTGGCCTCACACCACGCAAACACCCTTATCTGCGTGCACACGTTCAGGGTTTCGGCGGCACGGTACGACATGGTGCCGCCACATCCCGCAGATGAAAGAGGGACCCATGCGCGAACAAGCCGCGCTATCAAACGCCCCGGAGGGCTACTTAGATTTTCACGACGAGTACGCGGAACTCATCGCCGAACTCGCCGCGCTGGGGTTCACCCCTAGCCAGGTTCTCCGCCGCCTCAACTTTCTGTACCCGCACATCAACAAGAAGCACCTGAACTATGCGCTGAACTCCGGCATCTGGCAGTTTGGCCCGGTCACAGCAGACGCCCCGAGCTACACGATGCTCGCCTGCGGCCTCTGGTACATTTTCGCGGAAGCCTACGATCTGCCCCCGGAGCCCGAGTACGCGGCGCTGATTCTTGATTGCGACATTATCCACGACCTGCCGCCTGCGCTGGAGGCGCGCCACTTCGACAGCGAGGATATTTCCCACATCCTGGCGAAGATCGGCGCAACGCTCAAGTACCTTGCCGCGCACCCTTACTCCCAGCTGGAGGAAGAGGTGTACGCGCAGACCCTCGAGGACATCCGGCTGCGCGGCGTAGCAGAAATCGGCACCAAGGGCGGTAGCCTCTACACCCTGCTTGCCTCCAGCATGGAGGGCGAATCGGCGTGGCCGGCACCGGTTCAGACCGCGAACGATTACCTCGGTGACGGCAACTGGGGTCTGGGCATGCTCCGCACCGGCATCTACCCGGCGGAGGCGCTCGAGAACGAGTGGTACATTGACGCCGCCGCGGTACCCGAGGATTTTGCCTCGAAGACCCTGAGCCTCTTTTTGAGCTATTGTGCCCGCTACGACCGCGAACCGACGGCTCTCGTGTACGGCTACTGGTCGACTATTCAGACTCTGATTGGTGAGGTGCCGCCCCTGGGTGCGGTGCGCGCCAAGTTCGGTTCCTGGCAGGCGACCCTGCATCGCGGGCGCGCGCAGATTGCCCGCGAGCTACGCCTGTGGACGAAGAACGAAACCAACGCAGCTGCCGTGGAAGCGAATGAGGCGGAGGAGCTTGAGCTCCTCGACGCTGAGCTGACTAACACTGAGCTCACCGAAGCAGAACTAACAGAGCTGGATACCCCGGACGGCTCCCCTGCGGGCGCTCCCGCGGAACCGGCAGAGCCGGCAGAGCCCGCACGTCTAAGCGCCCGCGAACTCACCGAGCAGGGCATCGGCGTGGTGCAGACCGCCCACACCGACCTGGCGGCATACCACCGCACTCGGTGGGAGCAGACGGTGGAAGTCTTCGGCGAACGCCTCGCGCAGCTTGCCTGGAACCGCCGTCTGAGCACCTACTACTTCTTCGACGGCGCCTGCCTGGAAGACGCCGACCCGACCCCCGTGGTGACGGTCTTCCGCTCCCCCACCGGCTTCCTCTGCGAGCTTGAACCCACCGTCGAGGCGCTACCCGCCTTCGACCCGGAGTTCCTGCAGGAGCACGGCTGGAGGCACCCGGTGCCGGTGCATGCGCTGTGGAACCTGCACGCGCTCGATCCGATGGAGGCAGCTGCCGCCGTCATTGAGGCGATGCGTTCGGGTTGCGGTTGTGAACGCTGGGATTTCTACCGCACCGATGACGACGACGACCCGCTTGCCGAAGAGACTGAGATGGCGTTCGTCTAAGCCCCCCGTCTAAGCGCACTCCCGCGAGCCTCTCAAATTCTCATCCCTGGAGACAGCGAAAGCCCGCGTCCCCACTCCCCAAGAGGAGTAGGTGACGCGGGCTTTACGCATGCACTGGTAGCCGGTACCGATAGCCGGCGCGGCGTAGCGTAATTGCTTAGCGTGCCGAGAAAATCTCGGACGCCTCCACAATCGCAATCTGCGCGGTGCGGGTCGAGATTGCTTCGTGGCGGCGTGCATCCGCACGGCGCTTGAAGAACCAACCAATACCCAGAATCGCGAACCAGACGGGCATCGCGAGCAGACCCCTGAGGGTTTCTTCATCCATGGCCAGCACACCGATGGTGAAGGCGAAGAACGCCAGGGACAGCCACGCGGAGAAACGGCCGCCGGGCAGACGGAACTTCGACTTCTTGTGGCGCGAGGGGAACTTCTTGCGGTACATCAGGTAGCTGACCATGATCATTGCCCACGCGAAAATCACGAGTACCGCAGCCACGGTGGTGACCAGGTTGAACGCGCTAGAGATTGAGTCACCCGCGTAGAGCAGCACAATCGAGGACAGCAGCATCACGGCGGAGAGGAACAGCGCGTTACGCGGCACACCGTTCTTAGAAATCTTGCCCAGGAACTGCGGTGCGCTGCGCTCGCGCGCCAGACCGAATGCCATACGCGAGGTGGAGAAGATACCGGAGTTTGCCGAGGAGGTTGCGCTGGTAATCACCACGAAGTTGATGATGTGCGCGGCGATACCCAGGCCCGCCAGAGTGAACATGGCGACGAAGGGGCTCTTATCGGGGCTGACGAGGCGCCAGGGGGTAACCATCAGGATGACGGCGAGCGCGCCCACGTAGAAGACCATAATACGTACCGGCACGGCGTTAATTGCCTTGGGCAGGGTCTTTTCGGGGTCCTGGGTTTCTGCGGCGGTGGTACCGACGAGCTCTGAGCCCATGAACGCGAAGACGGCAATCTGGAACGCGCCGAGGAAGCCGATGAAGTGGTTCGGGAACATGCCACCGTCGTTCCAGAGGTTTGCGACGGACGCCTGCGCGCCGCTGGGTGAGGTGAAGCCGATAGCGACCATGGCGCCACCAACAATAATCAGGGCAACGATGGCGACAATCTTGATCATGGAGAACCAGAATTCGATTTCGCCGAAGTTCTTCACGGACACCAGGTTCAGGGTCAGCAGAACGCCGATGACGGCGAGCGCCGGAATCCATGCCTGCAGGTCGGGCCACCACAGACGCAGGTAGCCAACAATTGCGATGATGTCCGCGACGGCGGTGACCACCCACATGAACCAGTAGGACCAGCCGAGGAAGAATCCGCCCATGGGGCCGACGAGGTCGGTGGTGAAGTCGGAGAAGGACTTGTACCTCAGGTTGGAGAGGAGGATCTCGCCCATAGCTCGCAGCACCAGGAAGATGACGGCGCCAATGAGCATGTACACGAAAATCACGGAGGGGCCCGCCAGGGAGATAGCGCGGCCGGAGCCCATGAACAGACCGGTACCGATGGCGCCACCGATTGCGATGAGCTGGATATGTCGGTTGCTCAGACCGCGGTGCAGTCGCTCTCCCTGCTCGGGAGCTTTAGGATTCAGGGTGACGTTGTTCTGCTCAGTCACAGCGTCCTCTTTTCTGCGGTTGGTACCCCGTACCGCTTGTGTCGCTGCTGGAATAAGAATTACTAAACACAGCAGGCACAGTCACTGTATGTTTATGCGGCCATGCTTTGCGGGGTGTCCCCGGATTTCGGGGCGCGGCTGGGGCTCCATGCCAGCTACCGCGCGGTACTCGGAAGTGTCACACTATCGACTAACGCGAAGTTTTTCTGGGAGCTCTCACAGCTACTTGGATAGTTATTCTACAGGTGTTCAGGGTGCAAAAACAGGTTTTGACACGAAAAAAGTGACTTATCTCTATTATTGAAATCACATCAAGCGGTGCAAAAATGCCGCCTAGCACCCGACCAAGGGACGCAAGAAAGCCCCGCCTCCGCATCCCAAAGAACGCAGAAACGGGGCTCAAACGCTACACCAACAGCGCCGCAGAAAGAACAGAATTACTTCTGAGCAGCCTCTTCAGCAGGCTTCTCGGCAGCTAGTGCGCGAGCACGCTTCGCCGCATGATGGCGAGTCAGAATCTCATAGCCAATAGCCAGGGCAATGAACCAGACGGGGGTCAGCGCCAGACCGACCGCGGTATCCGGGTACAGGCTCAGGGCGTAAACCATCACAGCAAAGAAGACCAGGCCGAACCAGCTCATGCCAATACCCCAGGGCATCTTGTACTCGGATGCTTCGTGGCGCTCCGGGAACTTCTTGCGGTACACCAGGTACGCAATCAGGATCATGCTCCAGGTGAAGATACCCATCATCGACGCCACAGAGGTCACCACGGTGAACGCCTCCATGATGCCATTACCCGCGTACAGCATGACCAGGCTGAACAGCAGCAACACAGTGGTCAGGTACAGGGCGTTCGCGGGCACACCGTTCTTGGTGAGCTTACCGAGGGCAGAAGGTGCCGCCCCCTCGTGCGCCAGACCGTAGACCATGCGGGAGGTCGAGAAAATACCGGAGTTCGCCGAGGACGCCGCGGAGGTCAGCACCACGAAGTTCACCAGCGACGCAGCAATACCAATACCCGCCAGAGAGAACATGCCCACGAAGGGGCTCATGGACTTATCCAGCTTGTCCCAGGGGGTGACGGCAAGGATGGTCAGCAGGGGCAGGGCGTAGAAGAGGCAAATGCGGAAGGGCACCGCGTTAATAGCCTTGGGCAGGGTGCGTTCGGGGTGCTTAGTTTCAGCCACGGCAGTACCGACGAGCTCGGCGCCCACGAATGCGAAGAGAGCAATCTGGAAGGAACCCAGGAAGCCGGTCACACCCTGAGTGAAGATACCACTACCGGAGGGGCCGGGGTGATCCCACAGGTGCCGCAGGGATGCGGTGGTGCCGTCAGGGCTGGTGAAGCTGAAGGCGACCATGAGCGCACCCACCACGATGAGCAGCACAATGGCGACGATCTTAATGACGGCGAACCAGAACTCGATTTCGCCGAAGTTCTTCACCGAGGGCAGGTTCAGCAGCAGTAGCGCAATGATGACGACAAGCGCAGGAATGAACTTGGGCATGTCGGGTAGCCAGTACTGCACGTAACCGGTGATTGCGATGACATCCGCAATACCGGTGACCACCCAGAAGAACCAGTACGACCAGCCAACGAAGAAGCCGGCGCGCAGGCCAAGGATGTCGGTGATGAAGTCGGTGAAGGACTTGTACTTGGGGTTCGAAAGCAGAATCTCACCCATGGCGCGTAGCACAAAGTAGATAATGCTACCGATAATGGCGTAGACGAAGACGATGGAGGGGCCGGTCAGGGCGATGGTCTTTGCTGAGCCGAGGAAAAGGCCGGTACCGATGGCGCCGCCAATTGCAATGAGCTGGATGTGTCGGTAGCTGAGTCCGCGCTGGAGCTTGGAGTGCTCTGCTTCGGAGTCTAGGCCGGTGACGGAGTTGTGCGGCGTTGGCTGCTGTGTCACGTATTTCTCTTTCCTGCGTCGATTCGCCCTAAATTTCACTCGGGGGCGAGTCCGGGTGGTTGGTATTCGTGCATATTTCGTGATGGCAAGAAGGAGGGGAGCCTCGAGTTTCCTCAGCCTGCGCGGTGCGCTTGAGCTTGTGGACTCCGATTTTGCGGGGCTTCCGGGTTCCTGCATCACCAATAGTGAATTATGCAGAGAATGCATAATTTCAAATTTTACCCCCTCATACCCACACAAGTACAAGGAATGCAACATCGCCAGATTTTTGAGACGGGACGAACCTGTGGCATCTCTCAGCCTCCACCCGAAACACGCCCCGCATCACCCTTAGATAGCACCCCTTCTCTGCAGGCTTCTCCCGGGTTTTCAAAAAATATTCAGAAACTTTACGTGTAAAACTTTACAAGGCGAGAAACCGAGTCTAGAGTAGAAACCGTTCAACGAAAACCTAACCAACCAACTACAGATCAGAAGGACACAACAATGGGCAAGTTCTCCAACGCAGCACTGCGACTCACCGCCGGCGCACTCATCCTCGACGCAGGCGTCAAGAAGCTCAAGGCAGACGAAGGCACCTACGCCTTCCTGCAGCAGATGGCGGCAACCGGCGTTCCCGCAGTCTCCAAGCTGGACGCAGCAACCTTCGGTAAGCTCATCTCCGGCGCAGAAACCGCACTCGGTGCAACCCTGCTGACCCCCTTCATCCCCGCACGCCTGGCGGGCGCAGGTCTGACCGCATTCGCGGCAAACCTGATGACCATGTACTTCCGCAACCCGGACATGCACGACAAGTTCTTCCGCCCCACTCAGGACGGTCAGCAGCTCGCAAACAACATCGTGCTGCTCGGTGCGGGTCTGGCACTGCTGGGCTCCAAGAAGTAAGCTCCGCAGGCTAAATTGCACAGACGACCTCACGAAAGTGCGGCGGGAACGGTATTCGTTCCCGCCGCACTTTTGTATGCCCGCAAAATTTCTATGCCCCTCAGACCGGCGTGCGCCCGGCTAGTTCAGCCTCACGCCAGCCCCGCACGCCCGCTAACCACACGGTGTAGCGGCCCTGCGCTATTCTTTTAGGTATGTCTACTGAGAACACGCAGCCTAGCCAGGCACCCGAATCCACCGAAGAAAAGGCCAAGAAGCCGGTTCCCGAGGAATTCTTCCGCCAGCCCTACTCCTTCGTCCGCCGCGGCGACCGCCTCACCGCGCGCCGCCAGAAGGCGTGGGACACCTACTCCCCCACCCACGTGCTGGATATTCCCCGTCTGCGCACCGACACCTCCGTCGCACCTGAGGCGACCTTTGACCCGGTCGAGATTTACGGCCGTGAGGCGTACCAGGTCGTCGAGATCGGTTCCGGTCTGGGCGAGGCGATTGTGCACCGCGCGGCTGAGATACCCGAGGCAAACTTCCTCGCCGTTGAGGTGTACACTCCCGGCATCGCGGACCTGCTGTTGAAGATGGGCAACGCCGGCGTGGAGAACGTGCGTGTGGCTCAGGCGAACGCACCCGAGCTGCTCGACAACATGCTTGAGGAGAACTCCGTGGACGAGCTGTGGGTGTTCTTCCCGGATCCTTGGCATAAGTCCCGCCACCACAAGCGCCGCCTAGTGTCTCCGGCGTTCGCTGATAAGGTTGCGCGTGTGCTCAAGCCCGGCGGTATTTGGCGTCTGGCGACTGACTGGGAGGAGTACGCCCTGGTCATGCGCGAGGTTCTGGAGGCGCACCCGGACTTTGAGAACGTTCACCCCGGCGCTGGTGCGACCGAGGAGGATCCGCAGGGTGGTTGGGCTCCGCGTTGGGAGGGTCGTACCCTCACCAGCTTTGAGCGTAAGGCGCAGGAGGCGGGCCGCCGCGCGCACGATCTGACTTACCGCCGCAAGTAAGCGGGGCAGCGTTAGCGAGAGTTACCGCCAGGTGTTTTCTCGCCACCGCGCAAAGTGCATACGTTAAAGCAGGTGAGGCTCCCCGGTCGTTCGGGGAGCCTCACCTTCTTGTATGTATGCAAATTTTTCTATATCTAAACCCTATGACTCTTCATTCGGCATACGTTCCAATGCCTTCTTATAGATAAGCCGGTAAGAATCATTTCTAAATTTTTCAAAATCTTCCAATTTCTCTATTTCTTTCGAAATATTAATCTGTATGGGTTCACCCGTGGGTTCTTCAAGAATCGAGAAATTTCCTATAGGGACATAGTACAGAGGGTACTCAACAAGACCAGTTTCTTTAATGGAGCACCCTTTTAGCTCACGTTCTCCCATAGAATATATACTAAATGGACTTATCTCATTTTTTTCAAGACCCATCATTACAAGGTAAGCCAAATAGGGCGATAGAATCATTCGATGTGCCTCAGATTGTTCTGCAACCCTAAATCCAAGATCAACATCAACTCCAATAAAATCTATAAAATAGTCTTTTTGAATCTCTCGGAGATTAATTCTACGATCACTGAAGGATTTCAGGTCAGTGGAACTTCCAATACCCAAACTTCCTACCTGATTTTTTAAATCCTCCTTATCGTTTAGATTGTTATTCCAGTCCTTAGGTATGAGATTCCATCGATAATCCCAAGGGTTCCCTTGCGAATGAAGAAGAAAAGCGTAGCTACGCAGTTTTAGGGTGTATGACAAACCTGAAATCTGACTGGGAGAAACTGATTCAAGAGTTGCAATAAATTGCTGCAACACTTCGCCAATAGTTACCGGTTCAGGCTTGCCATCGACTCCAATAGGTATGGTTCGAAGATATACCAGCTCATCACCCCTGACCCTCCACAAGAACCACCCTGCATCGCTTGTAGATTCAACCTGATGACTAGGCTTCCTTAGGCCTTTATCGAAACTTTCCATAAATCTTGATATTGCACCGACACCAGATAGTGGGTGCTGATTTTTCAACGCGGTAGATTCACTAATATCAACACCACATACCAATATAGCTTGAGAATTACCTCTGAATTCAGGAGATAATACAGAGTTAAAATTTAAAAATTCACCACAACTCAAAATTATTTCACATTCTTTCCAGGTAGCTTACACAAGAATATCACCGAACACAAAATAATACACACAACAATTACAAGAGTGCACATCCATTCTTCACGGAAGAATTTAGAGGGATCTGGAGTAAACCCAACAAGAAGCAACGCAAGAGAGAAAGAACTTAAAAATACAGAAGTTTGTAAATGCTGGACATTTTTAAATTTTTTACTCGCTATCTGTCCAAGTTTAACCAATTGTTCACCTAAATCTTCAAGTTTTTGATCTCTTGTGAAATTAGACAATCCATCAGGTTTAATGCCTTCCACATATGACCCATAAAAGAATATATTGTTCTCTTTACTACTGCTGGACGTCGTATTAGGGAACTGTAGAAACCCTATTATGAAAGAGATAAGTACAAAAACAATGAAGAGGACTGTAAATAGAATGGTCCACAAATTCCAAAAGTTGTCGGCTTTCTCGATGGCCGGGATAAGTGCTCCATAAGCCGCTACGATAAAGCCCTGGACAGCCAACAGCATCTGGATTCTCACATCAGCATTCTTGATCCAATCAGAGAAGTACTGGATAATCTTCCACCTCTCCTCATAACTCACGCCCCGCTCAATCTGACCTGTTGCTTGAACTCCAGCCGGTACCTGATTTTTGTCAGTTGTTGCATCGTCAGAGCCTGCCCGATTCTCAGTAACTTTCTGTTCTTTGATAGCTACTGGCTTCCACTGCATAAAGGTGTTCCAGACGAACAAATTTTTCACTCTGCCAGCCCCTCCCTTATCTCAGTACCCCGAGCTTGTTAGTTCAACTATGCTATCTCCAACTATATAGCCAAGCAGGTGAGGCTCCCCGGTCATTCGGGGAGCCTCACCTTCTTGTGTGTGGGTCCAAGTGCATGCGGGGCGGGGGTCTACCCTCCCTCGCTCGTATGACACAAAGACGCACAAGCCTATATGGGCGGCTGACCAGCTCAAATGAACTAGAAGCGAGCTAGCCGATCCGTTTATCCCAGTGTAGCGGGTTTAGCCGGTTTAGCGCGGCGATTTCGTATCATCCGCCGTAGCCGGTTAGCGCGACTTGCGGTAGAGCACCACCGCCGAAGAACGCTGACGAGGCGCCGGGCGGGTACCGCGGGCAATATGCACCACATCGCCGCTGGTACCGGCAGCGAACACGCGCTCCGACATGCCCATCTTCACCTTCGCGTCCTCAACCTGACGCTGCAACTCCGCAATCTGCTCCTGCTGCTCCTCCACGAGGGACTGCAGCTCAATAATGCGGCGAATACCCTCCAGGGAGACGCCCTCCTGCGAGAGCTGCTGAATCTGCTGCAGACGGTTCACGTCACGCTGCGAATAGCGGCGCGCCTTACCGGGCGCACGCGAAGGCTGGACCAGGCCGATACGGTCGTACTGGCGCAGGGTCTGCGGGTGCATGCCCGCCAGCTCAGCCGCCACAGAAATCACGAAAACCGGGCGGTCCACGCTGTGCAGCGGCTCGCTACGACGGGACTTAGATGATGATTCTCGAGATGCCATGGTTTACTTCGCTTTCTTCAACAGATCCTTACGCGGGTTCTCCTGCGGAGCCAGTTTTACGAACTTATCGAATGCTTCCTGTGCCTCTGCGCTCAGCTCGGTGGGCAGTACAATCTCCGGGATGACCAGCAGGTCGCCGTCGCCGCCCTTAGCCTTGAAGCCGCGGCCCTTAGCGCGCAGTCGGCGGCCGACCTGGCCGGGTGCCAGGCGCAACTTCACGGTGGATGCGTCGGGCAGGGGCACCTCAATGACGGCGCCGTCAACAGCCTCGGCGAGGGTGACGGGTGCGCGCATAACCAGGTTGTTGCCCTCGCGCGAGTACACGGAGTCATCGGAGACGCGCACGGTGACCTTCAGGTCGCCGCCGCGCAGGCCCTTGCCGCGCAGGCGCACCTTCTGGCCGTCCTTGATACCTGCGGGGATGCGTGCCTCGGTGTGGGAGCCGTCCGGCAGGAACACGGTCACGGTCGCACCGGTGTATGCCTGGGCGAGGCTGATGCGGGTGCTGGTGGTGCTTTCTTCGGGTGCCGCGTGCTGTGCGCCGCCGAAGCCGCCGCCTCCCATGCCGCCGAAGTCGGCGCTGGTGAAGCCTGCGGAGCGTCGGGAGCCGCCTGCGCTACCACCGAAGAGGCCGCCGAGCAGGTCGTCAATATTGATGCCTGCGCCGCCGTTGCTGAAGCCGCCGAATGCGTCCGCGCCGGGGTAGCCGGTGTAGCTACCACCGCCGAAGCCGCCGCCTCCGAATCCGCCCATGCCTGCGGCACCGTAGCGGCGAATCTGGTCGTACTCTTCGCGCTGCTTCTTATCGGAGAGCACGTCGTATGCTTCCGAGATTTCCTTGAACTTCTTCTCTGCCTGCTTGTCGTCAGGGTTCAGGTCCGGGTGGTACTTGCGGGAGAGCTTGCGGTACGCCTTCTTGATGTCGCTTTCGCTTGCGTCTTCGCTAACGCCCAGTGCCTTATAAAAGTCGTCGGTCAGCCAGTTTTCACTTGCCATGTTGTGTTTCTCCTTCTGCGGTGATGCGCCGCCCTCCTCGGTTACGGGACGGCTAGCAGGGCACCACGTTCTTGTCTTAATGCTCTATATAAAAGTTTAGTCTACTTGACTCAATTTTGGAAGGGGGTAGACCAAAATTTAGCGCCCTACAAGGCTTTTTAACCACCGCCGCTACATGCCGAGACCACGCACATATCGCAAGCAAACAACAGGGCGGGCACTCCCCACCAGGGAGAGCACCCGCCCGTCGTTAGTTATTCAGCCAATGCTTAGCCGACCACTTTACGGTGCGACAGCCACAGCCACCTGAGCGGTACGAACCACGCGGTCGTTCACGCGGTAGCCGTAACGCAGAACCATGGAGACATGATCCTCAGCCACCTCGTCGGTGGGCTGTTGCAGGACAGCTTCGTGGATGTTCGGGTCGAAGGCGTCGCCTACTTCACCGAAGCGCTCCACGCCCTGCTTGCCGAGCAGCTCTTCGAGCTTGGTAGCGATGGAGGCGAAGGGGCCTTCCTGCAGGTCGCCGTGCTTGCGTGCGGCGTCGATATCATCGAGCACCGGCAACAGCGCGGTCACCAGTTCACTGGTTACGAAGCCTCGCAACTGCTCCTTTTCGCGGGCGGTGCGGTTCTTGAAGTTAGTGAACTCGGCTTGCAGGCGAAGCAGGGAGTCCAGGCGCTCTGCGGCAAGTGCCGCATCCGCAGATTCTGCTTCTACGGCGTCCTGGAGCTCAGCCTCGACGGCTTCCGCAGCGTCTTCGGCGGTTTCGACCGATTCAGCTTCGGGGTGGCCTTCCGCTGCGGGGGCGTTGAATGCCTCCTCCAGCGGGTCGGGGGTGACGTTTTCCTGCTCAGCCATGATTACTTCTTCTCGTCTTCGTCGATAACCTCGGCGTCGACAACGTCCTCATCAGCGGCGGGCTTGGACTCGGATGCCTCAGCCTGTGCTGCTGCGTAGAGTGCCTCGCCCAGCTTGGATCGGGATGCCTGCAGCTTCTCGAATGCGGACTTCACTGCTGCGTCGTCGTCGCCCTCGAGTGCCTTCTTCAGCTCGTCGACATCGCCCTGGACCTCGGTCTTGACGTTCTCGGGCAGCTTGTCGCCGTTCTCCTTCAGGAGCTTCTCAGTGGTGTATGCGACGGACTCGGCTTCGTTGCGGGTGTCAGCAGCCTCGCGGCGTGCCTTGTCCTGCTCTGCGTGTGCCTCTGCGTCCTTGACCATGCGGTCGATGTCGTCCTTGGAGAGGGAGGTACCGCCGGTGATGGTCATGGACTGCTCAACGCCGGTGCCCTTGTCCTTTGCGGAGACGTGGACGATGCCGTTTGCGTCGATGTCGAAGGTGACCTCAATCTGGGGCACGCCACGGGGTGCGGGGGCGATGCCGGTCAGCTCGAAGGTACCCAGGTTCTTGTTGTCGCGAGTGAACTCACGCTCACCCTGGAAGACCTGAATGGTCACGGAGGGCTGGTTGTCCTCTGCGGTGGTGAAGGTCTCAGAACGCTTGGTCGGGATTGCAGTGTTGCGCTCAATCAGCTTGGTCATCACGCCGCCCTTGGTCTCGATACCGAGGGAGAGGGGGGTGACGTCGATCAGCAGAACGTCCTTACGGTCGCCCTTCAGAACGCCTGCCTGCAGTGCTGCACCCATTGCCACGACCTCGTCGGGGTTCACGCCCTTGTTGGGCTCGCGGCCGGTGAGCTCCTTGACGAGCTCAGCGACGGCGGGCATACGGGTGGAGCCACCGACCAGAACGACCTCGGAAATCTCGGAGATGGACACGCCAGCTTCCTTGATTACGTCGAGTACGGGCTTCTTGGTGCGCTCGAGCAGGTCGCGGGTCAGTTCCTCGAACTTTGCGCGGGTCAGCTTCTCATCCAGGTGGATGGGGCCCTCGGGGGTGACGGACAGGTACTGCAGGGAGATGTTGGTGCTGGTTGCGCTGGACAGTTCCTTCTTAGCCTGCTCAGCTGCTTCCTGCAGACGCTGCAGCGCGATCTTGTCCTTGGACAGGTCTGCGCCGGTGTTTGCCTTCACCTGTGCGAGCAGCCACTCGACGACGCGCTGGTCCCAGTCGTCGCCACCGAGGCGGTTGTCACCGCTGGTTGCGCGAACCTGGATGGTGGAGAAGCCGTCGTCGTCCTTGCCAACTTCCAGCAGGGAGACGTCGAAGGTACCGCCACCGAGGTCGAAGACCAGGATGAGCTCGTCTTCCTTGCCCTTGTCCAGGCCGTATGCGAGTGCTGCGGCGGTGGGCTCGTTGACGATACGCAGGACGTTCAGGCCTGCAATCTCGCCGGCTTCCTTGGTTGCCTGACGCTCAGCGTCGTTGAAGTATGCCGGGACGGTGATGACAGCGTCGGTGACGGTGTCGTTCAGGAATGCCTCTGCGTCGCCCTTCAGCTTCATGAGGATACGAGCGGAGATTTCCTGCGGGGTGTACTTCTTGCCGTCGATCTCGGTGGTCCAGTCGGTGCCCATGTGGCGCTTGACGGAGGAGATGGTGCGGTCGACGTTGGTCACTGCCTGACGCTTTGCGACGCTACCGACCAGAACCTCGCCGTCCTTGGAGAATGCGACGACGGAGGGGGTGGTGCGGGTGCCCTCTGCGTTAGCGATGACGACCGGGTCGCCACCTTCCAGTGCTGCTACGACCGAGTTGGTGGTACCGAGGTCAATACCTACTGCACGTGCCATATGTTTATTCACTCCTTAGGTGTTAGTGCCCCGCTTCTTCTAATGCGAGGCGGGTTAGTTTGAAAGTTTTGGAGGCGGTCGGTGCTGCGCGTGCCGCCCGTGTGGGGTGGTCTGCGCGGCTTCCTTGAGCCTTGTGTACTCAAGTATGCACCCTCTCGGAAGGGCTGTCAAGAGACTTGAGCGTATTTAACTCAACTTTTTTTCGCGAGTTCGTGTGAGGGGCGGGTTTTTCGGGGTGCCGGAGGGGTGTTTTGCGGGGAAAATCGGAGCGGCGGCGAGGCGCGAATGGGCGGTTTTGCCGCGGAATTCCGGGGTTTTTGGTCTGGATGCGGGCGCGGCGCAGCGATTCAGCGCACGGCGGACGCTACCGGGCGGTCGGGGCGAAAAAATTTTTAAAAATCGGGTGAAAAAGGGCGAAAAACCCAAAAATTGGGGTGCGAGAGGTGCCGAAAGGCGGTTTGGGAGCACCTTATATAGAGTGTGCGGGGTGATTTTTAGGCGCGATTCTTAGGCCTGGCGGCTAGGCCTCTGGCGGCGTTGTTAGAGGTGCGCTTCGTGCAGGCGCCTCAGCTGCAGACACCCACCTGAGATCTCAGAGTTTCGCTTCTCTTATATATGGAGTACCTGTCTGCAAGCTTCATCGCTCACTCTACGGCAGTGTCTTCGCTTGTCCGACCCACAATTTCTCTAACCTTCACCTGTGGCTTGAGGCTACCCGCCTGCCGTATGCTTGGTTACGACCATATCCTCTCAATGTAGATAGGCCCCCATGCAAGAGCAAAGTAACCCAGTGCCTACTGGCTGCCATGGACTTACCAGCGCGTCCAAAAGCAAAACCGTCAAATATAGATCAACGAAAATATCGGGTTGGATTTTCGCCATCGCCCTAATCATCCATGGCTTAATCTCGATATTTCAAAATTCGCTAAAAAATGCGCCATTTCCATTTGAATATGAATTTTTAAATCTATTGACATTCTTCATCCTTTCGATAATTTTTATAATATACATACTAATTCTCCGAAATAATTCAAAATCAAAATCTAAAAAACTCATAAAATACCTATTTGAAGATCTAAAATATCTCATTTTCCCAGTGGGATTTATTTTTGCTTTATTATCAATACTGAATCTAAAATGGTTTAATGATTTTGTCGGATTTATCTCCGCACTTCTCGGAATCTTTGGACTCATACAGAAACCGTCAAGCAACCACATCTCCGTTGTCCAGAACATCTCTTCTGACCCCCAATCTCAGCGCCATGAACGAACCAGGCTTCTTGTGGATAATTTAAGAAGCGAAAATCGTTATTCAAAAATTAACGCCATTCAAGGCCTTGCATCTATTGCGGACGAGTGGCTCAGGGACCCCGACCCCCCAGAAGACCAGGCTCGCAAAAATGGGCAAAATATTATAAATATTTTATGCGAGTATATTCGTTCACCTTTCCCTTTGGCTCGAAAAGCAATAATTCTTAGCGGTGATACACCTCCTGCTGACTACGCAGGAGACTTCTTCGCAGACCAGGCAACCTTTCGCGAAGAACAAGAAGTGCGCCGAAGCATTTTTAATGAGATAAGTGTCCGCCTTCACCCCCTTGACGAGAAAGAAAAACGAGATTACACAACATGGCATGTGTTTGAATTTGACTTTAGTAAATCAACCATATTCTATCCTCTTAATAGACTAAGGTTTTTCAGTCCAAATTTTCGTAATTCAAAATTCTTTGGGCTAGCAGATTTTAGTTTTTCAGACTTCCAAGGAATTCCAATATTTGCTGATACTCATTATTTCGGAGACGTTTCCTTCTCATGCGCATGCTTCCAGGGGACAGCTCTTTTCAGTAATTCGTGTTTTGAAAAAGAATTAAATTTTCAGGCAACAACACTTAAGGCAGGCGCAATATTCGATAGTTCAATTTTCAAAGGACCCACTATAATCACACCAGCTCTACAAGATGGTCAGGTTTCCTTTGATGGTTCTATTTTCAGTTGTTCCTCCGTGCATAAATTCCTTGACCTCAATCATCTTGATATACCCACAATAAATATCAAATCTGTAACTCTCGTGGGTAAAAGAAGATGTAAACGGTATGAGGCGAAGATTCCTGTTAATTCCCATCTCTACGATCCTGATTCGTGGGATGAGAAGCAACAGAAATATACCCGAGTCAGCAAACCTGCAGAGTAACACCGAACATTTCGCCCTCTAGGAGGTAAGTTCTCTAAAAGCCCCGTCTGCACCTCTCATGCAGGCGGGGCTTCTTCTTTAACCAGTGCGAGCGCGAAAGATCGGGGCTCTCCCCTATGCTGGATATAAGCCAGCACCGGAGCAAGAAGGGCACACCACCATGAACCTAAACAAACTCTTCACCGCGCTGTGGCAACGCAAAAACACCCCGGCACACAACCAACAGGCTGAACGGCGCGAACGCTACACGCACGCCCTCGAACAATTCCTCGACGGGCAGCCCGCCGCACGCTTGAGCGGAGCGTACACGCTCGCGAACCTCATAGACGAATGGCTCACCGACGCATCCCTCCCCGAGCAGGTGCGCCGTGAAGAAGCCCAGACCATCATCGACGCGCTGACCGGGTGCATCCGCACGCCCTACTCCCTCGCGCAGAACCGGCAGGTCCTAGAATCAGACGAGGCACCCGAAGGGTACGAAGGCGACTTTACACGCGATCAGGAGGCACTCCGCGAAGAGCAGCTAGTGCGCCGCACGGTCTTCATGGAGTTCAGTCGCCGCCTCGCCGCCGTCGCTGAGAGCAACAAAGAAGGCAACGGAGAAAGCCAGCACGCGGTGCCACCGTCATCACCAATGTGGGCTGGCCTGCGCTTCGACTTTGGTGGCGCGCCCATCTTCTACCCGCTACAGCAGCTGTACTTTCAGAACGCCGATTTCGCCTCCGCAACTTTCTACGGCACGGCGGATTTCTTCGGCGCAACCTTCCACGGTGACGCCAGCTTCTCCGCGGCGCAGTTCACGGCTGACGCATCCTTCCACAGCGCAAATTTCAACGACTGGGTGGGCTTCAGCGCCGCACACTTCGCGGGCGCGGCAGGGTTCAGCGGGGCGCGCTTTGCAGACGCGGCAAGCTTCGCGACCGTAACCTTCACCGGCGAGGCCGACTTCTCAGACGCGGTCTTCTCAGCTGCGGCTGACTTCGCGGTATCCACCTTCAAATCCGATGCCGACTTCTCACGCTTAAACACCGCGGGCATAGCCAGCTTCGCGGCAATCACCTTCGACGGAAAGGCAGTATTCACCGCCTCCACGTTCCACGATGAGGCACACTTCGCCGCGTCGGTCTTCAACCGTCCGGCGGTGTTCTCCAAGTCGCTGTTCGGCGGGGTCGCGCGCTTTGCCGGAATAGCCACCAAGCAGTCCGCAATGTTCAGCAACGTACGCTTTGCGAGCGCGGCGGACTTTAGCGGGGCGTCCTTCACACAGTACGAGGATTTTGGTGGGGCGCGGTTCGACGGCGACGCCACGTTCAGCCGGGCGTCTTTTATTGCGCTTCCGAGGACGCGCTATGAGATGGACTTCCCGCAGAGAGCGAACTTCGGTAACGCGACCTTCGCGCAGGATGCCGACTTTAGTAAGGCGACGTTCACGGCGCATGTCGGCTTCTACAAGGCGACGTTCGCGCGGGAGGTGAGCTTCAACGGGGCGAGCTTTGAGGGCGCCTACTTCGCGGATGCGACGTTCAGTCAGAAGGCTGATTTCAGGCAGACTAGCTTCGCGTACGTTGAGCCGTCCTTTGAGGCTTTGGAGAGGCGGCTGCAGAGGGCACGGTTCTCGGCGCAGGCGGATCCGCAGGATTACCTGTTCGAGGCACGCCCGGAGAGCCCGCACGGTTTCAGCTGTGGCGCAGCGGAGCTTCTTAATAGAACGTTCATTCTCCCTGTCGGTGCGGTGCTGTACGACCCGGATTCCTGGGATGAAGAGCAACAGGAGTACACCCGCGTTAGTGAGCCCGCACAGTAACACATAGCTCTCCCCTACCATCGGGGAAGCTCCCACAGACCCCGCCCGCACATCCAGCGCTGGCGGGGTCTGTGCTAGTGACCAGTGACAGCCCAAGCCCAGCCGCTTTTACACTATGCTGAATATGACCCGTTCCTTTCAACGATGACAGGAGAACCACATGCATCTGGCACCCAGCACCGCGTGGGCTTGGCTGATAGCTTGCGCAGTCGTCATTCTGCTTTTCCCGCTCGCCGCGCAGTTCGGCAACCTCAAGGGGAAGCTGTCTAGCTTCCGCACCTGGGTTTGGGCTATCGCTCTCTTGGGCATTGTCGCGGCGGGTTTTATGCCTTTCATCTTTGATCCTGGCATCACCCATTTTGAGGTTCAGCCGTTCATTTTCTTCATCACCGGTACCCTGCTGGGCGTTCTCTTTCTTGGGGAGTTCCACCGCATGAACGCCCAGAAAAAGCTGAAACACCCCCAGCGGGTGCACACCGAGCGCCGTACCCGTTACAGCAAGGCAGTTGAGCAGCTGGCGTATCCGAACCCGGCAGTCCGTGCGAGTGCCGTCAGCACGCTTGCAGGTCTGGTGGATGAGTGGCTCGCTGACGAGCAGCTCAGCGTTGAGGCGCGGCAGAAGGAGGGGCAGGTCGTCGTCAATGCCCTCTGTGCTTATGTTCGTTCGCCGTTCGCGCGGGCGTTCAAGGCAGAAGCTTTTGAATCCGATACGCCGCCCGCTGACTATGCGGGTGATTTCGCTACGGATCTGGCGGCTTTCCGTGGTGAGCAGGATGTTCGCCGCAGCGTCTTCGTTGAGATGAGCAAGCGCAGCAGCACCCTTGCTGAAAAAGAGAAGGGTGAGGTGGCTGTTGTCCCCGGCGCGTGGAGCGGCTTTGAGTTCGATTTCAGCCGGGCGGTCATCTTCTACCCTCTCGACGGTCTGACTCTTGAGAACGCCGATTTCTCTGCGGCGAGGTTCTGCAACGGTTCAGATTTCAGCGGGGTAGCTTTTGTGGGAGCCGTGGATTTCAGCCGCGCAACTTTTGAATCTATCGCGGGGTTCGGTGACGCAACCTTCGCTGGCGACGCGAATTTCAGTCACGCAACCTTCACTCATAGTGCAGACTTTGGCGGAGCGTCCTTCATACAGAGCGCGCATTTCGACGGGGTAAAGTTCATGCAGAACGCCCATTTTAGCGGAGTGGAATTCGCTCAGGAGGCGAACTTCACCGGGGCAGCTTTCATCCAGAACGCTAGTTTTGGCGGGGTAAATTTTGCTCAGAACGCAGACTTCAGCTGGGCTGTGTTCGCTCAAAACGCACACTTCATCGGGGCAGCTTTCGGTCAGATTGCAGACTTCAATGGGGCAACTTTTACCCAAGATGCCCGCTTCAGTGAGACGGCTTTCGCGCAGGTCGCACGCTTCAAATGGGCGACTTTCACGCAAACCGCTGACTTTAGTGAGGCGGCTTTTACTCAAGGCGCAGATTTCAGTGAGTCTACCTTTGAGGCTGACGCTGAGTTCTACGGAGCGTCTTTTATGGGTGCTGCAGATTTCTGCGATGTGTCTTTCGTGAAGAGCCCGCTGCTCTTCGCAGCTGAGGATGCTGACTCGGGCGAGATGTGCCGGGCGCGATTCGCTACGCCGTCTACCGGTCACGAGGCGCATAACTTCGCGGTGTACGAGGACAGCCAGCCTATTCCGCTGGGCACAGCCGAGCTGAACGGAGCGGGCTACCGTATCCCGGTCGGGGCGGTGCTCTTCGATCCGGCGTCTTGGGATGAACGGCAGAAGGAGTACACGCGCCTGAGTGAGCCCGCGCAGTAATAGCTAGAGGCCCCGCCACGTGAATGTGTGGTGGGGCCTTCGCTTATGGCCAGGTCAGGAGAGTTTGCATTATCCTGAATGATGACCATTCCTCTCAGAGAAGATAGGAGAAAACATTGCCTAGCAACGAACCTTCATCAAAGCAACAGGGCAAAACCCCCAGCTTGTTTCAAAAATGTCTCAGAGAAAAGTTTCCACATGTGTATGGATTTCTCTTCTCCGAAACGCCATTTTATATTCGTCATTTCTTTGGCCTCCTTGTGGGCCTTGGACTTCTTGGAGGGTTCCTCGCCCTCTCAGTCCCTCAGTGGAAATCATGGGACAAGATTCCCTTCATTGGATCATTAGGCTCTTTTATCCCCCCTTCCGACAAAGACAAGTACCCTGAGGGCAAAGTAATTGCAGATCTTCGCCTGCACATTCTCTATATAACTGGCGGCGTCATCGCTATTTTGACTCTTCTACAGACCAATTGGAAGAATTATAACGACAAAATAAAAAATGCACACGACATCGATATTGACATGAAAAAAATGGAAATAGAAGAAACGTTGAGATGGAAAGATACGTCTGAGGATTGGCGAAGAAAGTTTTCCGATTTTAAAGAAAATATCAAAATTTTAAAGAAAGATGACATCAACACCTATATTGACTTTGCAAATACCTGGATAACCAAAACACCAGAAAAGTACAAAGGGGACGCAGTATACGAATCTCAGCGAATTATAGATGCACTCTGCAGCACACTTAAAGAACAAGGAAATAATTCTACAGAAAACATCGTCCATACGCTACAAAAAATTAGCTCATTCTACAATTCTAATTCAGAAAAAGATACCCCATGGAAAGAAATTACTTACGACTTTTCAGATTTATGGATTGGAAAGCCACTGCACGGTTTAAATCTTCACAATGTAATTTTTTCAGAGGCTCGGTTTGCACCGGGCACTGGGTTTACGTCGTGCAATTTTTCGGGAAATTGCAGCTTCTGGGGCGCTAGATCCGCAGGAAGATTCCATATTAAATCATCAAATATTGCAGGAAAAACTTCGTTTATTGACTTTCATGCCGAAGGAGAGTTTATATTCTCTGCAATCAATATGCTCGAAGTCGACCTCCTTGAATTTATGAGTGCACGATTTTTTGACAATGCATCATTTAATAATATGGAATTCCCAGAGGGGGATTCAATAGGACTAAATCACGCCTTCCCAAGGACCTATTTTTCAAATAGGCACGATTACAATTTTAACTCTAATAACGTTAAAACAAATCTAGCCCTCCGGAAGCTCAAAGGAAAAAAGGTTAAAATCCCTATTGAGTCATTATTATTCGACCCAAACACATACGAATATGAATTTCAAAATCTTGAAATTACAGCAGACCACTATGTAATATAATAAATTTTTCCCTTAGAGGCTCCATCTATTCAATTCCAGTAGATGGAGCCTCCGTGGCTTGGCTACCCGAGGCCGACAAAAACAGTTTCACGCTATGATAAAAATTATCTGTTCCTCTCAAAGTAGATAGGAGAACTAGACACATGTATTTAGATTCAACGGGGTCCTACTGGCTACTTAGCATATGCGCAGCATTGGTTGTCGCTTTCTTACTCACTGCACATTTCACCATGCTAAAGAAGAAAGTACCCCTGTTCTACTGCTGGCTTGGTGCAATCGCGGTCTTGGGCGGAGCCGCAGCTTTCTTCCTGCCTATCGCAGTTAACTCAGGTTTTGGGAAAGAGGATGATGGCTCAGCTCTTCGCCAGGCTCTTCTCTACACCACCGGTGGTCTTCTCGGTGTCATTACTCTTGGTGAAACCCACCGAAAGAATAACCAAGAGAAAAAGAAAAACGAGAACGACCATACCCGCCAGGTGTATGCGGAACACCGAAGCCGTTACACCACGGCTGTAGAGCAGCTGGCTAACGAAAAAGCAGCCGTCCGTCTGGGCGGTATCTATACCCTTGTAGGTTTGGTCGATGAATGGCTTGCAGACGATAGCCTCGCCGAAGATAAACAGCAGGAAGAAGGGCAGGTTATTATCAATAACCTCTGTTCTTACATTCGTTCGCCCTTCCCCCTGGCGGCAAAATTTGAAGAATACGAAGCCCGCAAAGAACTAGAAAAGCTCCAGAAATCAGAATCCGAGAAGCTCAGTGAAGAAGAGTCTTCACTGCTTCAGGTTCTACTTAAGCGTTTCGAAGATTCTGATGAATATGAAAAACCTAAAGACATCACCACAGACTATGTAAAGTTCTACGAAGAACAGGACGTACGCCGAGCCATTTTCGAGGAAATGAGCAAACGTAGCAGCACTGTCAGTGTGGATGAGAACAAGAAGGTAACTGTTAAATCCGGCGCGTGGAGCGGCTTCAAGTTCGACTTCAGCCGAGCACCCATTTTCTATCCCCTGAACAACCTCACCATTGAACAAGGTCAATTCAGCTCTGCCTAATTCTACGGAAACACGAACTTCATATTCGCAAAGTTCACCGGAAACGCAGACTTCACGGGCGCAATCTTTACAGGAAACACAGATTTTAGATATACGATCTTCAACGAACGTGCATACTTCGTAGACGTAGCCTTCAGCAGAACGGCAGATTTCTCAAACGCGGTCTTCAACAGATTCGCAGACTTCTTGGACGCGGATTTCAGCGGAGACGCGAACTTCTGGACGGCAACCTTCACCGGAGAGGCACGTTTCCGGAACGCAACCTTCGACAGAAATGCATATTTTACGCGCGCGACCTTCAACAGAGACTCATACGTATACTTTGCGCGCGCGACCTTCACCGGAGATGCATACTTTATAGGCACGACCTTCAATGGAGGTACACGCTTCGAGGGGACAACTTTCAGCAAATACATATACTTCCAGGATGCAACCTTCAGCGGAGAAATGACCCTCCGGGGCTCCTACTTCGAAAAGTATGCACCCACATTTGCAGAGGGTTCTGACTCTGCCCGATTCTCTGACCAAGTCAATTGGATAGAGAGCAACTTCTCTGTTCGTTCCGGAAGCCAGCCTATTGAACTTGGTAGTGCAACGCTCGGGGATAAAACCGTCAGCATCCCCTTCGGGACCGTAGTTTTTGACCCAGGTTCATGGGATGAAAAAACCCAGGAGTACACCCATATGAGTGTCACATGCTGCAGAATTTACCGCTCTCCCCTTCACCAGGAGTAGCCCACCAGCACAGCCCCGCCCGTATTCTCTGATCCAGCGGGGCTGTGCCATGCCCTTTACCCCACCGATACACTAGAACCATGTACCGAATCATGACTGTCTGCACCGGCAACATCTGCCGCTCCCCCGTCGGCGAATACCTCATCCGCCAGCACGCCCAAGAAGCCGGCGTGCCCGTCACCGTCACCTCCAGCGGCATCAGCAACGAAGAGGAAGGCAACCGCATCGACCCGCGCGCCGCCGCGCAGCTCGCCACCCGCGGTATCGACCCGTCCGCGCACCGTGCCAGCGTCTTCACCGTCGAGGACTTCGACCGCAACGACCTCATCCTCGCCATGGACGCACCCCACTACCTGCGCCTCAAAGCCCTCGCCCGCAACGACGAGGACAAAGCCAAAATCCGCATGATGCGCAGCTTCGACCCGAAGGTCACCACCACCCACCTGGACCAGCTCGGCATCTACGACCCCTGGTACGGTAGCGAACGCGACTTCGTGTACACCACCGGCCTCATTGACGCCGCCGCACGCGGCCTCATCAACCACCTCAAGCAGGAAGGCGACGCACAGTGAGTCAGCGTATCCCCCTGAACCAGAACCGCCGCGTCACCGGCACCACCGAAATCCTGGAGCTCTGCAAAGACATGCTGCGTCTGGAGCACGGCATCGGCAACGACTTTGACATGGACACCGCCGAATTCACCGAATTCCGTGCGCAGTTCCTTGCCGACTTCGCGCAGATCCCGCTGATTATCGGCATTGACGGCCGTAGCGGCACCGGCAAAACCAGCCTCGCCGCGCAGCTTGAGCAGGAGCTCACCGCCGCCGGCCACAGCGTGCACGTGCTGCACCTGGACGACTTCTACCCCGGCTGGGACGGCCTCTTCGACGGCGTGGAGGCGTGGGACGCGCTATCCGTGCAGCTGACCGAGGGCATCGCCGGAACCTACACCCCGTGGGATTGGGAGGCGGGCGCCCCCGGTGAGGTGCGCACCGTCGACCCGGCGGCTACGCAGGTCATCATCTGTGAGGGTGTCGGCGCGATTGCGGGCGCCTGCGAGGTGCGTATTCTCGCCACCGCCCCGGACGAGGTGCGTTACGAACGCGCCATGGCTCGTGACGGTGACACGTTCCGCCCGCACTGGGAGCGTTGGGCGGCGCAGGAGGAGGCGCTGCTCGCCGAAATCCCGGAGGACTACGCGACCGTGGACTTTATCTACGACAGCGCGGCGCAGTAGCAGCCACCTACAAGACAGTAGGGCCCAATGCTTGGTGTATCTCGAAGCATTGGGCCCTACGCTATTTAGAGGCTGTTTTACTTAGGCATGGGAGCCGGGCTGGCGGATTCCATGCGGTCTTTATCCCAGTAGGTTGAGGTATTGCTCGGCGCGTGTGTGGAGGCTGTGCCGTCTTTTTCGTTACCCGGGTTGTTGTTAGAAAGCACCGCAAGGATTATGAGCAAGACGCAAGCTATAAGCAGCAGGATGCATAGCAAATATTTGTAATAGTGATTGCGCATCTGAGGTGCTCCCTCCGGTTGTATCGCGTGGTATGACCAACGTAAGTTATGCGGTCGCCCCGAGCAATCCTTCTCAAGAATATTTCTCAAATATTTCTTCAACGGGGCGTGGCTAACACCATCCTTTTACCCCAGCATGCGTTGGGTGCAGCCACGTTTTCCGGAAGCGCCCTCAGGGTGTCGCACAGACGCTCTCCGCAGCGGAGCAAGGAGAGGCGGAGCGTCTGTGCGACGGGTGCCCCTGCGTAGGCGCGGAGGAAATATGTGGCGCACCCTCCCCCCCCCCTACCCCTGTAGGAACGAGGGCGAGCGCCGCCTTCTATGCCAACTAGTAAGCCAACCAAGCACAAAGGAACTAAACGGAGCGTCCCTCCCGAATCGAAAAAATGTCAAACATTTAACTTACGAAGCCACACCCAATTCTGCTACCGTGAAAAGGTTGTGCTTCTAGCCTGCGCAAGCTCATCCCCCGGAGCGGTACCACCGCATCCACGTTGTGTAGAGCCGCAGGCGCCGTTGCACGCGCATCACGCAGAAAGAAAAACTAAGACTAATGTCTTCGAAGTCGATTAAGACCTCTTTTGGGCTATCGCCCCTTTTCGTTGTTGTTTTGGCGCTGCTGACTGCTATCGCACCGCTGGCTACGGACATGTACCTGGCGGCGCTGCCTGCAGTCGCTGAGAACCTGAACACTACCAGCACGAACGCGTCACTGACGTTGAGCGCATTCATGGTTGGTATGGCACTCGGCCAGCTGGTCGTGGGTCCGCTGTCGGATAAGACGGGCCGCCGCAAGCCGCTGCTGTTCGGTGTGGTCATCTGCTTTATTGCGACGGTGGCGTGTGGTTTCGCGCCGAATATTGAGCTGCTGATTTTTGCGCGTTTCATGATGGGTTTCGCCGGTTCGATTGGTGCGGTGCTGGCGCGTTCCATCGTGGCTGATACGACTCAGGGCCTGGCGACGGCTAAGCTCATGGGCGTCATGATGATGATTAACGGCTTCGCGCCGGTGCTTGCGCCACTGTTTGGTGGCTGGGTGCTGTCGTGGGGTAATTGGCGCGATATTTTCCATGTGCTCAGCGTGATTACCGCGGTTATGATGCTCGGCGTGATCTTCGTGATCAAGGAGACCCTGCCGGTGGAGGAACGCTACCAGGGCACTGCCTTGAGCGTGTACTCTGAGCTGCCGAAGGTCTTCAAGATTCGCCGCTACCTGGGTTTCATGCTGACGATGTGCTTCGCGTTTGGTGCGCTGTTCTCGTACATTTCCGGTTCGACGTTTGTGTTGCAGAAGATTCTGGGCTTGTCCGAAACCCAGTTCACGATCGTGTTCGGTGTGAACTCGATCGGCATTGTGCTGTTCAGTGCGATTGCGACGAAGCTGGTGGGTCGTGTGGCGCAGCGCCGCATCGTGAACGTCGGTGTGATTAGTCTGCTCGTGGTTTCTGCGCTGCTGACGGTCAGCTTCCTGGTCGGTATTTCGCTGGTACCGACCCTGATTCTGCTGTTCCTGCTGACCAGCTCGTGCGGTCTGATTTTTGGTAATGCTTCGGCGTTGGCGTTGAACGAGGCGCGCCACATGGCAGGTAGTGCGTCGGCGGTGATGGGCACGGTTCAGGCTCTGCTGGGTGCGTTGGCGGCGCCGCTGGTGTCGATTGCTGGTGAGCATGAGTACCTGCCGATGGGCTTCTCCATCCTGGGTTTCGCGGTCCTGACGGCGCTGGTGCTGTGGACTACGCCGCGTAAGGATTCGGACTACTCGGCGGACGGTCTGAGCCACAAAGCTCCGGCGGCGGGCCACTAGCCGTTCACAAGTACATATCTGTGCGCATGCCCAGGAGGGGCGGTGTTATCCGTAAGCGACATCAGGGTGTCCGAAGCGAAGCGAGGACGGGTGCCCCTGTAGGAGCGTGGATAACACCGTCCTTTTGCGTGCCTCGCGTATCTGCCTCTGCAGGAACAAGGGTGAGTACCGTCTTCCCTCGCCGGTTAGGGATGCGAACGTACAATAAAACTATGTCTAGTACCGTAATTCTTCTGAACGAGCAGAACCCGCAGGGCATCTTCGTTGACCCGTCCGTGCCCCTCATCAGCGTTGATGATCAGGGCTTCACCCGCGGCGACGGCGTCTTCGAGACCATGCTGTCCGTCAACCGTCGCGTGCGTAAGCTCGGCATGCACCTGTCCCGCCTCGAATCCTCGGCGCGCATGCTGGATTTGCCCGACCCGGAACCTGAGATTCTGCGTTCGGCGGTGGAGCGCCTCATGCGTGAGGCGACCGCCGGTGCCGAGACTGCGCTGGGTGAAGAGCACATCGTGAAGATTATTATTTCGCGCGGCCCCACCCAGGCGGTGACTTCCATGCAGCCGGGCCCGTACACGCTGATTATGGCGTCGCCGGTGCCCGCGTCCATTGTGAAGCGCCGTACCGAGGGTGTGAAGGCGATGCTGCTGCCGCGTGGCCACGAGCCGATGGATAACAGCGCCTACCCGTGGCTGCTGGCGGGCGCGAAGACCCTCTCTTACGCGGTGAACATGGCGGTTCTGCGGTATGTGCAGGAGCGCGGTGCGGACGACGCTATCTTCATCACTGATGAGCGTCGCGTGCTTGAGGGCGCCACTTCTTCGGTGCTGGTTGCCAAGATTGAGGACGGCAAGAAGGTGCTGTACACGCCTGAGCCGAGCCACGGCATCCTTCCCGGCACTACGCAGGGCGCGGTGTTCGAGGCGGCACGCCAGGCTGGTTGGGAGCTGGGTTTCGGCCCGCTCTACCCGCAGGATTTGTTCGAGTCGGACGGCGTGTGGCTGGCGTCGTCGGTGCGTCTGATTGCGCCGGTGACTCACCTGAACGGTACGGCGCTGGCGCATGACCCGGAGCTGACCGCTACGCTGCTGAACTACCTGGCGCAGCAGAGCTAAACGCATACGAGAAGGGACGGTATTATCCGAGCGAGGATAATACCGTCCCTTCGTGCTGTCTGAGGTCAAGGACAGGAGGTGCCTGTACCTTCCTGAAGCGACATCAGGGTGCCCGAAGCGAAGCGAGGGCGGGTGCCCCTGTAGGAGCGAAGGAAGAGTACGGGCACCTCCCTACCCACGTCCTAAGTAGAGCTAGGTGCGGAGGAAATATGCGGCACCCCGCCTCCCTGTAGGAGCGAAGGAAGAGTACAAGCGCCTCCCTACTCATGTCCCGAGCGAACTAGCCCCAGAGGAACTGGATTGTACCCGCCGCAATAGATGCACCGTACGCAACAGCAATAATGACGGCGGCGGCAATGCTCACGTGCACGTCACGCGGCGAATAGGACGGCACACGAGCCCAGGTGCGTTCGCCTGCGCCGAAGCCGCGCGCCTCCATGGTGATGGCGAGGCGGGAACCGCGGCGGATAGCCTGCACGAGCAGGGCGAAGCTTTGCCCGCCGAAGGTTTGGGCGCGTCCGGCGAGGGATTGGCCTGCACCGAGTCCGCGGGCGCGTCGTGCCTGGCCGAGGGCGTTCCATTCGGCGAAGAGGATGCCGACGAGGCGCAGGGCGGCGACGGTGGCGAGCACGAACCGGGAGGGTAGTTTGAAGGTTTGTGCGAGGGAGTCGCCGAGGTCGGTCGGGTCGGTGGTGAGCACGAACGCGAGGGTGGGTAGGACCATGGCGAGGGAGCGGATCATCATGGCTGCGCCGACGGCGGCGGAGTCGGTGGTGACGCTGTTGAAGCCGAGGTCGAGGATGGTGGTGCCGGTTTTGGCGCTGAGCATGGCGACGGACCAGCCGGTGGTGATGACGGCGATGAGGATGGGCCAGAAGCGGGCGAGGACGTTGACGGGTCGGAATCCGACGAGGATGAATCCGAGCAGTTCGAGGGCGAAGAGGATTCCGGAGGTGAGGGGGTCGCGCACGATGAGTGCGGCGATGATGAGGGCGAAGGAGACGACGAGCTTGACGCCGGCGTTGAGGTTGCTGAAGTAGCTGGTTCGGTCGATGGTGCCGAAGAAGTCGGTGTTCATGCGTTCTCCTTTCCGGGGGTTGCGATGGCTTCGGAGGGTTCTAGGGCTTCGAGCGTGATGGATTTGCCGCCGAGTGCGGCGGTGTAGTCTTCGTCGTGGGTGATGGAGATGACGGCGGTGCCGCCTGCGAGGAGTTCGCGGATGAGGTCGACGAGTTCTGCCCAGGTTCGTGCGTCTTGGCCGAAGGTGGGTTCGTCGAGAATGAGGATTCGCGGTGCGGTGGCGAGTGCGGAGGCGACGGAGAGCCTGCGTTTTTCGCCGCCGGAGAGGGTGAAGGGGTTGGCGTCGAGCAGGTGGGTGAGGCGCAGGCGGGCCGCCAGCTCGTCGGTGCGTGTGGTGAGCTCGTCTTCGTTGAGGGGTTCGCGGTTGAGTGCGGCGAGTCGGCGGGGGCCGAGTTCGAGTTCTTCGCGTACGGTTCCGCGGATGAATTGGTATTCGGGTTCTTGGAAGACGTAGCCGATGCGGCTGAGCATTTGGGCGGGGGTCCAGGTAGGCACGTCCCAGTGCGCAGTCTGACCGCCGTGATTGCGCAGCGCGTCGGTGGCGGTGAGGGTGCCGTTGGGCGCGGTGAGGAGCCCTGCGAGGGTGAGGGCTAGGGTCGATTTGCCGGCACCGTTGGGGCCGAGCACGCTGAGGTGTTCGCCGGCGTGCAGGGTGAGGTTGATGCCGCCGCGCAGTACGGGCAGGTCGACGGGTGCGGGTGCGGGGGTGTCGCCGAGGCGTTTGATGGTGCGTCGGCGTGCACGTCGCTGCTTGGGGGTGGGTTGTGCGCGGGTGATGCTGAGGTTTTCGGCGCGGAGTAGCGCCTCGCCGTGCTCGCTTTCGCCGCCCACAACATCGCCGGTCTGCGGTGCGCGCGGCACGTAGTTGGGTACCCATACGCCCGCGTCGATGAGTTCTTGGCGTGCTTCGGTGAGTACGGTGTCGGGTGCGCCGTCGTGGGTGATGGTGCCGCCTTCGCCGAGCACGATAATGCGGTCCATGTGCGGCGCCCAGATGCTCACGCGGTGTTCTACGACGAGCAGGGTCGCGCCGGTCGCCTCCGCAGCAGTGAGGATGCTGTCACGCACCTCCTGCACGCCGGAGGGGTCGAGGTTGGCGGTGGGTTCGTCGAGAATCATGGCGCCGGGGTGCATCGAGAGGATGCCCGCCAGGCCGAGGCGCTGTTTCTGTCCGCCGGACAGTGCGCTGCTGGGGTGGTCGAGGGGCAGGTGGTTAAGCCCTACGGCGGTGAGGGCTTCGGTGACGCGGCCCCAGATTTCTTCGCGGGGTACGCGCAGGTTTTCGGGGCCGAACGCTACGTCATTGCCGACGGTTGCCATGACGATGGAGGATTCGGGGTCCTGCTGCATCATGCCTGCGGTACCGCGTGCTTCGGCGGGTGCTTGCCCGTTGATGGTGATGGTGCCGCCGGCGGATTCGCCGTCGTCATCGTGGAGCACACCGGCGATGGCGTGCAGGAGCGTCGATTTGCCGGCGCCGGAGGTGCCCAGTAGCAGGACTTTTTCACCGGGGTTGATGGTGAGGTTGAGTCCGCTGATGACGGGTTCTGGGCGTCCGGGGTGGTGCCAGCTGAAGTTGTTGAGCTCGATGCGCGCCCCGCGCGGTGTTGCTTCCATGATGGTTCCTTAGCCTTTTGTGTGGCTGCTGTTGTGTGCCGAGTGGTGACTCGTGGTGAGTGACTAGCCGGTGGATAGTTGCTGGTGGTTAGCGGCGGGTCTTGCCGGATGCCAGCGAGGAGAGCACACCGGTCTTGGCGAGGTTCTGCACGAGAATCCATGCGAGGAAGCCTGCGATCACTGCGCCGGAGATGACGGCGCACGCTACGTAGATGATTGCCTTGACCGGTTCCATGTCGGGGTAGTAGATGAAGATTTCGTTAACACCCATGAACAGGCCGCTGAGCGCACCGGCGAAGACTGCTACGAATGCGTCCCAGCGACGGTAGCGGAAGATTGCGAAGGCGATTTCAGCGCCAACGCCCTGGAAGAAGCCGGCAATCAGGATTTCACCACTCCACGCGCCGCCGGTGAAGAGCACGGAGATGAATGCTGCGACGATTTCACCGAAGAGTGCCGCACCGGGCTTGCGGATGAGCAGGCCGCTGAGGGTGCCGCCAAGCAGCCATGCGCCGGCGACGATGGGGCGGAATTCGGGTGCTGCTACGAGTGCAGTTTTGGCGGCGGGGCCGACTGCGATGTCCCAGATCCAGAAGATGACGGCGCAGGCTACTGCGATAACTGCGGCGATAACGATTTCGTTGACTCGCCAGCGCAGGTTCGGCTTCTTCGATTCTGCCTGGCTAGATGCCTGGGAGGCGGGGGTTGCGTTCTGTGACATTGGTGATCCTTCCGTCGTTGGAAGGGGAATGTCCTCGCCCTCTGATTGGACGAGGGCATTGAGAAGAAATTCGACTCCCTACGCCGGTACTAACCGGATCAGGTTCGAGGGTCTGCTTAGCACTCTCAGCGCCTCGGTGGCGCTCCCCTGTCGTTTGGGGTTCCTTGTCCGTACCGTTGTGGTGCGGGTGGGAACCCAGGTTCGATTGTAGGCGTGTCTGGCTGTTCGTGCCAATTTGCCGCTTTTTGTTTCGTTCTTCTGCCCACATTACAGAATTGCACGGTGTACAATTTTGGGACGGAGAGGCTCCAAGGCGGCACGAACGCCTTAAACCCTATACGCTAGGGAGTGGCGCTCTTTTCTCACCCAACCCCGAAGGGGTTCCGGGGCGAGACGCCGCATCGTATACAGCTAAGGAGATACACATGAACCCCGTCGCTAAGCTTGCTATTGCGGGTATCAACATGGGCGCAGCAGCCCTGGTCGGTAAGGGTCTGGGCGCAGCCTGGACCAAGGCTACCGGTAACCAGCCTCCCGCCATTTCCCACGACTCTGAAGACACTCTGCGTCAGGTCATCCTCTGGACCGTTCTGACCTCCGTCGTGGGTGCTGTGGTGAGCTTCGGTATTGCTCGCCTGCAGCGTCGTTTCTTCAACTAAGGCTTTGCGCCTTCCGCGCGAAAGTTCATGAACTAGGCGGTACGTATCTCCACTCGGTACGTACCGCCTGGTGTTCCCTCTTCAGCACGCCCGCTCTACTTCAGCAGGTTTCACGCCGCCGCTACGCTGAAGCGCCACCTCGGCATCCGAAAGCACAACTATGACTATTTCTTCTCCCCGCCGTAAGACGAAGGCTCCGCGTAGGGTCGTTGACCACGCGAACAGCCGCCGTTCAGTCGCGTCCTGGGTCATGTGGGATGTTGGTTCGTCGAGCTTCGACTCGATTATGATGACCTTCATCTTCACCGTGTACCTGACCAGTAGCTATTTCGGCACTCCCGAAGAGACCTCCTCGGCGCTGTCTCTGGGTCTGACCATTGCAGGGTTCCTCATTGCGATTCTGGCGCCGGTCACCGGTCAGCGTAACGATAAGTCCGGCAAGGGCATCTTCTGGCTCGGCGTGAACACGCTACTGCTGGTCGCTTCGATGGCGGCGTGCTTCTTCGTGGCTCCCACCCCGCAGTACCTGTGGCTGGGTGTGACCCTGATTTCTGCGGCGAGCGTGTTCAGCGAGTTCGCGTACGTGAACTATAACGCCGTGCTGCCGCGCATCTCTAACCCGGACAATATCGGTAAGATTTCGGGCGCTGGATGGGCTGCCGGCTACATTGGCGGCATCCTGGCGCTGGCTGTGGTGCTGTGGGGTTTTGTGCTTACCCCCGAAGTGCTCGGCCTGACCACCGATAACGCCCTGAACATCCGCGCGGTCGCACTGTTCGCCGCCGCCTGGTGCCTCATCTTCTGCGTGCCTCTGCTGGTGCGTATGCGCACCCGCGAGCGCTTCCTGCCGGAGGTGCTGCCCACCCGCGAATTGCGTTTCCTGGAGCTGGGTCTGGAGCGTTTCTCCCCTGCTCGTCAGGGCGGTCTGCTCGCCTCCTACAAGGCGCTGTGGCGCACCATTAAGCGGCTGAAGATGACGTCCCCGCAGACCCTGTGGTTCCTGATTGCTTCGGCGGTGTTCCGTGATGGTCTGTCCGGTATTTTTACGTTCGGCGGTATTCTTGCGGCGGGCACGTTCGGTTTCAGCACTTCCGAGGTAATCCTGTTCGGTATTGCCGGTAGCGCTGTCGCGGCGGCTGGCGCGATCCTGGGCGGCTACCTGGATGACTACCTGGGACCGAAGGCGATTATTGTTATCTCGCTGGTCGGCATTATCTTGGCGGCTACCCCGCTGATGTTCTTCCCCGAACCGGGCGTGTTCTGGGTATGCGCCCTGCTGTTGTGCCTGTTCGTGGGCCCGGCACAGTCGGCGTCCCGCACCTTCCTGGCGCGTCTGGCGGACCCCGGCACTGAGGGTGAGCTGTTCGGCCTGTACTCGACCACCGGTCGTGCCACCAGCTTCCTGGCGCCGATGCTGTTCGGTCTGTGCGTGAGCATCATGGGCGCGCAGATTTGGGGTGTGCTCGGTATTCTGATCGTTGTGGTGGCGGGTCTGCTCCTGCTGCTGCCGGTGAAGGCGCCCGGTCCGCTGCGTGTGCGTGCGGCTCGCCGCGAGCAGAAGCGTGAGCAGAAGCGCCGCGACAAGGCAGCCCAGTAAGGCGTCGCGGGGCTAAGCGTCCTATAAACCCCCGCAAACGCAACCCTGTAAACGCAAAGGGAGGGGCGGGTAGAAGAATCATCTTCTACCCGCCCCTCCCTTGTGCTTAAGCAGTGCCTATCGAGCAGATCTCAGTAAGCCGCGGTGGCTAGTCCTCCACCACGTCATCCTCATCATCAGAGACAGCGTCCTCAGAAGAATCCAGCGCAATCTGCTGCTCCTCCTCATCCAGAACCTCATCGCCGGTCATCTGAGCCCAGGTCGCGTCATCAATCAGCGGATCATCAATCACACGAACCCACAGCATCGAACCAGCCGCCAGAGCGCTCAGGTTCTCGTCATACGCCTCCGCAGGCAGACCCTCAAAGATCTCAGCCAGACGCGCAAACAGGTCATCGTACGAAATATCGCCCTCAGCCTGCAGCCAGCACTCCGCCGCAAAATCAGACAGCTCATTCAGCTCAGTGTCACACAGCAGCAAGAACGGGCCGTCCTCACCCACACGCACACCCGAAGTACCCGGCATACGAGACACCGCAATCGTACCGTTCAAGAACACACCCGGCAGGTGATCCTCAGCCGTGTACTTCTCCAGCTTCTCAACCTCATCAGCATTCGGCAGCTCACCACCATTCAGCAGATCCTGAACCAGCGGCAGAGTATCCTCAATCTCCGAGTACACCAGGCGCCACACACCACCGCAACGCTCCACCAGCTTAGCCAGCGACACAACACCCTCAGGGTGACGCGCCAAACCCGAGCTCTGCTCACTCAAGAACACCAGAGCCTCATGCAGCGGAACACGCTCAAAATACGGCTCAGAAGCCGACTCATCACGAGAAATGAACACAATACGCGACAGCTCATAGCTGAGGTCATCACGATCAACCACGTTCAAACCCAAATCCACCGGGTTCTGCTGATCCTTCGGCGCATTCGGGTCAACAATCACAGACAGCGGCTTCGGATACGGCGACACAACACCCTCATCCGAAATAATCGCAGTCTCATCCGTCAGGTACGCAAACTTCGAACCCAAGAAACGCGACGCAGTCGTCTTACCGCTACCAGAAACACCCACCAGCGCCACAGCACGCTTCGACTCAGGGTCACCAATAACAGCCGCATGCAGCATCACACCGCGACCAACCAGCTGCTCAATCATCGCCAACGTAATACGGCTCGTCAGATCCTGCATACCCGAATCATCATCAGCCACACGCAGCGTCGAAACCTTATCAAACGAACCCATCAACGGATTCGCCAAATCCATCACCGACTCATCAGTCGGCGCATGAACCAGCATCACCTGATCAAAACGAGACAACGAAGCATACGCCTCATCAGGAGTATCAAAAAACTCCGGAGCAAGAGGCTCCCACGCCTTCTTAAAACGCTCCACAAAAGAGTCCGACATATCAATCAGATACAAAGAAACTTCCGCGCCAGCAACACGCAGAACAACAGGCTTCAGATTCATCAAAAATCCTTAGAGAGTGAGAGATAAAAACCCGCACGCGAGTGAACGCACGAGCACAACAGACGGAAAAACCGCCCAACGCGGGCGCACAAACACACAGCCTGCACACCCGCACCCCAAAAGCGGGAAAGACTAAGACTCCACAGAACCATCCGTCGGAATCATCGTCTGATGAAAATTCAAATAACTACGCGAAGCAGTCGGGCCACGCTGACCCTGGTAACGGTTACCATACGCACCAGAACCATACGGATGCTCAGTCGGGCTACTCAAACGGAAGAAACACAACTGACCAACCTTAGAACCCGGCCACAACATAATCGGCAAAGTCGCCACATTCGACAACTCAAGCGTCACATGCCCAGAAAAACCAGGATCAATAAAACCAGCCGTAGAGTGAGTCAACAAACCCAAACGACCCAACGACGACTTACCCTCCAGACGGGCAGCCACATCATCAGGCAGAGTCACCTTCTCATACGTAGAACCCAACACAAACTCACCCGGATGCAAAATAAACGGCTCATCAGGAGCCACCTCCACCAGGCGCGTCAAATCCTCCTGCGGCTGAGCAGGATCAATATGCGGGTACTTGTGGTTATCGAACAGACGGAAGAAACGATCAATCCTCACGTCCACACTTGCAGGCTGAATCATCGACTCATCGAACGGTTCAAGAACGATGCGCCCATCAGCAATCTCTTGACGAATATCGCGATCTGAAATAAGCACGCTTAAAGGATACCTGGCAAACACCACCCACGTGCAGGCATCCACCAGCCCCAGCACACAGTCCTACATCACATTTCACCTCCGACGCCGGCACACAAACAGCCGCAACACATTTCACCCCCGGCAAGCAAGCGCGATACACTGAAAAAGATGCGGCTGTAGCTCAATGGTAGAGCGCACGCTTCCCAAGCCTGATACGCGGGTTCGATTCCCGTCAGCCGCTCTTCCAGAACCTCTCACTGAATGGTGAGGGGTTT